>NZ_CAINTR010000042.1 GCF_903853455.1 uncultured Magnetospirillum sp.
CTTCGCCTCAAGGTCCGCAATGATCCCTGCCGCAACGTGCTCGATCCCACCCATCCTGCCGCCTCCGCTCGATCAAAGGGCGGAATCCTTGAATCACACACCGATTCTTTCAGGCAAGCGGAAACTGAGGGATGGTGAGTACGGTCATTGCCGCCAGTTGACAGAATCACTAACCTGGGATAATCATCGACGGCCGCCGCTTTGGGGCTTTGCTGACGGGAATGCCTCGACGGTGCTTTGGCCATCCAAGATTCAGGTCCGTACAGCATTGGGGATAGGGTGACAAACGGATTGGCGGGAGTCCCTCGCAGTTTCGATCCCGCGACCATGGCGGGGATCGCCAGAGGTTGGATCGACGATCATGTGTCGGATCTCGTCAGCCCCGGATTGGCGAATATGGTGGAGGAGTGGCTGGCACGGGGCGATCTCCCGCCGGGAGCCCTATGGCATAACATCATCGATACCCTGCATGTGTGCGGCTGTTTTGATGCCGAGATCGATGCCTGCCGGTTGATGCTCGCCCTGCAACCGAACCAACCCTTTTTCCAACTCCGCTTGATCGAAATGCTGCGCCGGTCCGGCAAAGGCGATGAAGCGCGGCACGTGCTGGCCGAGATGCGGGGATCGGATCAGGACCGCGCCGCCGCATTGCTGGAGATCCTCAACCTGGAGGGGGAGCCTCTTTCGGCCAAGGCAGCCCTTCTCGATGCCTTGGAGCCGCTGCTGCTGTCCGATGGCGAATGGAGCAATCGTCATCTCGGGCTGATCTCCCATCTGGTCGAGATGGGGGTGACAGAGCGCGCGTCCAATTTTTTCAGCCGGTGGACCGAGCGATGGACGATCACGTCATCCCATCTCGCCGATATGGGCGAGGCGGCCATGCAACTGGGCAGGCCGGACGTAGCGCGATCCTTTTTCACCCCGATCTGGGCCCGCCTTTCCGGTGGCCCGACTTCGGCGATCCCGTATTTCGACGGAATCATCCGGCCCTATGATGCCGCCATCGAGGCGGCACTGGTCGAGCGCATCGACGCGGCCTTCGCCCTTGATGAGGCTGCGCTCCCGAAGATGGTGCCGCCGGATTGCCACGCCCCGCCTCCGGGGATCAAGGTGATGATGCTGACCTTCGACCGCTACGCTCTGCCCAACGATCTGGCCGAGCATTTTGGCCATACCGCCGCCGAGGCGGGAATAGATTTCCAGATCTATTTCGACCGCGCTTTGACCATCCCCAATGATTTCCAGGGCGACGACGACGAAGTGGCGCGGCGCGTCAAGATGTTTGCCGATGCACTGGGTCGTATCCGGCCGGACGTCTTGATCATCGATTGCGTCTCCCACTACGTCCTGCGCGGACTGAACCCCGGGGTCGTGGCGGAGCTCAAGGCGCGGCTCGGCTTCCGTCTGGTCTGCATCATGCGCGATGCCCATGACTATGTCGTGCGAGACCTCGATCGATGGCTGCCGGTGTGCGACACGATGGTGGTCTTCGATCCGCTGTCGCCGGTCCTCAGCCCGGAGCGCGCTCCGCTCAACCGCAAGGTCATCGCCTTGCCGGTGCCAAGCTGGCACGCCCTGTTCCTGGAGCGCGGCGAGCGGGATCTGGGGCTGACCTTTGTCGGCAGCGTCAAGCGGCTGTGGCGCTATATGCCGCTGTCGGTGCTGATGACCGAAGACATTCGTTTCACCGCCGTGTTCGGACCGCGCCGTGCCGTCGAGACTCCCGATACCCGCGCCTATGCCCGCCTGCTGGGGCGGTCACGGGCTGTCCTCAACGTGTCGCACCATGGCAACGGCGTCCACCTGATCACCGGCCGGGTCTGGGAGGCCATCGCCGCCGGATCGCTGCTGGTCGAGCAGAACAACCCGGCCACCGCCATGTTCTTTACCCCCTATCGCCATTATCTGCCCTGGACCACGGTCGACGATATCATCCAGATCGCCCGGTTCATCGACCGGAGACCGGATCTGGCGGCACGGATCGCCGACGAGGCCCATGCTTGGGCAAGACGCTACTATACCGGCGACCGCTTTTGGACGGCAATGCTGAGCCACGTCACGTCAGGATGACCCTGCCGGGTACGGCTCTCTCCCCATAGCCGTCCTACCCGTCGCGCCGGGGGCGCGCAAGACGGCAGAAACTGCTTTCAAACTCTTCGGAGGCAAAAACCTGCCGAATGGCAGCATGGTCTTGTCCGGCCAGCAGATAGAGATAAAAGCGGCGAAACAATCGTGCCCCGAGACCGGACAGCGGCACTCCTGCCGTTGCTCGTGACGCCAGATACACCGCCATGATCGCCGCCCGCGACGTGAAGTCCGGCAGGGCATCGCAAGGGGGAGCCAAGGCCGGCCCGACCCGTGCCAGGATTTCGCTAGGGTTGGAGGGGATTGGCTCTAGGGTCAGGTCGAACCAATCGTGCTGTTCCGCCGGGGCAAGAACCGTCTCGTCAAAGGCGGCAAGCCCCTGAAGCAGGATTTCGTAATGGCGCGCCGGGGTTACGAAGCGAGCGGCTTCCGTCTCATCGTGGCGTTCCCGCCACTCGCTCGCGGTTCCCTTCCGGGCCGTCACCACCACTTCGCCTCGCTCTTGCGACGCCAATTCCATGGCGCGTCGGGCGGCATTGAAATCCGATGCTGCCAACGCCCGATCAAGCTCGTCCGGTTCGCAACGGGGAGCGCCGATAAAGTCCAGTATTCGCAAAACCATTTCCGTGGGGGCTGCGCGCATGCCCTCGAATGTGATGGGTAGAACCGGCATCTCTTCGCCGACCGTCAGCCAATACAAGATGAAAAGGACATGCGTTTCCGGCGGCGGGAGAAAAAACAAGCCGGGAAAGTGCCCAACTCCACTGGTTGGCGTATCAAGGATCTTGCAATATTCCGCCATATCCGGGGTTTGCGTCTCCCTGTTCCGGCAGTAGAGCGAATAGATCGCGTCCCGAGGGTCGCGCAGATACAGGACCGTCGGGCTCGGGACGAGTTGGGCAAAATCCAGCCGGTGATCCCAGAAGCCTTCAATTCCTTCGCGAAACTGCATGCGGGGTCTGTCGTGGATAATGGGGAGATGCCGGGCCGCCACGACCCGGGCCTCTCCCTCAGGCGACCATCCGTCTTCGAACCGCCGCCATTCATCGCGGGTTCCCCAATGGGTGGTCCGGATTCCCAGTTCCATCAGGATATTGACCAGCCATGCCACGCCGCAGCTATACGGTGGAGACGTCACTACGAATTGCCTCATTTCCCCACCTCATCCAATAGGCCAATCAGCCTAACCCGAACTCCACCGGCATGCTTTCGTAAAGGGCTCGGTCGGTTTCCGAGTCGACCTCCCCCCACGGCCACGGAGCAGCAAGGGCGGCGATGCGCTGGCCGGCGGCCAGGAGCAGGCGGAGCAGGCTGGTCATGTCGAGGCGATCGCGGCGGGCGGGGTCGAGGCCGGCGAGAACCGCCTCGACCGCCTCCCATCCCAGGGGGGTGAAGCGGAGCAGGCCCATATACTGGCCTTCAACCTCGGCCAGAGAGTGCGGCTTAGCGCCGATATCGGTCAGGCTGCCATCGGCGGCCAGACGGAAGGTTTCGGCATCGGACAGCGGATCGGCGAAGCGCCGCTGCCACAGGCCCAGCCAGTGGGGATCATAGGTGATGGCCATGTCGGCCTCGGCCCGCGCCAGTGCCAACGGAGCCTCCGGGCGATAGAAGATGTCGGAATAGCTGACCAGGCAAGGTCCGCTCCGCAGCCAGTCGGTGGCGGCGGTCAAGGACGCCACCATGTTGGTCTCTGCCCAGCGCGGGTTATGGAAACGGGTCAGCGACCGTGTGGCCATCATCTCCCCCCGATAGCCCGTGACGACGCCGATGTCCTCGGCCCCCGCCGCCCGTAGCGCGGCGATCTGGCGGTCGAGCAACGCCACGCCGGCCACCTCTACCAGCCCCTTGGGCCGATCCGCCGTGGCAGCCTGCATGCGGCTGCCACGGCCGGCGGCCAGGATGATCGCTCTCATGCTTCACTCCCAAAAATTCGCCTGAACAAGGCGATGTCGTCGGCATGGGGCGGCGCTTCGCGCTCGGGATGCCACATCAGCGCCGTGATCTTGGCATCGGCGAGCATGAAAGCCTCGACCGATCCGTCCTCGCCCCAGGCGATGACGTCGGAACCGGGAGGAAGCGCCTGCATGCCATAGGTGTGATAGCTGTCGACCATGCGGCCACCGGGCCGTAAGCCATGACGGGTGACGCAATGGCCCTCCAGCGGAACCACGCTTCCGCCCCGCAGATGGGCGAGGTGCTGGGCGCCACGGCAGATTCCCACCACCGGCCGATGGGTTCGCTCGGCCCAGCTCACCAGTTCCCGCTCGGTGGCGTCCCGTTCGGGAACGTCGCCGCCGAACTGGGGCAGATCGTTACCCCCGCTGAGAATGAGGCCGGCAACCGGCACGGCGGCGATCACCCCCATGGCGGTGGCAGGATGATTGGGCAGGGGCAGCGGCACCAGCCCGCAGACCGTCAAGAAGGCCCACCATCGTTGATCCAGCGCATCACGGCGCTCAGTCGTCGCAGGGTCCACCGCCACCCGCTGGGTGATGCCGACGAGAATGCTCATCGCAGGATCTCCACCTTGCGGTTGGCGCAGTCGATCGCAAGCATTCTGGCAGCGGACCAGCGGCGGAAATTCATCTCGCCGGCACCGATCACCGCCGGAATTCCCAACTCAGCGGCGCGGATGGCCATATGCGAGTTGGCACCGCCAAACGCGGTGATCAGGCCGGCGATACCCTGGCTGAAAATCCAGTCATAGCCTGGATCGGCGCTGGGAATGCAGACGATGTGGTCGTGCAATCCCCCCTCGCTCGCGCCCCGGACCTCGGCGCGAACTTGGCCCAGGGTGATGAAATTGGGCTCGCTGTCTTGCATGCGGAACGACCAGACGTCGCTGGGTGCGGTGATGACACTGGGCAGGGTCAGGCTGCGGGTGACGGCATGGCGCTCGCGACCGGCGGCGATGGAGCGGGCCAGCAGCGCCTCGACGGGTTCGCTGGATGCTCGCATCTCCCGGATCACCGCGATATCGGCATAGGCCAGATCGTCGCGACCAAAGCCCAACTTTCCGCCCAGGTCGGTCAGGAGCGCCAGGGCGTCGGACAGATTGCGGGTGAAGATGAACTTGGCTTTCTCGCGTCCCTCGATGGCCGCCTGGAGGAAGTCGAACAGACCGACCACGTCGGTTTCCAGCCCGTGCTCGCGGAGCAAGGCCTCGATGCGGCGGATCTGGCGCAGCGACAGGCTGAACTGGCCCAGTGACGGAACTGTGCTCCCCGGCGACAGGCCGATGCCGTAAAGATCGGGGGCCTCGTCATAGCGAGGCGAGCGGATATCGTAGGTGCCGGGACGAAGATGGCCGTATTTGTCGAGGAAGGCCTCGCGATCCAGCCGGGCGGCGTCCTCGGCCAACTCGGTGCCGACGGTGTCCAGGCCGCGCATGAAGGCAGCCATCTCGTCTGCGGTCAGCACCCCCACTACCACCAGCGAGCGCAGGATCTGGACCGCGATGAAGCCGGCACGGGCCAAGCCGGCGAACGGCAAGGTGCCGTAACGCTTGCAGTCTTCCAGCAGCCAGTAGATCTTTTCGGCGGGAGCGAGATCGCTGGCGAGAAGGCGGTCGCGCCGCTCCTCCAACACCACCAGCTTCTGGGAGTCCGATTGCCACAGTCCGGTCTGGCGGTTGATGATCCGGTTGGTCAGCCGCCGCAACTCATCGGTCAAGGTGGCGATCTCGGCCGAATTGAAGCCGTAATCGGCCAGCGCCGCCAGCCGCTGATCAAGGTCGAAGGTGTAGGCGGAGAAGACGATCTCGAACTCCACCTTGTCATGCAGTGCCGGCCGCGCCAGCAGCCGCTCAATATAGTAGTCTACCAGACGCTCGCTGACCGCCCCATCCAAGTCGCGCGGCAGGAACGAGTTGAAGCTAACCCGGACATCGATATAGGGCAGGCCGTGGAAGCTGATCAGCAGGGGGAAGCTGCGCAGGTTCTTGTAGCCGTAATTGTGGCGCTGATAGGCCCAGATGCTGTCGGTGATCAACTCGCGATACAGAGTCAGTGCCAGCGGCGAGGGTCGAATGCCGATCATTTCGGCGGGATTCCAGTCGGGCATGATGCCGAAGACGGTGCGGGACCCATGCAGGAACGGGTGAGGCTGCATGGCTTCGGCCACACGGTGGATGATGGCGTGAAGACGCTCGCCATGGGTGGTGCGATCAACCGCCCCCGCCGCTAGCAGCAGCGGCCGCACCTGTAGCAGATACAGTGCTCCCACGGCGGTGACGGCGAACTCAATATCCAGCGCGTCGGTGCCGCACAGGACGATCAGCTCGCGGGCCAAGGCGGTCAGGGCCTTGATAGTCGGCGCAATCGCCTCGGGACCGTCGAGCCAATGATGATGGCACCACGAAGCTTCCGCCCCGCCACCGGTTACCGCTGCCGTATTGCCGCCCGCGCAGGCGTTGACCACTAGGGTGGGGGCGCCGGTGGAGGGATCGCGGGTGAATGCCACCCCGCTCAGGGTCACATCCGCCAGCATGGGTTGGACCAGGACGCGGTCGCCCTGGGCCACCCTTTCGTCGCTGTGATAAGAGGCGGCGACCCGCTCGATCGCCTCGGCCAGCGCCGAGGGCTCTACCCCCTGGATAGAGAGATACTTGCCGGCTTCAGAACCGGCGACGCTGTCCTCGCCGGCGGCGCTGGAACGCACGATCAGGGGGCCGCCTCCCCAGCTCTCCCGCGACAGCTCGGCCAGAACCGCCGCCGGATCGGCCCGCCATTCGGCGACGCTGAAATGCCGCAATGGCAGAATCCGGGCAGATATCAGGCCCTTGGCCAAATCCTCCAGGGTCTCTGCCTTGGTGTGGAAGGTGAAACCCATGTCAGTCCTTCAACCGCGCCATCCAGCCCCGTGTACGGTACGGCACCACCAGCCTGGGGCCGACGGCAACGGCCACCAGGGTGCGGATGGCCGCCACGACCTCTGCCATCTTGTCGCCGGCCTGACGGGCCAGGGTGGCATGGGACGACCACGCATCGCACCAGTCGTCGCGGTCGGTTTCGTGCGAAACCGGAAAGTCGATGATCTCCAACTGGTCGAACAGGCCGCAGGCCAGGATCACCAGGGCCTGATCCTCGCGCCGGACGCCCAGTTCGTAGGCCGGAATATGGCGGTGGATGGTCTCCTCGATCGCCTGTTGCAACGGATCGTCCAGGTCGCGATGATTCCAGATACAGGCGAACCAGCCCCCGGGTTTGAGCAGGCGGGCAGTCTCGGCCAGAGCAGCCGTGCGATCGGCGACGTTGAAGGATGACCCGAAGGTCACCAGATTGAAACCGCCGCTCGCTAGACCGGTGGCTTCAGCCTGTCCCTTATGCCACTGGACGGATCCGTAAGCGGCGGTCCTGGCCCGGCCCAGGGCGGCCATGGGGTCGTTCGGCTCCACCGCACTGACCCGCAGCCCCCGCTGCAGCAGCGGCTCGGTCAGATGGCCGGAGCCGGCGCCGATATCACAGGCGGAATCGCCGGGCTGGATCCCGGCCCGCGCCAGAATGGCGTCAATCGCCGCCTCGGCGTAGTCCGGACGCTTGGCGTAGGTGCCGGCACGCTCGGAATAATCCCACTCGACTTTCATAGGTCCTCCTTCCGGGCCGCGATCATCGCGAGGATGGCCTCCGCCGCCGATTCTGCATCCATGGCGCCGTGGTTGTCGATCACCAGATCCGGATCGTCCGGCTCCTCGAAGAGCGTGTCGATGCCGATCATCTTACCATCCCGGCGGGCGTAAAGTCCCTTGGGGTCGCGGCGGATCAGTTCCTCCCGAGGGACGCGCAAATAGATCTCGACATAGCGCCGGTTATGGGCGCGATTCCAGCGTCGGACCGAATGGAACATGGAGATGGTGGAGCACACCACATTGATGCCGCGACCCGCCAATTCTTGACATAAGGCAGCGTAGGACTGTGCCAATCGGAGCCGTGTCTGATGGTCATGGCCGGCGTCGGCGGCAAACCAAGCCCGAAGGACGTCACCGTCAAGAAAGGCGGCGAGAATCGACGCGTCGTGGAACAACTCGCGAAGCCTAGCGCTGACTGTGGATTTGCCTGCCCCCGACAGTCCGGTCAGCCACAAGACCCAACCCTCCTCCGCCGCGTGCCGCAGGCTAGGATGGTGAGCCAGAACCGTATCCGCCATACGGGCGATATGGCGATGGTCAATTCTGAGGTCAGGAGCAGCCGTCACATTCCATCCTCTAGGCTCATCGAGAGGGCCAGCATTTCCCGGCCCAGCGGCCTGTCGAGTAAAGCCCCGCAGTATGATAGCGTAAGCCCTCTCTCCTGAAAATATGGGAAAACCCAGCCTCACATGGCATCGCAGAGCCGGAAGATGGCGCCGATGTTGTAGTGCTGGCCAACGCCGTCGAGAACAACTCGGATCGGATTCCAAACCTTTGCTCGAAATGCTTTGCGGCATGTCTTCTACTCTCGGAGTTGATCTTTTTCGAGAGCTCCGAATGATCCCGATAAAATCGTGTTTTCAGACATGATCATTTCCTAGCAGTTGATCAGACTGCTCCATGAAATGAGGGTGCCGGGTGAGGCTGTTGCGCTGGGCATATCCGGTAATGGCTACCGGCCAGCACCACGGGAGGAGAGTCTGTCGGCTAAGAGCGTAAACGGACCCTGCGACGGCCTAGGTCGCACCCCGATACCCGTGGAACCGCGCGCATTGATGATGGAAGTGGCGCGCGACAATTACGGTGGCCGGTCAGCGACAATTAGGATGACCGGTATGAGACACCGTCGAGTAGCACCTATACCGCTATCACAAGCAAGCATTGCTCAGCAATAAGGAAGTGCAGC
>NZ_CAINTR010000043.1 GCF_903853455.1 uncultured Magnetospirillum sp.
CTGGCGACGCCTGAAAGGTGAAAACCAGTTGCCCAAGGTCATTAGAGGCGTCACATTCCGCGACGGCGTCGAGGTTATCGACGTCGAGTCACTCAACGCCGCCTGATCGGCCGCCCGTCACCCATTTCCCAGCATAGCTCATGAACGCCGCCATCTACTTCCGCGAGGATATGTTTTACCCGGTGGAATTCATGCCGCCGGCTGAATGCGGGAAAACCATGGGCCAGCAAGCGGCGGAGCACGCGGAACTTAACCCTGGAACCCCGCGTGTCGAGGACGTGGGATGTGAGGTTCTTTGGGGGATTCGGTGACGACGGAGGCGCCACTGACCATGGGTTCAGTCGGTTTTGGGTTTGCGCTCGGCAATAGCCAGCGCGACATCTCCCTTGTCCAGCGATCTGCATTCAGAAACCAAGGGGGAATTTACTACTTCTTCGGCGTGTGGCTGCTGAGAACATAGGCAGATATGACGACGCCGATAGTCGTAGTCCCGATAGTGCCGGCAAGCCAATCGTGACCGATAATGCCAAGATAAATCGCGCCACCTAATGCCGTTAGCGAAAACACCAGCGCCATTACACGACTAGCTATCCGCTCGAATATCTGTGACGACAGTGCCTTTTGCTCAAACCGGCGCCGATGTTCGGTCTCTTGTTCCCATTGAGAAACGATCCTGTCGGCTCCGTTTGGAATGATCTCATTGAATGACCGAAGAGCGTCTGGCGGCGGCAATGGCCCATGCCAATGCGCCATATGAGCCGCCTTCACAGACAGTATCTCATGGCCGAGGGCGTCATTTTCTTGAGGTGCGGGCGCCTGACTAGGCTTTCGAGCGGGCGGAGGTATTCGCCTTTTTGACATCACCACTCTCTCGCTCAATAACCGTGCTCATGTCACTGCCAATCCGAGACCAATCAGACTGAAGGGCTTCCCACTCTGAAGCGTAGGGATAGCGGATCGGGGCGGCAGCGGGCGCAAATGCGACCAGGGATCCGAGTGCGGCAAGGGCTGAGTTAAACATCGCTCCCATGCTGTCCTCCTCTGGTTCGTGTGGCTGCTGAAGTGACTCACTTTGACCAGAATAATGCAGCCGCCTCTTTCCGCCGTCAACCGGAACAGATGTGGCCCAATCGCTGCGGCGCCATGCGTTGCCCGTGGATCACTTCCCCACCACCAACGCCCGATTCCCGGGCCGCGCAACTTTTTTTCTGTAAATTTCACCAAGCTGCTTGCTTCGGAGGCGGTAAAATTACCCTTTCAGGTTGATGTACATCTTGCCCGACATCCACTCTTCGTCGCATTCGGCGAGCAAGGCGGACACGAGGCGGAGGCAAGAAGCGGTGTTTGGGAAGATTGAAGCAACGCGAGTTCTACGCTTCAATTCCCGATTAATTCTTTCAAGGCCATTGGTTGTTCTTAGCCTGGTGCGGTGCCCTTCGGGAAAATCGAACACTGCAAAACCCATCGGCAGGTTCTCTTCCGCCCACAGCGCGAGCTTCGGCGCCTCTTTGGCCCAGATTTCCACCGATTGCTTCAGCAACCGCTCGGCCTCGGCTTTGTCGGGGGCGTTGAAGATAGACCTGATTCGCTGAGCCACCGGTTTGCGCTGCTCGACGCGGGTCACATAGGCTTGCGCATTCTGCTGGAGATGGAACTGGCAACGCTGCCAAGGAACGCTCGGAAGAGCGGCTCTGCGAGCTGCCTTCAGGCCGGCATGGTCATCGGAGACGATCAGCTTGATCCCCTTCAGGCCACGTCGGGTCAGGCTGTCGAGGAAGGCCCGCCAGTGGACCTCGGCTTCGGACAGAGCCACCGAAACGCCGAGCACCCGGCGCACACCGTCAGCGGTGACGCCAACGGCGACCAGGACGGCGC
>NZ_CAINTR010000044.1 GCF_903853455.1 uncultured Magnetospirillum sp.
GAAGATCGAGATCACGAGGGAGATGGCAGAGGACCGCCCGGACCTCAAGCCGCTGGTGGGAAGGCACCTGACCGTCGTCGCCTGGCTGTGGGCGCGCACAGTTAAAAGTCCAAACCCGGCTTTTAGCGAAGTCGATGTACCATTGGTTTCAAGCTTTATCCTGTCCCCAATGGCTGACAAGGCAGCATATGTAGACCCAATAGTGGAAGGAGCCGGCTACAGATTTGTCGTCAAGGTTGGCTCCCCCAAAGATGCCGAGGTTGCAAAAAATGGCACCAAGCTGGGGCGTGGGGCGAATTTCCAATGCGTGATGTCCGGTTCGCCTATAGCGCCAGATCACATCTATGGTGAAGCCAATGCAGGGCGAATGGGGGAGCGCCTCCTGGCCATCGTCGCAGAGGGGGAGCGTGGGCGTGTTTACCTCTCGCCAACAAAGGCGATGGAAACAATTGCGCTTCAAGCGGAGCCAGAATGGAAGCCACAAGTCGCAATGCCGGAGAACCCACGCTGGTTCTCCCCCCCACTCTATGGCTTGAAGACCTACGGCGACTTGTTCAGCCCCCGCCAGCTTGTGGCCCTGACAACATTTTCCAGCTTGGTGCTTGAGGCTCGCGACCAGATTAAACGTGACGCTTTAGCCGCCGGACACGCCGACGATGGTACCGCCCTCAACGAGGACGGTAATGGTGCTTCGGCCTATGCTGATGCCGTCTCGGTTTACTTGGGGTTTCTCGTCAGCAAACTTGCGGATAAAGGATCGACATTATGTACCTGGGATTCAGGTCCCTCATCAAATCGCACTGCATCGGGCCGTTCAGCGCGCGTGGCAACCGTTCGAGTTACGTTTGGACGCCAAGCGCTTCCGATGACATGGGACTTTGCCGAAGTAAATTTCTTTAGCGAATCGGTTGGAAGTGTGGAAACTGTACTGAAAACACTCAGTACAACTTTGATGTATTTTTCACCAAGCCATCATGGCGGGCGAGCTGAGCAGGCCGATTCGCAGAATCAGTCTGTCAGCATAGGCAGAGTAGTTTCAACAGACCCACCTTATTACGACAATATCGGCTATGCTGATCTTTCCGACTTCTTCTATGTCTGGCTTCGTCGCACACTGCGACTTGTTTTCCCAGATCTCTTCGGTACCCTGGCGGTGCCGAAGGCCGAGGAATTGGTTGCCACGCCCTATCGCCACGGCGGCAAAGAACAGGCTGAAGCCTTCTTTTTGAACGGCATGACCCAGGCGATGCACCGGCTTGCTCAGCTGGCCCATCCTGGTTTTCCGGTCACCATCTATTACGCATTTAAGCAGTCGGAAACTGCCGACGATGCAGGGACTTCCAGCACTGGATGGGAAACATTCCTTGATGCTGTCATCCGCGCGGGGTTTGCTATCAGCGGCACGTGGCCAATGCGGACTGAACTCGGCAACCGCATGATTGGCTCAGGCACCAACGCCCTAGCCTCCTCCATCATCCTGGTCTGCCGTCAACGCTCCGAAGCCGCCCCCACTGCCACCCGACGCGAGTTTCTCACTGCCCTAAAGTCTGAACTGCCTGCGGCCCTCACCCACCTCCAGCGCGGCAACATTGCTCCGGTGGACCTGGCGCAATCGGCCATCGGCCCAGGCATGGCGGTCTATACCCGTTATGCCAAGGTGTTGGATGCCGAGGGCAAGGCCGTATCGGTGCGGGACGCGTTGACGTTGATCAACGAGGTCCTTGATGAGGCCATGGCCGAGCAGGAGGGCGATTTCGACGCCGACACCCGCTGGGCTTTGGTGTGGTTCGAGCAGGTTGGCTTCAACGATGGCGCCTATGGCGATGCGGAACAACTATCCAAGGCCAAGAACACCAGCATCGCCGGTCTGGAGCAGGCGGGAATCCTGTCCTCGAAGGGCGGCAAGGTACGCCTTTTCCGTCCTGCCGATCTGCCCGCCGACTGGGATCCGCACACAGACACCCGACTGACCGTCTGGGAAATGGTCCATCACCTGATCCGGGTGCTGGAGGCCGATGGCGAGGGCGCTGCTGCTAAATTGGTGGCGGGGCTCGGCACCAAGGCCGAGGTGGCGCGCGAACTGGCCTATCGGCTTTACACCCTGTGCGAACGCAAGAAGCGGGCGGCGGAAGCCATGTCCTATAACGGCCTTGTGCAAAGCTGGCCGGAAATTGTTCGCCTTGCCCACGAGGTTCAACCCGAGCGACCCGATCAGGGCGCCCTGCTGCTGTGAGGAGGAAGGAGATGGTTCATTCTCTGTTTCCCAATTCTGAGGCGTTGGCTGCCGTCTGTCGGCGCCATCACATCCGGCGGCTGTCCCTGTTCGGTTCCACGCTGAAAGGGACCAATCGGCCCGATAGCGATGTCGATCTGCTGGTCGAGTTCGAGCCGGGAGCGACACCCGGCCTGATACGGCTCGGCGGCATCGCGCGGGAATTTTCGGAACTACTAGGTGGGCGGGAGGTCGATCTGCGCACGGCGGGCGATCTCAGCCGCTACTTCCGCGATGAGGTAGTGCACACCGCGGAGGTGCAGTATGCGACCTGAGGACGGCACCCGCATCCGCCACATGATCGAGGCCGCCGAAAGTGCCCAGCGGTTCATCGATGGCCGCACGCGCGCCGATATCGACATGGACGAACAGTTGCGTTTCGCCCTGGTGCAGGCGGTACAAATCATTGGTGAAGCGGCCTCCAGGGTTTCACCTGAGACCCGCTCCGCCATACCCTCGGTGCCATGGGCCGACATCATCTTCATGCGGAACCGCTTGGTTCACGCCTATTTCGACATCGATCACGACATCGTCTGGGAAACCGCGACCAAGGACATCCCCGACGTGCTGCCTTTGCTGCGGCCCCTGCTGCCCACGGACTGAAGGACCACCCCATGGCGATGACCAACCAGGAGCGCATTGCCAAGGCGCTCGAACTTCTGAAGTCCGGACTTGGGCCTTTCGTCGAACGCGAGATTCAAAGCGCGATCAGGAAGAACATGCAGGTTCCGGCGGTGCGCGCCTTTGCCGATGATCCCATGGCGCGCGACAAGCCGATCCCCCAATGGGACGCGGCCCTGCTGCTGAAGCTGATGTGGGAGTCCTGGAACGAGGTGTTCCGCGCCACCCTCGGCCCCGCTGAACGTGGGCTGGTCGGCGAGATTCGCGGCTATCGCAATCGCTGGGCGCACCAGGAACCGTTTACCAGCGACGACACCGACCGCGCGCTCGATTCCGTCGCCCGGTTGCTGACCGCCGTCTCGGCCACCGAGGCCGATGAGGTGGGCAAGATGAAGATGGAATTGCGCCGTCTGATCTTCGACGAGCAGATGCGCAGCGAGAAGCGCAAGAGCGCGGGCACCGCCATCGAAAGCCAGGTCACGGGCAGCCTGAAGCCGTGGCGCGAGGTGGTGAATCCGCACAAGGACGTCGCCAGCGGGCGCTACCAGCAGGCGGAATTCGCCGCCGACCTGTGGCAGGTTCATCTCGGGGAGGGCTCCGACGAATACCGTAAGCCCGCCGAGTTCTTCCGCCGCACCTACCTGACCGAGAGCCTGAAAAATCTTCTGAAGGGGGCCGTACAGCGGCTGACCGCTAACGGCGGCGATCCGGTTGTGCAATTGCAGACCAATTTCGGCGGCGGCAAGACCCACTCCATGCTGGCGCTCTATCACCTGTTCTCCGGCACCGCGCCGGGGGACCTGCTGGGCGTCGACGCCATCCTGGCCGAGGCCGAGGTCACCAAGCTGCCGGACTCGGTTCGCCGGGTGGTGCTGGTCGGCAACAAGATTTCGCCCGGCAATCCCAGCGTCAAACCCGACGGTACCGTGGTGCGGACCCTGTGGGGTGAACTCGCCTGGCAGCTTGGCGGGGCGAAGGCATTTGAACGGGTGCGCGCCGATGACGAGCGGGCCACCAGCCCCGGCGACACTTTGCGCGAATTGATGAACGAGTTCGGCCCGTCGCTGATCCTGATCGACGAATGGGTGGCCTATGCCCGCCAACTCCATGACGAGGCGGATCTGCCGGGCGGCAGCTTCGAGACCCACTTCACCTTCGCCCAGGCCCTGACCGAGGCGGCGAAACTGGCGAACCACTGCCTGCTGGTGATCAGCCTTCCGGCCTCCGACACGGCTACCTCCCCCCATGCCCAAGGCGATGACGAGGAGGTGGGCGGCGCGCGCGGGCGGGCCGCATTGGGGCGCTTGCGCAACGTGATCGGCCGCGTGGAATCCTCGTGGGCACCCGCCAGCACCGAGGAAGGTTTCGAGATCGTCCGGCGTCGTCTGTTCGAGCCTTTGATCGAGAAGGCCCAATTTGTTACCAGGGATTCGGTGGCGCGCGCATTTCATGACGTCTACCGCACCCAGCATCAGGAATTCCCGCTGGAATGCCGCGATTCCGACTACGAGAACCGCCTGAAGGCCGCCTACCCGATCCATCCCGAGGTGTTCGACCGGCTGTATACCGACTGGTCCACCCAGCCGAAATTCCAGCGCACCCGCGGCGTGCTGCGGCTGATGGCGGCGGTGATCCATAGCCTGTGGGAAAAGGGCGACCGCAATCCGCTGATCATGCCGGGCAACCTGCCCATCGACGACCCGCGCGTGCGCGACGAACTGACGCGCTATCTGCCCGATGCCTGGAAGCCGATCATCGAGAAGGACGTCGACGGCCCCAGCGCGCTTCCGCTCCGTATCGACGCCGACGTGCCGAATTTGGGCAAGTTCGCGGCCACCCGGCGGGTGGCGCGCACGGTGTACCTGGGGTCGGCCCCGACGGCGACGGCGGCCAATCGCGGCATCGAGGACCGACGCATCAAGTTGGGCTGCGTCATGCCCGGCGAATCGCCGTCCCTGTTCGGTGACGCGCTGCGGCGGCTTGGGTCGGCGGCGACCTATCTCTACCAGGACGGCGCCCGCTACTGGTACTCGACCCAGCCGACGGTAACCAAGATCGCCGAGGACCGGGCCGAGCAGTTGAAGCGCAACCCCGACCCGGTGATCGCCGAGATCGAGAAGCGGCTGCGGGCCGACTTGCGCACGACCGGGGATTTTCGTCGCATCCATCCATTTGCGCAATCGGGTGCCGACGTCCCCGATGACACCGACGCACGCTTGGTCGTCATGGGGACGGACTTTGCCTACAGCAAAGACGCGAGCAACAAGGCGGAGGCTGCGGCCAAGGCCATCCTCGAATCGCGCGGCAGCGCGCCGAGACTGTTCCGCAACACCCTCGTATTTCTAGCGGTGGATCAGACCAGACTGCAAGACCTGGACGAGGCTGTGCGGCGCTACGTCGCCTGGGAGTCGATCCTGAAAGAGCAGAAGGAGCTGAACCTCGACCCCCAGCAAGTGACTCAGGCCGAAACGCAGATGAAGTCCGCTGATGGTGCTGTGGTTGCACGCGTACCGGAATCTTATCAGTGGCTGCTGGTGCCGACGCAGACCACGCCCCAATCACCTGTGGAGTGGCAGGCATTCCGTCTATCCGGCCAGGAAGCACTGGCCGTTCGTGCCTCCAAGAAGCTGCGCAATGAGGAGCTTCTGGTGCCGTCCTTGGCCGGAACCCGATTGCGGATGGAACTGGATCGCATCCCGTTGTGGCGGGGCGATCACGTCGCCATCAAGCAGTTGGCGGAGGATTTCGCCCGCTACATGTACCTGCCGCGCCTGAAGGACTCCCTGGTATTGTCCGCCGCCGTCCAGGACGGGTTGGGGTTGTTGCTGTGGAGCCAGGAATCGTTCGCCTATGCCGACAGCTATGACGAGGCGGCCAAGCGATATCGCGGCCTGCGTTGCGGCAAGCAGCTTTCGTTGGCTCCGGACAATCTTGATGGCCTTCTGGTCAAGCCGGACGTCGCCGCAGCGCAACTGTCGGCTGAGACGGCGCCGAAGACTGACCCCGTGACGACCGATGGGCCGCCGGGCCAGGGACCGGGCATATCGCCGACGGAAACCGATCCGGCGGCGCCCCCGCAGCCGCGCCTGCCCCGGCGCTTCCATGGCACTGCCCAGCTTGACCCGATGCGAACCGGTCGTGACGCAGGGGAAATCGCCAACGAGGTGATCTCCCATCTGGTCGGCCTTGTTGGCGCGACGGTCCGGGTGACCCTTGAGATCGATGCCGTCCTGCCGTCCGGTGCGTCGGACCATCTCGTTCGGACAGTCACGGAAAACTGCCGGACCCTGAAATTCACCAGTCAGGGGTTCGAGGAAGAGTAGCCACAGGACCCGCCACACGTTGCCCTTGAAGAATTGAAACAGCCACGAGGCCGCCATGGGAAAGTTGATCAACGGCGATGATGGCATGCCGGCCGAGGACGAAGTCGGGATTTGGGCAAAGGAAAAGCACGACTACCTGCGCCGCTACCTCGATATTTCCCGAGGAACAAGGAAGAAATGGCTCGGACCAAGAAAGGCCGGCGCCACGTTTATCGACTTGTTCTGTGGCCCAGGCAGGGCTCGGGTGAAGGAAACGGGGGAGTGGATCGACGGAAGTGCCATCGCCGCTTGGAAGATCAGCCAGGAGGGCGGTGCGTCGTTTTCAGACATCTACGTTGCCGATATTGATGACGCGCGGCGAACCGCCACCGTCCAGCGTCTGCGGCAGTTGGGCGCTCCCGTTCGGGAACTCACCGGATCGGCAGTCGACGCGGCCGCCGCCGTCGCGAAAGCCGTCAACCCCTACGGCCTCCATTTTGCGTTCATCGACCCTTTCAGCCTTGGTACTCTGGATTTCAGGATCATCCAATCGCTGGCTCCGCTTAAGCACATCGACATGCTGATCCACTTGAGCAAAATGGATCTGCAGCGCAATCTCGGGATCAATCTCGCATCCGAAGAGTCCGCGTTCGACAGCTTCGCCCCCGGATGGCGTGAAAAGATCAACCCCACCAGCTCACAACAGGAAATTCGGCGTCTTGTGGTCGAGTATTGGCGAAATTTGGTTTCCGGTCTTGGTATTTGGCCATCAACGGACATGAAGCTGATCACCGGGAAGGGTAATCAGCACCTTTATTGGCTTCTTCTCGCGGCGAAGAACGATCTGGCGCACAAGTTCTGGGAAGTCGCGGTGGATACGGGCCAGGGTAAGCTGTTCTGATCAGCAGGCAGGGCACTGCTCCGGATAACCATTCCATGTCCGTCCCTTGAACAGCCGACCATTCGCCTTCTTGTGTCGTTTGACGCCATCGGCGCCCCAGCCGCCCCACTGCTTGAAGAAGAACGCTACGCCGGCTTTGTCGGCCTGGCGCTTGACGCCTTCGACCCATGCTTCCTCCATCGGCCGAGCCTTATGACCGGATTCACCCCCGACAATGACCCAATGAATGCCCGTCAGGTCGATTCGGCCAAGGTCTTCCAGAAGCGGCTCGATCGAGAGGAAGCGTACCTGTGCATCGACTTGGCGCAAATGATCGATACGCGGCAGCCCGTAAGCGCGATCCTCCACCGATACTCCCAGCCAGACATTTGGCGGACAGCTGCGTTGAGAAAAATACTCGGGTAGCCGATCAGCCCGTTTTGTCAGAATCTGGTACGTGTGCTGAGGCGTCCCTTGGATGACGGCGAACACCTCGTCCAGGAACGCATCTGGGATCTCATGGTGGAAAAGGTCGCTCATTGAGTTGACGAAATAGACCGTCGGCTTCCTGCGTGCCAGTGGCTGCGAAATGCGGTTGGGATGCAGTGCGAGCTTGAACCCGTTCTCATAGCCGGACGCGTCCATGGCATGAAGACGGCGAGCCATTACCTCAGCATAGCAGTGCTTGCAACCGGGGGAGATTTTCGTGCAACCGGTCGTCGGATTCCACGTCTGTTCCGTCCACTCGATTTTCGAGGTCGTGCTCACATGCCCCTCGTCCAGCAGGAATAACGCGCGATGGTCCGAGCAATTATTAACAAAATCTGGCTGACAAAAAGTTAACCAGGGTGGTTATCGATCACCATGGCAGCAGTATGCCTGTCTACGGCCGACGACCGTGCAGATCCTCGGCCACAGTGATCGCGGTCAGGACATCGTTTTCCGCCTCGGGTCGCGTCCGCAGGGCTTCGGCGACCATTCGACCATGCGGTTCCGCCGAGATCTCCCAATCCAGCATGCCGTAGCGTGCTGCGACCCGTTCGGCCAGGAAGCGCCCCCAAATGTCCTCCAGCGTGCCGTCGGGGTGAAGAAGCGCATCGTGAAAACCGCCGCCCCGCATCTGCACCCCCGGTGTCATTCCGAGCGGGGTCATCGTGACCGCCGGAAGGCCGGTGATGCGCGAGAGGGCCTCGGCGTACACCACGCAGCCTCCGAACGAATAGCGGGCGATATCTCGGGCGGCGGCCCAGGGTTTCGGCCGCTCGGGGACGAGCCCGAGGTAGGCGGCATTGGCCCGGATCGCGACCTCGCACGCGGCGATGCGCGGTTCGTCGGCCTTGAGGCCGTAGTCCTGCAGATGATCGGCGCCGACACAGGCGATGCCGATCTTCAGCTTGGTGCGCGCCTTCCCGTCGATGAAGGCTGCCTCGGGCCATTCCCTGTCCTTCACCAGCGGGCTGACGATGTCGCCATGCCTGATGGGCGACATCATCCCCAGCACGTCGAAAACCCATCGACCGTCATCCTCGCAAAAGGCCCTCACCGGCAGCTTGGCGATGTGGACGATGTGAACGGGCCAGCCGGTGATTCGCTCGAAGGCGACTGCCCAGTCCACACAAAGCGAGGCTTCGCAGGCGGAGACGAATTCGGCGGAGAAACGGCCTCTGCCGCCCATCGTGATGGCCGTCGGATTGTTCCTGCTGGCGCCCATCCATCTCTCCTCACGTCGGTCCGATGCGACAGGCGGCGAATCTACCTCGGGAATGCCTCGTTGGCACCCACAGGATTGCAGAACTCCGTCCAGATACGACAACCCCTGAGCTGAAACACAAAAAGCGGCCGGCCGAGGGATCGCTCCTCCGGCCGGCCGCGTCATCGTGATGGAAGGTTCAGGAAAACGGCGCTATACGCCGAGCTTGGCCCGCAACGATGCCTCCTTGGCATGCAGGGTATCCCAGTCGGCATCGACGGGGCCGGTGGGGCTGTTGTAGATCGTGATCGCCCATTCGACGAACTGGGCGATGTCCTCCCCGGCGGCGACGATGGCCGGGGTGAGCTGCAGAGCAGCGAGCAGGAACGGCATCTCGGTTCTCCTATTTGATTCCGTGATTGGCAAGGATCGCCGCGACCGCATTGGCGGCATTTTGGGCGTCGGCGATCAGCGACGTCGGATCGGTGCCGGGATGGTTGCGCACCGCGTCCTCCGCGGCATCAAGGGCTGCCTTGGCGTCGGCATCGGCCTTGATCAACTGGGCGTCGACGGTGGTGTCCTTGCAGACCACGCCAGCCGCCGCCGGGCACGCCGGCAGCGAGTGGTACTGCACCAGCGGCGCCAGCACCGAGGCGTCGTAGGCGGCGCGGGTCTCGAACAGCACCGTGGCCGGCGGCTTCGACGCGCAGGCGGAGAGCCCGAGGCCGAGGCACATGACCATCAGCATGGCGGCAGCGGCGGCACCCCCGCCGGAGGCGGCCGAAGCGGGTGCCGGATCGGCGGTAGTCGGAGCATCCGCACCCGGGCGGAGGCCGGCCCCCTGCGCCAGCAGCACCGGCATCGCGATGCGGACGATCCATGTGACGAAGTCCGGCTGCTTGCCGTTGCTGGCGTTGCCGATGTTGATGGCGAGGAAGCTGATGATCTTGCGGACGATCAGCCAGTGGGAGCCCGGCTGCGGCTGCGGCAGGGATGCGTCGAGCGTCGAGGCGGCGGCGACGATGGCCGCGATGAACGGCCACGCGGCGGCCCAGATGGCCACCAGATTGGTCTGGTCCATGATGTTCCTTTCATGCGCATGAAAAAGCCGCCTCGGGTGCGACCCGGGCGGCGGGGACTGCCAGGCCGATGGCTGGCAGGGTCAAGCGGGGACGAACTATTCGTCCCGGAAGAAAATGTGATGGCCGATGGTGGCGACCGGCTGGCGCCCATTGGCCCAATCGGGCCATTCCGGCATGCGGCGGTCGAAGTAGCTGGTGGCGCCTGCCGTGGGGTCGGGCAGGGTGCCGGCGATCACATGGCTCGAAATGGCCAGCGCCTTGACGTACACCCCGTCCTGCTCGTCCACAGCCAGCAGCTTGGGCCGGTTGGGGTCGTTCTTGTTCCAGCAGGAAAACTGCCATGGCGTGGTGCAGACGGCGTCGATGTCTCGCCCCCACCAGCGGGGATGGCGGACACGGTTCCAGATCACCCAGGCGACGGCCGCCATGCCGGGATCGGGCTCGCCGCGAGCCTCGCCCCAGATGGTGCGGGCCATGATGTCGATATCGTTTTCGGGCATGGGTATTCCCCTTGATTGGAGGGTTGCGGGACTCATGGTTCGGGGTCGTCGATACCGGCTTTGCGCTCGGCCCAGACCTGGAAGGCTTCAATGGTGCGGGGACCGAGATAGGAGATGGCGGCGATGAAGCCGGCGGCGGCCATGCCGGTGAGCTGAAGCCATTCGGCGGCACCGCCGGCAACGACGCCCATGCCGATGGCGATCATCAGCTCCCAGGCCAGGATCAGGGACCAGAAGCGCCGCCGCCCCTGGCGGACCAGATTGGCGTGGTAGAGACTGCGGCCGATGAGTGCCCACCAGATGGCCCAAACGAAACCGGCCAGGGTGTGCTGCATCTCGGGCGGCAGATTGCGCCAGGGCATGGGTGTCCTCCCTCGTCA
>NZ_CAINTR010000045.1 GCF_903853455.1 uncultured Magnetospirillum sp.
CCGCCGACCGCCCGCGCAAGGCACTCCGCAGCCTGATCTCGTTCTTCAAGCGCGGCATCCGGCGCCTTCAGGCAATCCTCCAATCTTTCGCCCCATTGCCGCCCCTATGGCGGGCATGGAGAAACTGAGGGATGGTGAGGTTGGGGTCCGCCATGTGGGGGGTGGCGGGCCTGTCGTCATCCGATCACTCGACCGCCTGGGAAATCCGCGATAGGGTGGGTGCGGGAGACTTTTAACCTGCGAGATGGGGTCTGTGATGCGCGTGCTGTTCGCTTCTTCCGAGGTGTTCCCGCTGATCAAGACCGGCGGTCTTGCGGATGTGTCCGGCGCCTTGCCGGCGGCTCTGGCCGAGGCCGGCGTCGATGTCCGCGTGCTGTTGCCCGGTTATCCCGAGGCCATGGCGGCTGTCGGAGCCAAGCGGGAGGTCGGCGGGGTGGGCGATCCGCTGGGCATCGGGGTCGAGGCCAAGATCGTGTCGGGCAAGCTGCCGGATTCGGGCGTGCCGGTCTGGCTGCTGGACTGTCCGGCGCTGTTCGACCGCGCCGGCGGCCCCTACCAGGATTCCCAGGGGCGGGATTGGCCCGACAACGCGTTGCGCTTCGGCCTGCTGTCGCGGGTGGCGGCGGGTCTGTGCACCGACGGCAGCCCGGTCAAGTGGCGTCCCCAGATCCTGCACTGCAACGACTGGCAGACCGGTCTTGCCCCGGCCTATCTGCATGCCTGGGAGATGATCAGCCGGCCGGCCACGGTGTTCACCATCCACAACATCGCCTATCAGGGCCAGTTCCCCGCCGAGACGGTGGCGCGGCTGGGCTTTCCGCCCGAGATGTACGCCGTGGACGGGCTGGAATATTACGACAGCCTGTCCTTCCTCAAGGCCGGGTTGTTCTACAGCGACCGCCTCACCACGGTCAGCCCCCGCTACGCCAAGGAGATCCAGACGCCGGCCTTCGGCTGCGGCATCGAGGGCTTGCTGGCCAAGCGCTCGGCCGATCTGGTGGGCATCCTCAACGGCGCCGATTACGGGGTATGGAACCCCGCCACCGATCCCCATCTGGCCCATCCCTACGCGCCGGGAGACGCGGCCGGCAAGGCGCGCAACAAGGCGGCGCTGCAGGTCGAACTGGGCCTTGCCCCGTCGGCCGAGACGCCGCTGCTGGTGATCGTCAGCCGGCTCAACGACCACAAGGGCATGGATCTGGTGCTGGCGGCGTTGTCGACCATCCTGCGCCTGGGGGCGCAGGTGGCGTTGGTCGGCACCGGGGACCGCCCCCTGGAGGACGGCTTCCGCGCCGTCGCCGCCGCCCATCCGACCCAGGTGGCGGCGCGGATCGGCTATTCCGAGCAGTTGGCCCACCGCATGATGGCGGCGGGCGACATGCTGCTGATGCCGTCACGCTTCGAGCCTTGCGGCCTGACCCAGTTCTACGCCATGCGCTACGGCACCGTTCCGGTCGCCCATGCCACCGGCGGTCTCGCCGACACCCTGGTGGATACCGGCTACGACACGCTGATGACCGGTACCGCCAACGGCTTCGTGTTCGAGCATTGCAACGCCGGCGCCTTCCAATGGGCCATCGAGCGGGCGGTGGCGCTGTACGCCCGGAAGGACCAGTGGCGCAAGATCGTCACCGCCTGTATCGGGCAGGATTTCAGCTGGGGCCGCTCGGCGGCGCGGTATCTGGATCTCTACAAGTCGCTGTCCGGTAACGGCAAGGGACGCAGCAAGGAATGACCTCACCGCTCGCGCTGGTCGCCGATATCGGCGGTACCCATGCCCGCTTCGCCTTGGTGGATGACGGCGAGATCCTCCACGCCACCGTGCTGCGCTGCGCCGATTACGAGGGGCCGGCGGCGGCGGCCAAGGCGTTCCTGGCCTCCAACGCTTCGGACCGGTCTCCCCGCCGGGCGGCTTTCGCGGTGGCCTCGGCCATCGTCGGCGACCGGGTCGAGCTGACCAATTCGCCCTGGCGGTTTTCCATCGGGGCGACCCGCGACGCCCTGGGGCTGGAGAGCCTGGAGGTGGTCAACGACTTTACCGCCGTGGCCCTGTCGGTGCGCCATCTGACGCCGGACCATCTGTTGGCCATCGGTGGTGGAACGGCCGAGCCCGGCTGCCCCATCGCCGTGCTGGGGCCGGGCACCGGCCTCGGCGTCTCGGCCCTGGTGCCGGGACTGGGCGGCGTGTGGAGCGCCCTGGCCGCCGAGGGCGGCCACGTCACCATGGCGGCGGCCACCGACCGCGAGGCGGAGATCCTCGGCTGGCTGCGGCGGCGCTTCGACCATGTCTCGGCCGAGCGGGTGCTGTCGGGCCAGGGGCTGGTCAACCTCTATCAGGCGCTGTCGGCGCTGTCGAACCGCCAGGCGGTGTTCAGCACGCCCGACGTCATCACCCAGCGCGGTCTTGACGGGTCGTGCGCCGTCAGCCGCGAGGCGGTGGAGACCTTCTTCGCCATGATGGGCACGGTGGCGGGCAATCTGGCGCTGAGCGTCGGGGCGCGCGGCGGCGTCTTCATCGCCGGCGGCATCCTGCCCCGCATGGCCGAAGCCTTCCGCCTGTCGGGCTTCCGCGCCCGCTTCGAGGAGCATGGCCGCTTCCAGCCCTATCTCGCCGCCATTCCCACCTGGCTGATCGTCCATCCCCTGCCGGCCTTCATCGGATTGGCTGCCATAGCCGCGCCCAGCGAAAACGCATGACCCGTATGCCTCCTCGGGATAGGGGTTTGGGTTGCGCTGCACTGCAAAATGGCCGATACATTAGGGAGAGTTGATGTATTGAAGGGTGCGGCGGATGATCGTCTCGGCGATCAAGACAGGCGAGTTCGGCGGGCGGGTGCCTCAGGCGGATACGGCTGTGCTGCGCATCTGGGATCCCACCGACGCGCGTGAGCCCCTGGGCGGCCTCGGTTGGGGCGACACCTTGTCCATGGCCTTCTGGGACATGGACGCCTCGGCGCTCGGCGTGCGCGGCCGTCTGGTCGCCCGGCTGTGGGGCCGCAACCGCGCCCTGTTCGAATCCCTGGCCGGCCGGCTGTTCGGCAACGACATTCCCTGGCGCCCCTTCATCGCCGCCGACGCCGCCGACATCGCTGCTTTCGCCGACGGCTTGGCGGCCAAGGGCGTCACCGAGCTGCTGGTGGTTTGCCGCAACGGCCGAGGCCGGTCCGGCACCGTCGGCCGCTGGATCGCGCGGCGCCTGGGCGCCGCGTTCCAGACCACCGGCGACGACCGCGACTCGGGCTATATCCGCGAGACTCTCGACCGGGTCGTCGGCGCGGCCCAGGCCAGCGTTTCCGCCGCCGCGTAGAATTCCGCTCGTATCGGCTGGAAACCGGACCCGTTCCGGGGTACACAGACAGCCTTGATCTCACTTGCGCGAAGGCATCGCCCGTGAAAGCTGCCGTCATCGTTTTCCCCGGCTCCAACTGCGACCGTGACGTCGCGGTGGCGTTGGAAGCCAGCATGGGCGCCAAGCCCCTCATGGTTTGGCACCGCGACACCCAACTGCCCGACCTCGACCTGATCGTGGTTCCCGGCGGTTTCTCCTACGGCGACTATCTGCGCTGCGGCGCCATGGCGGCCCATTCGCCGATCATGCGCGAGGTCAAGGCCAAGGCCGACAAGGGCGCCCGCGTCCTGGGCATCTGCAACGGCTTTCAGATCCTGACCGAGACGGGGCTGCTGCCCGGCGTGCTGATGCGCAACAAGAACCTGAAATTCATCTGCCGCGACGTGCATCTGCGGGTGGAACGCAACACCAGCGACTTCTGTCGCGGTTACGCCGCCGGGGCGGTGGTGCGGTTCCCCATCGCCCATGCCGAGGGCAATTACTTCGCCGATGCCGAGACCTTCAAGGCCCTGGAGGGCAACGGTCAGGTCGCCTTCCGCTACTGCACCAAGCAGGGCGAGGTGGTCGAGGCGGCAAATCCCAACGGCTCGCTGGCCAATGTGGCCGGCATCACCAATGCCAAGCACAACGTGCTGGGGCTGATGCCGCATCCCGAGCGTCTGGCCGAGGACCTGCTGGGCGGTTCCGACGGCAAGGCGATGTTCGATTCCCTGGTGGAGGCGCTGCGTTGACCAAAATCACCCCCGAACTCCTCGCCTCCCACGGCATCAAGGCCGACGAGTATAAGAAGATCCTCGAGATCATGGGCCGCGAGCCCAACCATACCGAGCTGGGCATCTTCTCGGTGATGTGGTCCGAGCATTGCTCGTACAAGTCGTCGAAGAAGTGGCTGAAGACCCTGCCGACCAAGGCGCCCTGGGTGATCTGCGGTCCCGGCGAGAACGCCGGCATCATCGACATCGGCGACGGCCAGGCCATCGTCTTCAAGATGGAAAGCCACAACCATCCCAGCTTCATCGAGCCCTACCAGGGCGCGGCGACCGGGGTCGGCGGCATCCTGCGCGACGTCTTCACCATGGGCGCGCGCCCCATCGCCAACCTGAACGCGCTGCGCTTCGGCGATCCCAGCCACCCCAAGACCCGCCATCTGGTGGCGGGCGTGGTGGCCGGCATCGGCGGCTACGGCAATTGCGTCGGCGTGCCCACCGTGGGCGGCGAGACCAATTTCCACGCCAGCTACAACGGCAACATCCTGGTCAACGCCATGACCGTGGGTCTGGCCGACAAGGACAAGATCTTCTATTCCGCCGCCGCCGGCATCGGCAACCCGGTGGTCTATTTCGGTTCCAAGACCGGCCGCGACGGTATTCACGGCGCCACCATGGCCTCGGCCGAGTTCGACGAGAAGTCGGACGAGAAGCGCCCCACCGTCCAGGTCGGCGACCCCTTCACCGAGAAGCTGCTGATCGAGGCCTGCCTGGAGCTGATGGCCACCGACGCCATCGTTGCCATCCAGGACATGGGCGCCGCCGGCCTGACCTCGTCGTCGTTCGAGATGGCGTCCAAGGGCGGCCTCGGCATCGAGATGGACCTGGATCTGGTGCCCATGCGCGAAGAGGGCATGACGCCGTACGAGATCATGCTGTCGGAAAGCCAGGAACGCATGCTGATGGTCCTCAAGCCCGGCCGCGAGGCCCAGGCCAAGGCCATCATGGACAAGTGGGAGCTGGACTTCGCCGTGGTGGGCCATCTCACCGACACCGGCCGCATGGTGCTCAAGCGCCACGGCGCGGTGGTGGCCGACCTACCCATCGATCCGCTGGCCCTGGCCTCGCCCGAATACGACCGCCCCTGGCTGCCGCCGGTGAAGCCGCCGGTGATCGCGGTGGAGGACGTCAAGGCGGTCTGCCCGGCCGAGGCGCTGAAGACCCTGCTGGCCTGCCCCGATCTGGCGTCCAAGCGCTGGATCTACGAGCAGTACGACCACATGGTGATGGGCGACACCGTCCAGCGCCCCGGCGGCGACGCCGCGGTGGTGCGCATCCACGGCACCAACAAGGCGGTGGCCATCACCACCGACGTGACGCCGCGCTATGTCCTGGCCGATCCCTACGAGGGTGGCCGTCAGGCGGTGGCCGAGGCCTATCGCAACCTGTCGGCGGTGGGCGCCCTGCCCATGGCCATCACCGACAACCTCAATTTCGGCAACCCGGAAAAGCCCGAGATCATGGGCCAGATCGTCGAATCCATCCGCGGCATGGGTCAGGCCTGCCGCGAGTTGGACTTCCCCGTCGTGTCCGGCAACGTCTCGCTCTACAACGAGACGCAAGGGACCGCCATCCTGCCGACCCCCACGGTCGGCGGCGTCGGCCTGCTGGAAGACGTCACCAAGTCGGCCACGGTCGCCTTCAAGGAAGACGGCTCCGCCATCGTGCTGATCGGCGAGACCAAGGGCTGGCTGGGGGCCTCGCTTTACCTGCGCGAGATCTGCGGCCGCGAGGAAGGTGCCCCGCCGCCGGTGGCGCTGCACCGCGAACGCCGGGCCGGCGAACTGGTGCGCCAGCTGATCGGCGACGGTCAGGTGCTGGCCTGCCACGACGTGTCCGATGGCGGCCTGCTGGTGGCGGTGGCCGAGATGGCCATGGCCTCCAACGGTCATATGGGCGCCCTGCTTGACGCGCCTTCGACCCTGCCGCTGCACGCCTGGTGCTTTGGCGAGGATCAGGGCCGCTACGTCCTGGAAGTGCGCAACGACGACCTCGCCTCCGTGCTGGAAGAGGCGTTGGAGCATGACACCACCGTCCGCGTCATCGGCAAGACCGGCGGCCACGTCATCAGCGTCGGCGGCCGCGCCGTGCGGGTGGACGAACTGGTCGAAGCCAACGAGGGTTGGCTGCCCGGCTTCATGGGCGACGAGATCGCCCAGCATTGAGGGAAATAGGCGAGGGCCGCGCGGCCCTCGCCTCCCGGTGGTTAAGCCGCTGCCGTTCACCAAATATCGTCACCCCCGTGCCGCTGGGGCGGGCCTTCGGCTTGCCCGGCGGTAAATTCCACGTCACGGGGTGGCCTGAAGGCCGGGCGAGCGAATTGCCTCCGCCCCGATGCCGTTTCCATGGACCCAATTCCCCCTCACCCTAACCCTCTCCCTCAGGGAGAGGGAAAACGGCATGCCTCCTTGCTGCCTTATCTCAGAGGGTGTATCCTTTGCGAAATAATCGCAAAGGATGACGGTATGTCTATGACAGGCCTTCAGAAGAGAACTGCGCAGGCCATCGTCAACATTTTCGAGACGGGGCGCGCCTTGGGCGATTACGGTCAGGTGACCCTGATGGCCGGCGACACCGGCCAGTTGACCTATGGCCGGTCGCAGACCACCCTGGCCAGCGGCAACCTCTCCCTGCTGATCAAGGACTATTGCGCGGCGCCGGGCGCCGCCCAGGCAGCGGCGCTGTCGCCCTATCTGCCGGCGCTGGCGGCCAAGGATGCTGCCCTCAACCAGGACATGGCCTTCCGCGCCCTGCTGCATACTGCCGGGGCCGATCCAGTGATGCGGAACTGCCAGGACGCCTTCTTCGACCGGGCCTACTGGAGTCCGGCGGTGACCTCCGCCCAGTCGCTGTCGCTGGATCTGGGGCTGTCGGTCGCCGTGGTCTATGACAGCGTGGTGCACGGCTCGTGGCGGGCCATGCGCGACCACACCCTGGCCATCAATCCCAAACCCGCCGCCGATCAGAAGGCCTGGGTGGTCGCCTATGTGGCGACGCGGCGCGACTGGCTGGCCACCAATTCCAATCCCCTGCTGCGGAAATGCGTCTATCGCATGGACAGCTTCGACGCCCTGATCGCGCAGGGGGCCTGGGAGCTGCCGCTGCCCCTGACCGTGCGCGGCACCGTCCTGACCGAGGGCCTGCTGACCGGCGAGGCGGCGTCTTCGGCCCAGGGGGACGGGCGGGTGCTCAAGCTGATCCAGCCGGCCATGCGGGGCGACGACGTCGCGGCGGTGCAGACCGCCCTGGGCATCGCCGCCGACGGGGTGTTCGGTCCCGCCACCGCCGCCGCCGTCGCGGCCTTCCAGCGCTCCAAGGGCCTGTCGGCCGACGGTGCGGTCGGGCCGGCAACCCTGGCGGCGCTGGGGTTATAGGAGGCTTGCCGGGTCCGTCGCGCCTCCTTATGCTGCCCATGGTCACCTTTGGAAGGAATCCAGACCATGGCCATGGAAGCCACCCATATCGAAGCCCTGATCCGCGAAGGCATCCCTGACGCCAAGGTGATCATCGAGGATCTGCGTGGCGACGGCGATCACTACTCCGCCCTGGTGATCTCGGAAGCGTTTCGCGGCAAGAGCCGGGTGCAGCAGCACCAGATGGTCTTCGCCGCCATGAAAGGCAAGATGGGCGGCGACCTGCACGCCCTGGCCCTGCAAACCGTGACCCCCGACAACGCCCCCGACTTCGCCAAGGATCTCTGACTTGACCGGGCTCAATGCCCGGCGGTTTTTCGTCGCGCATGTTGCGGAACGGCTGGTTTGCCCCTAAATTGAAGTTATTCCAGTTTTCGCCGAGGAAGCTCTCCCCATGAACAATCCCGTTTTCGACCGTATTCGCCAGGACATCACCGAGAACGACGTGGTGGTGTACATGAAGGGCACCCCCATGTTCCCGCAGTGTGGCTTTTCCGCCGCCGTGGTCCAGGTGTTGACCGATCTGGGCGTCAAGTTCAAGGGCATCGACATCCTGGTCGACCCCTCCTTGCGCGAGGCGGTCAAGCAGTTCACCAACTGGCCGACCCTGCCGCAGCTCTACGTCAAGGGCGAGTTCGTGGGCGGCTGCGACATCGTGCGCGAGATGGCCGCCAGCGGCGAACTCAAGCAGCTGATGACCGACAAGGGCGTCGCCGCAGCCTGAACAGGTGGCCTCGGACGGGTGGGCCCAAGGCCCGCCCTCCGAGTGTTCCGCTCGGGTATCGATGGGCCTACCATGTTCCCCAGGATGAACTGATCCATGGGAGTGGTGGTCATGTCTCTTTGCACCGATTGTAGCGACCTCGTCCCCGTCCACGTCGCGGTCAAGACCGGGCTGTGCAGCCCCGGCGACGCCGGCAGCGCCCGCAACGACGTTCACGGCTACAACGCCTTCTGCAAATGCGAGGGCTTCATCAACACCGCCACCAAGGAAGACGACGGCTGCCTGGCCTTTCTGTGCAAGGCCAGGCACTGAGAGACTTTGCCGGTCTTTGAAAACGAAACGGCCCGGTGTTTCCACCGGGCCGCTTTTTTGTCCGAAACAGAAAGACCGATCAGCGCGAATAGAATTCGACGACCAGGTTCGGTTCCATCTGTACCGCATAGGGCACGTCGGCCAGCTTGGGGATGCGGATGAACTTGCCCTTCATTTCCTTGTGATCGACTTCGAGGTAGTCGGGCACGTCGCGCTCGCCCGACTGGGCGGCCTCGAGGATCAGGGCGAGGTCCTTGGACTTCGGCTTCACCGAAACCTCGTCGCCTTCCTTGACCTGATAGGACGGGATGTTGACGCGCTTGCCGTTGACCCGGATGTGGCAGTGGTTGATCAACTGCCGCGAGGCGAACGGGGTGGGGGCGAACTTGAGGCGGTAGACGATGGCGTCCAGGCGGCACTCGAGCAGGCCGATCAGGTTCTCCGAGGTGTCGCCACGACGGCGCACGGCCTCGTCATACAGCCGGCGGAACTGCTTCTCGCCGATATTGCCGTAGTAACCCTTCAGCTTCTGCTTGGCCATCAGCTGGGTGCCGAAATCGGACGGCTTCTTGCGGCGCTGACCGTGCTGACCGGGGGGGTTCTCCTTGCCGCGGTTGAGCGGGCTCTTGGAGCGGCCCCACAGATTGGCGCCGAGGCGGCGGTTGATCTTGTACTTGGATTCAATACGCTTGGTCATGGTCTTCCTTCTGGCCGAATTGATCAGCCTATTGGCAGTTGTCCCGATAGTCCTGGTCCGCCTCGCGGCGGGGAGGGGTGGGCGCGCCGAACGGCCGCCTGCCCGCTTTCTCGGGAGAGAAGGGCGGAACTATACGGATCGACGGCGGCTTGTCAAATGATTCGATGGCTTTTGGCGGCTGGCGGTTTTGAGCAACACGGATGAACGCGGATGCCGCTTCGCGGCCACGGATGGACTCGGATAGGAAGCATTCCTAATCCGTGTTCATCCGTGGGATATCCGTGTTGCTCAAAGCCGGGTCGGCACAGCACCCGGCCTCATGATCGCTACTTGTCTTCGCCCTTCTTGTGGCGATAGGTCACCAGCTCGTGGACGACGCCGTGCAGGGTCTGGATTTCCTGGCCGGTGAGGTTGGCGCGCTGGAACATGTTGCGGAGGTTGCGCACCATGGTGGGGCGCTTGTCGGGAAGGCGGAGGAAGCCGCACTCGTCCAGCTCCTTCTCCAGATGGCCGAAGAAGCCGAGCAGCTTTTCCTTGGTGGCCGGTCCCTCGGCGCCCTTGGTCATGGCGGGAAGCTCGGTGGCGGCGTCACACTGGAACCACTCGTAGGACACCAGCAGCACCGCCTGGGCCAGGTTGAGCGAGCAGTAGTCGGGATTGAGCGGCACGGTCAGCACCGTGTCGGCGATGGCCACGTCGTCGTTTTCCAGGCCGGTGCGCTCGGGGCCGAACAGCACGCCGCAGCGTTGCCCTTGGGCCACGACGGCGCGCATGGCGGCGGCCGCCTGACGCGGCGTGTCCACCGGCTTGACCATGTAGCGGTCGCGCCCGGTGGTGCACCACACCCGGTGGAGGTCGGCCACGGCCTCGGCGGTGGTATCGACCACCTTGGCGGCCAGCAGCAGCCGGTCGGCGCCCGAGGCGGCGGCGAAGGCGCGCTCGTCCAGGGGATTGGCCCTGGGCGCCACGATGCGCAGGTCGGTGAGGCCGCAATTGAGCATGGCCCGCGCGGCGGTGCCCATGTTCTCGGCCAGTTGCGGCCGCACCAGGATGATGGCGGGGCCTTGCGGCTGTGCGGATTCGGTCATCACGCCGTGGCCGCGTTGTCCCGGTAGCGGAACAGCATGAAGGTGATGCTGTCCTGCAACGCCTCCAGCGACGCTTCCAGCACGTTGGTGTGGACGCCGATGGTGGTCCAGCGGTGGCCCTGGTCGTCCTCGCTCTCGATGGTGACGCGGGTCTTGGCGGCGGTGCCCACGGTGGATTCGGTGATGCGGACCCGGTAGTCCTTCAGCTCCAGCGCCGTCAGCTCGGGATGGACGGTGGTCAGCACCTTCCTGAGCGCCACGTCGAAGGCGTGGACCGGGCCGGTGCCCTCGCCGACCTCCATGTACTCCTTGCCGTCCACCTCCACCTTGACGGTGGCCTCCGACAGGGTGATCCATTCGCCGGTGGCGCTGCGGCGGCGCTCGTCGATGACGCGGTAGCGTTCCAGCCGGAAATAGTTGGGCACTTCGCCCAGGGCGCGGCGCACCAGCAGCTCGAAGCTGGCGGCGGCCTGGTCGTAGGCATAGCCCTCGTGCTCCAGCCGTTTCACCAGATCGACCAGATCCTTGACCTCGCGCGGGTCGAAGCCGACCTGCATCTGCTCGACCACCGCCACCAGGGCGTCACGCTTGACCGAGTCGAGATCGACGCCGATCTCGGTCATGCGGGCCACCAGATTGGAGCGGCCGGCTTGGTCCGACATGACGATGTGGCGCACATTGCCCACGGCGGCGGGATCGATATGCTCGTAGCACTTGGGGTCCTTGGCCACCGCCGAGACGTGCAACCCTCCCTTATGGGCGAAGGCCGAGGCGCCCACATAAGGCTGGCCGCGACTGGGATTGCGGTCCAGCACCTCGTCCAGGGCGCGTGACACCGAGACCAGAGTCTTAAGGTCCTCGGGCGCGATGCCGGTCTCAAAGCCCATCTTCAGCATCAGCGCCGGGATGATGGAGACCAGATTGGCGTTGCCGCAGCGCTCGCCCAGGCCGTTGAGGGTGCCCTGAACCTGACGCACGCCGGCAGTGACGGCGGCCAGCGTGTTGGCCACCGCCGTGTCGGAATCGTTGTGACAGTGGACGCCCAGATGGCTGCCGGGAACGCCGCCCTTGATCACTTCGCCGACGATGCGGGTCATCTCGTGGGGCAGGGTGCCGCCATTGGTGTCGCACAGCACCACCCAGCGGGCGCCGGCATCGTAGGCGGCCTTGGCGGCGGCCAGGGCATAGGCGGGATTGGCCTTGTAGCCGTCGAAGAAGTGCTCGGCGTCGAACATCACCTCTTCCATGCGGGTGCGGGCATGGGCGACGGAATCCGACACCATGCGCAGATTCTCGTCCAGCTCGATGCCCAGCGCCACGGTGACCTGGAAGTCCCAGCTTTTGCCCACCATGGTGACGATGCGGGCCGGGGTGGTCAGCAGGGCGTTGAAGCCGGGATCGTTGTCGGCCGAGCGGCCGGAGCGCCGGGTCATGCCGAAGGCGGTCAGGCGCGAGCGCTTGAAGGCCGGCGGCGCGGCGAAGAAGGCGTCGTCGGTGGGATTGGCGCCGGGCCAGCCGCCCTCCACGTAGTCGATGCCGATTCGGTCAAGCTCGCGCGCGATCCGCACCTTGTCGGCGGCGGAAAAGTCCACACCCTGGGTCTGCGCGCCGTCGCGCAAGGTGGTGTCGTAGATATAAACCCTGGAGCTGTTTTCCATTGTCTTTCAACTCGTTAAAAGCAGTCGAGCGCGCCGCGCTTGCTGAAGCCAAGGCGCGCGACCGATATGCAGCGGTTCCGGCGCGGAACAGTAACATATAGATCGGCATCGGCTCCGCCAACAGAAACGCTTGCATTTTTACTCACCATCCCTCAGTTTCCGCTTGCCTGAAAGAATCGGTGTGTGATTCAAGGATTCCGCCCTTTGATCGAGCGGAGGCGGCAGGATGGGTGGGATCGAGCACGTTGCGGCAGGGATCATTGCGGACCTTGAGGCGAAG
>NZ_CAINTR010000046.1 GCF_903853455.1 uncultured Magnetospirillum sp.
CCCCCGGAAAAATCAGCCCGTGATCCGAAAAGGCCCCCGCCGACGCAAGACCCAGGACGGCGACCAGATCGACGGCACCGGGCCGAGAAAACGGGTCAAGCCATCCCAAAAGGAAGGTGATGGGTCAACATGACAAGCCGCTCACCGAAGCCCAGGTCCAAGATCCGCGCGCCGGCATAGTCGGCGCCCTGGTTCGTCAGGCGCGGATAATTCCCGAGAAAGGCGCGAACCACGAATTCGACGGGATAAACATGCTCCGACCATGCGGAGATGTCGCCACGACGGACAATATCGAAGGGGGAATTCTCCATGAGCATGGTAGCAGGCGGCAACGCAGAGGTCACCTCGCGACCCAACTGGATGGGGCTTTTCACCGTGTGGGGGCAGCCCTCGCACCACCGGCTACAAAGCTCTCGGAACCGCGCACACGTCGTCGGGCCGGCGGCATTGCGGGCATGGGCCAGCTTGCGCATCGTCGCTTCAGGGCTATATCCGGGGTGACCATCCGACCACGGGTGCGCGACTTCCTCCCCGTCGTCGCAATGTGCCGCGACACCGAGGGCGGCGTACCAGATCGGCTCGGTGACGTCGCCTCTGGCTTCGGCCACCTTGGAGAGAAAACCGCATCGCTGCGCCGCACGGGCGGCATAGGCCGGCTCGGACTCCGGCATAACGCCGAAATCCAGAAACGGCAGATTCATCGCGGCGATGTGCGGCGGCGGCGGCCAGGGCAGCGACGACAGCCATCCATTGGGGGGAGACATCGCATTGACGGGCGGCGGAGCCGCAAGCAGTTCGTCGGGATCAAGGATCGCGCCGCGATGCCACTCGAAGAGTGCATCGGTGGCTCGCTCCGGAGGGCAAGAAGGCACGTACAGACAGGCCGCTTGGACCCGATCAGCAAACGGTGCGGTAAAATCACAAGCAACCGCCCGCCCGTCCACTTTTGCCGCTTCGCGTTCGGCATGAGTAATGGGAACCCCCGGATATTGGCGCCGCAGATGCTCGACTCGCTTGTGGTAGCGCGAGTGCAGGGTCTTCTCCCCAGGAACATCGGGGCAAAAGCCTAGACCGCATTCAAGGCAACGGCCGCCATCGCCGAGGTTGTCGTGTCGGACCATCACGCAGCCTCGGAGGACGACCTGCGCGGGGCGGTGAGTTTCCCCGCGATCCAGGAATCCAGGGCGGCAACAGAATAGAGCGGCTTTCGCCCGAAATGCTGCACTTCAGGGCCGCCGCCAACCGAGAAATACTTTGCCAGGGTTGCCGCCGCACACGGAAAGCCCTTGCTCTGGCAATACTCTGCCGCATGTTTTCTGTTCATAAATTTTGTGGCGTCCATTCGCATATCCTTCCTCAAATTCCGGCCTATGCCGGTGGTTTCGAGAATAAGGATATGCATGCGCCGCAATGCGTGCAAATCAGTTGGCGGACACAGCCGGCCAAAAACTCAGGCGGGTTGTGTCTCGGTGGCCAACCGCGCAAGCGCCTTCGCCAGCGCGGCTTCAGGGGGGAAATCGAATTTGGCGGACGGCAGCGACGGCGCGATTGCCGCCAGAATTTCGCGGACCCGGGCCGCCACTTCGAAAAACTCGCCCCTCGTGGAAGCCGCGGCCGGTTGGCCCGTCAGGTCGGAAAACATCCCGGCGGTTTGGCTCATCAACGCTTTGAACGGCGCGGCTGTTGAATTTCCACCACGATCAGCGGGCAGGGTTTGTTCAAGTAGGCTGCACTTTCGCGCAAATACCCGTAGTGCAGTTGTGAAGCCTGGCTCGAAAAAATTCGCCGGAAGGCCGTCTTTTGGGGGACTGAGGTTTACAAATTCGGACAACACCTCGTTCACCTCTGAGTGACGAAGCAACCTGTCTGTAATTTCTGCAAGTTTTTCGGCCAAGTCCGCCGCCTTCCTCGTGTCCTTCTTTAATTTTGATCGTCGCTGCGATTTTTCTGGCAGGGAAGCCTGATAGTAGAGCCAAAGGTGTCCGATGGTCGCAGACTCGACGGCAGCGATAAATCCGGCACAGTTCGCCGCGTCCGGCGCGACTTTGGCAAGATGCTCGACCAGTTTTTCGAGCGACTTCCCCCCTCTGTTGCGCACCAGTTTACCGAAGTCCTCCTGTGTCATCCCATGCCCGGGATCATTCGGTTTGATCAGCTCGTGGGCCATGGCTACCCCCGTCCCCGGAGTGGCACCACCTCGGTCCCTTCCTTCCGCCCGTCCAGGGCAGCGGCAATGCGCGCCGGCACCGGGCTACGCCACATGCTCCAGCGTCTCCGCGACGAAGCCGTTGACGCTCTTGCCAGCTCGTGCGGCAGCGGTAGCAATGCGGCGATGCAGGTCCGGCGGCAGACGCACGGTGAAGTTTCCAGAATAGGGCCTCTCCGGTTCCTTACCCCGCTCCCGGCACCATTCGATGTAATCGGCGTTGGTATCGGCGAAGGCGGCCTGCAATTCGTCGAACGTGCGCCCCTGGAAGGTCAGCACGTCGCGGGTGTTGATCACCTCGCCATGGAACAGGCCGGCATCTTCGTCCAGTTCCACCGTCGCCACATAGCCGTCATGGGTCATGGTGTCACGCCACGGTAACGGCCACGGCGCCATGATCGCGCTCGCGCGATTCAACGACGATGGTGACGTTATGCCCCAAACGGGCGAGAAGGCGCAACAGGCGGTCGGTGGAAAAGCCGCTGATCCTGCCACGCAGCAGGGCCGATACCTTGGCTTGGTCCGTGCCCAGCAGCTTGGCCGCGTCCTTCTGCGAAAGCCCGCGTGCCCGGATGATATCGGCGACGGCATGCACCAGATTGGCCTTGGTCATGTCCTGTTCCGGGTCGGGAAGTCCCAGGTCGGCGAACACGTTGCCGCTGCTGGCGGTCGAAGCCCGTTCCTTGGTCATTTCGCCTCCTTCTGGCGTTGCCGGTGTAGATCCTCGGCCACGGCCAATCGCCGTCTGATGGTGTCCAATTCGGTCTTCGGCGTCTCGATCCCGCGCTTGGCCTTCTTCTGGAAGGCGTGCAGAACGTAGACAGCCGTGGCAAAGCGAACGGTGTAGACCGCCCTGAAGGTGTCGCCGTCGTGGTCCTCGACCACTTCAAGCACCCCGGCACCGCCAAAACCTTTCAGCGGCTTTGCCGCACCGGCCTTGCCACCCTTTTGCGCCAGCAGCAGGGCGGAACCGATGTCCCGTTTGACCGCCGCCGGGAACCCCCGCAAGTCCTTCAGCGAGGATGCGACCCATTCCAGCGGTTTCAGACTCGACTCATCGATCATGGGAACACCATATGCCAGTTTTGGCAAAAATAGAAGGGCATCATCATCCCCGCCCGTGCAAGGGAATCACCTCGGCCGCCACCGGCTGCCCGTCGAGCAAGCCGGCGATCTTGGCGGAGACAGCATCGGCGGCCAGCACGGCAGCCCGGTCCACCTTGGCATAACGTTGCGTCACTCCGCGCCGGGCGTGTCCCAGCAGGGCGGCAACCGTCATTTCCGAAAAGCCCTCATCCGCCGCCACGCTGGCGAGGGTGTGGCGCAAGGTGTGGACGGTGGCGCCTTCGATACCGGCGACGGCATAAAGCCGGTCCAGTGCCTTCGGGAGGCCGACGAAATGGCCTTCGCCGCGCGAGGCGGGAAACACCCATGGCGTACCGGCCTCCCGCTTGAGGGTGTCGAGTACGGCAAGGGCGGCGGCGCCCACCGCGCGCACCTGCCCGCCGCTCTTGGTGTCGGCCAGGGCGATGCATCGGCCCTTGGTGTCCACCGCCTCCCAGCGCAGCGACAGGGCCTCCATGCGCCGGAAGCCGGTCAACAGCAGGAACCGGACGGCGGACAGGGCAACGGGGCTTTCCCCGCGCGCCTCTGCGGCCCGCATCGTCTCCCCCAGCGCAGTGATTTCTTCCTCGGACAGGCGGCGGTCGCTGGTGCCCTCGGCAAGCTGGCGGACGCCATGCGCCGGGTTTGTCTTCACCAGCTTAGCGCGCTTGGCGTGTTCAAGGATGGCTCCCAACATGCGCACCGTCCGGGCCGCTACCCCGGAACCGCCCGTGGTCGCCCCGCCTCGCCCCTGCCGTTCCTTTGCCGTCTTGCCGGCCGCGATGTCGCGTTGCAGGCGGGCAATGTCGGTATCGGTCAGGCTGTCGGCCCGCTTGGTCCCGATCAGGGGGCGGACATGGGTGTTGATCCGGCTGCGGTCCATGTCCAAGGTGCTGGCCTTGATCCGTTCGCCCCGCCGGCCGACGATGTCGCCCCGGCCCGCCGCCAACAGATACCAGTCGCAGACTTCGGCAATCGTCATTGCCTCCCGCTTGATGTGCCGTTCTCCGCTCGGGTCCGCCCCCTTCGCCACCGTCCCCAGCCTCTCCCCGGCCAGCCTGCGGGCTTCATCGGGGGTGAGCGTTCCCACCTTGCCCAGCACCAGCCGACGCGCGCTCCCGTCGGCCGTCCGGTAGCGGACGAAGTAGGAGGCGACACCCGTCGGCATCACCCTCACCCCGAAGCCGGCGAGGTCGGAATCCATCGCCTGTACCTCCCGAGTTGGGTCGGGCTTCAGGCTGTCCACAAACCGCTTGGTGATCTTGGGCATTGGCGGGCCTCCGGTTCAATCTTGTGTCCGCGAAATCGGCGGACACAGCCACGGACACATGGCGGACACAGGCGGACACAAACTCGGGTCATTTCGAGGAATGACCCGAACACAAGAGTAAAGCCAAAAACCACCTGTGGTCAACGCATTCGGAAGGTACGGAAATTTCGCGGACACACCGGAAAACCGTATACCACAACCTTGCCAAGTTTGGGGTCGAGGGTTCGAATCCCTTCGCCCGCTCCAATTTGCCTAAGCAATATCAAAGGCTTACGGTCTCTTGACCGTGAGCCTTTTGCTTTTCTGGCTTTTCCCAGAATCGTCCAAATTCACAAAAATCAATGATTACAG
>NZ_CAINTR010000047.1 GCF_903853455.1 uncultured Magnetospirillum sp.
GATGTGCGTGCGCAACACCAAGCTGGAGAACCTTCATGCGGGCGTGGTTCCGGCTACCAAGAGCGGGGACTATTCCGACGTGGTCGTCTTGGATGCCGAAGGGCGGAAGATTCCGTGGGCCGAGGCATCACACATCGACGACGCCCAGATGCGCGAACTGATGAAGGAGATCGTCAACCGGCTCTACACCTTCCAGATGCGGATCGACGATCCGGAGTTCCAGGCATGGATCGACCGCTGGGATGCCGTCGCCGCGAAGTGGGATGAGCCGGAGCTGGATGACGCGATTGCAGATCCCTAACCGCGCGATGAAGGCTTCACTTTTTGGCTTTAGGGCGCGGAAGCCCAGAATTTCGGCGGGAGGGGGGCTGCTTGGTAGCTGATGGGCCAGGAATAATGGGATTGGCGTGGAGTGGCATGCCTCTGCGGCAATCGTGCAAGTCCCGCTGTTTGCCAATGTTGGACGCGATTGAACGTGATTCGAGAATCGGGCATACCTCATCCAGCGGGAGAATTGCTCCAAGAATGTAGATCAAGAGGTTGTGATGGCAGCAGAAGCCGCTTCGATGAGTTCAATGCAGTCAGCTCTGCTCCCGCTGTTCAATATTTTTAAGCAGCCGGATGTAGCTGTCGGCATTGCGGCTGGCATGATTGGCATCGCCCTAATAATCCTGTTCTGGTTCTGCATCAAACATATGGTGCCGATGCTCCGCACCCTTCGGCGGGTGAAGAAGCATCTCCGCGCAATCCCCGACCATGACGCCTTCAATAATGACTTCGCTCGGATCGACGAGGTCATTTCCGGAGAGCGAATGTTGAAGCACGGTTGGGAGGAGTTCAAAGAGACCCTGATCTTACCGCAGCCGAACGAGCCTGGAGCGATCCGAAACACAGCCCGTCCGTCGGCCTATCTTAACGTTGGCAGCGTTGCCAGTGAGCTCAACCTATCTTTTTACCAAGCAATTCCTAACTATTTCGTGGGCGTTGGATTGCTATTTACCTTTCTTGGTCTAGTTGCCGCGATTTACTTTGCAAGTCAAGGTGTTGCCGGCGATGTGAAGCAGGCGAAGGAATCTCTTGGTAACCTGTTGACCGCCGCGACTTTCAAGTTTGCTACATCAATTGCAGGCCTCGGCTCATCCATCTTGCTCTCGTTCTTCGTCAAATTGCTGACACTTCGGGTTCAGCTCTACTTTGACCGCCTGTGCGAGCTCCTGGAGCAGCGGATGACTTCGGTCACCGCCGAATGGTTGGCAGTTCAGCAGGTCGATGAACTGAAGAAACAGACGATCCAACTTGAGCGGTTCAACACGGATTTCGCCGTCGAGGTGGCCAAGGCACTGGAAGCCTAGCTGAACCCGTTGGGCGTCGTCACTGGCGGACGCCATCGGCATGACGATGCATATGATATGCGCTTTAGGTTTATAGCTATTGAACTTACCCGTTTGGTGCATATTGCGACTTGACGCACCCGCGCAACTCCCCTAAAGTGCCTACCAGAAGCGCGAATGAGGTAGTTATCCTCCTTCGCAGTCAAAATGGAGGTTCACCATGTACAAGGTCATCGGATGCGCCATCGTGTGGGGCTTTGCCCTGTTCGGCTTCAAGGAGTGGTACGAGAAGACCTACAAGACTGAAGACCAGAATTCGGCCACTTAATCAGCTTTTCGAACGGAGTGGCCGACATGACCGCCTTTCAAACCTACGACCTCGCCAAGATGCGAGCCGACGCCAAGATCTCTCAGGAAGAAATGGCGACTTATCTTGGTATCTCTCAGAGCCAAGTTTCCCGCTATGAGCAAGACCCGGACAACACCCCCCTTGGCGTCGTGAAAGCCTGGGTGAAGTATTGCGGCGACATTTCCACGAAGCAGGGGCTGGAGTACGGCGCCCCCTACAGGGGCATCGCCACCCAGATCAAGCTGATGAGCGATTACGCCGAGACGGCCCCCGCTCCTCTGGATGACGCGCTGTTCAAGGGCGCCCCGACCGCCGCCAGCTTCGTGCGTGAGGTCCGCAACCTTGGCCGCAAGCCTCGGGTGGCTGCCTGCGGACGTTTCGACCAGGGCAAGAGCCGGTTGGCCAACACCCTGATGGGCAGCGACGCCCTGCCGACCGCCTACCAGCCCGCCACGGCCATCATCAGCCTCGTTCGCCATGTCAGCGACCGCCCCTCCTGGATCAAGGAGGACGTCTGGATCATGCGCAAGGGCTTCGACCTGAACCAGGCTAACGACGAACAACACTGCAACGACTACAAGATCGTGGCCGGTTCGTTCGACACCCTGAAGAAGTACGGCACCCACAACGACAATCAGCCCGCCGACGCCGATCAGTGCTTCGCCGCCCTGGTGTACGTGGACTCGCCGTTCCTGTTCGGCTGCGACCTTCTGGACCTGCCTGGCTATGGCCACTCCCACGACGACCATACCAAAGCCGAACTGGCGCACAGCCTGGCCGACGTCCTGATTTACGCTTCGGCGGCTCAGGGGTTCATGGACCAGCAGGATCTGCAGTTCGCCAACGCACTGCTGAAACAGCTGCCGACTCTTGAGGCCAAGGACGGCACCCTTCCGGTTTTGCGGAATGTCTACTTTGTGGCGACCATGGCCCGCCAGGATCAGGCCGATCTCGAGGACATCATCACCAAGGCGTCGTCTCGTGCCTATACGCACTTGCTCGAAGGTCTCCAGGCCCGCGGTGAGCTGATCGGCCGACCGATTTCCCTTACCGACTTCCGCGCCCGCTTCTTCACCTACCTTGTTGACGACACGAGCCGTCGGAAGGCGTTCGAAGAGGACCTCGCCGATCTGCTGAGCAAGGTCTGTCCGGTTCAAGTGCGCGGCCGCCTGGATGGCTGGGTCGTCGAGCTGAAGAACTCCACCAAGGCGTACTGCGATGGGTGGACTGCCCGCCTTGTCGAAGCCCTGGAGAATCGGGACCGCGCTCAAGGTTCGCTGGAGATGCTGGAGCGTGCTGAACCGCTGCGTCAGCGCAGGATCGGCAGCAAGACCGAGCGCATCCTGAGCACCATCGCTGCGAACAAGTCGGCGTCCACCGAACACATCAAGGCCGACCTGAGCAAGCTGGTCACGCCGGACTATGTCGAAAAGCGCATCCGCGAGCGTTACGAGGACAAGAAGGACGCCCAGCAGCTCGCTGGCTCGTACCTGATCGACCACATCCAGAACAAGCTGAACAGCTTTCTGGCCGAACGTGCGCAGGAGTTGGTGCCCGACATCAACGACATCCTGGCCGACTATCAGGCAGCAGGGACGTCTGCCGGGGGCGTGGAGCTTGGCTCACTGTCCGTGCCGTTCAACGTGAAGGGAGTGTTCCTCGGGGCGCTGGCTGCGACCGGAACGGCTGGGGCCATGGCTGCCTGGGCCGCTGCAACTGCCGCCAGCGCAGAAGTTGGTTCCGCCATGCTGTTGCCGGGTGTGGCCAGCTATCTGGCGGGCATCGGCGCGACCGCAGGCGGTGTGGTGAGCACGGGTAGCCTGATCGCCGCTCTTGGCGGTCCCATCACCCTCGTAATCGGGCTGGGGGTGCTTCTTGGCTTGGCCGCTTACGCCCTGTTCGGTTCGTCCTGGCAGAGCAGGCTGGCGAAGAAGATCTGTGAAGCTCTGAAGGAACAGCGCTTCCTCGAAACGCTGGCAACGCACTCCGAGAAATACTGGGACGACACCCGCCACAGCTTCCAGAAGGGCATGGCCGCGACGGAAGCCGCCTACCAGGACAACCTCGGGAACCTCCGCAAGCTGGTGAATGCCACCGGCCGGGAAGAGATGACCGCCATGATTTCCAAAGTGGAATCCACCCGGGATTTTTTCGGCGGTATTCCGTGGAGGCTGGGGAATTAGTTTACGCCGCTTGGTCCTAGGCCCGGTGCCGCCGTCGAATGGTGGCACCTCCTAGAGCCTCAACAGAAGACGATTTCAACATTACAGCCGCCGGGTGCCTGCGTAAACATTGTGGCGCGGAATGCCGGACGTGCGCCTCGACTAAGGGGGAGTAACGAAGATGTTCAACGGTGCGATCAAAGAAGAGGCCATCACAGCCCTGAAGGCTGCCCAGGCCAAGCACGAATCCGATGCCAAGGTTGTCGGTGAAGCCTCCGCCAGGCTGTTCGAACTGCGCCGGTCCAGCAGTGAGCAGATCATCACTCAGGTCGAGGGCTACATAAACACCCTGGCCAACAGCCCCAAGGAATTCGACAAGACGTTTTCCGAATACAGGGCCGAGTTCAAGACCTTCAACGACATCATCGCCGCCATCGAAGAGGAGGCAGCCAAGGTCAACACCCAGGCTGGCACTGGCGCGGCTGCGGGCGTGGCCACCGGCGTCGGCGTCGCGGCTTTCGCTCCGAGCGCGGCCATGGCCATCGCCACCACGTTCGGCACCGCCGGCACCGGCACTGCCATCTCGACGCTGTCCGGAGCTGCTGCGACCAATGCTGCGCTGGCCTGGCTGGGTGGTGGTGCCCTGGCGACTGGTGGCGGCGGTATAGCCGCCGGTGAAGCGTTCCTGGCGTTGGCAGGCCCGGTCGGATGGGCCATCGGCGGCACGGCCCTGGTGGCGGCCGGATTGTTCGCCCGCAGCCGCAACCGCGCGATTGCCGAAGACGCTGCCGCCGAGACCAAGAAGATCCAGACCCACATCGCTGCGCTCTCCGCGGCCAAGGTGGAGATCAACCGCCTGTTCAACTTGACCGAACGCCATGTCGACGGCATCACCGTTCTGCTGGCTCAGCTCAAGGAACGGGCGCCGGGCGACTACCTTGAGTTCAGCACCGTCCAGAAGGAATGGCTGGCCGCGCTCATCAATCACGTCCATTCGCTGTCCGAACTCCTGAACATGAAGGTGCAGGCATGAGCGCGGAAACCTTCGAAACCCGCGGCCGCCGCCTCGTTCACGATCAGGCCGCAGGTGTCGTCGTCCAGGCCATCAACGAAGCCCAGATTCACGACGAAATCATCAAGATGGCCGCGCAGGATGCCGCGTTCGAGACCGCAGTGGAGCAGATCGACAAGGTGCGCGACTTCCTCTCCCGCCCCCAAAACATCCTGGGAAGCGCGATGACGAAGCACGGCGAGATCGCCGAGCAGGTCGAGGTCGGCATCCGCAACGCCCGCCAGGCCCTGGCGCAAGAGACCATGACGGCGACCTTCGATGATGTCCACCGCACCGGACCGGTGGACTATCTAATCAATGGGGTCGGTGTTCAGTCGAAGTTCATCAACGGAATCCCCGCGAATCTTAACCATGTCCTGAACCATCTCAACACCTACTCGGGCTTCACCGCGGACGGCTCCTTCTACATCATCCCCAAGGACACCTACGAAGCCATTCAGATCCTGCTGAACGGTGGCCATATCGAGGGCCTGAAGGCATCGACCGAGGAAGCCATCAAGGCGCTGGTGAGGCAGATCGAGGAGCAGACGGGGAAGCCCTTCTCCGAGGTAGTCCAGTCGTCGGTCGTGAACTATCCGGACGTCCAGGTGTACAAGGCGCCCGCGACGCTGGACAAAGAGCAGCAGGACCTCGCCAACAAGAACGAGGAACTGAAAGATAAGATCGTCGACGACCACAAGCCGTCGCTCCAGGGGGCTGCTCAGGCCGCTCTCGTGGGCGGGGCAGTCGGCGGCACTCTGTCCCTGGCGACTGGCCTCTACGCCAAGTACAAGTCGGGCAAGAACGTCTTTAAGGGCGAATTCACCGCGGCGGACTGGCAGGAGGTCGGCCTCGACACGGCCAAGGGCACGGCCGGGGGAGCTGTGGCCGCCGGGTCCATCTACCTGATGACCAACTATGCGGGCATGGCCGCCCCGTTCGCCTCCGCCGTCGTGAGCGCGGTCAAGGGCATGGCTTCGCTGGCCGACGACTATCGCAAGGGCGACATCAGCTTCGACGAATTCGTCGACCTGGGCATGATCGTCTGCGCGGAATCCGCCATCGTCGGCGTGTCCACGGCTGTCGGTCAGGCGCTGATCCCGATCCCCATCCTCGGTGCCGTCATCGGCAGCTTGGCGGGCAAGATGGTGGCCGAGTTCACCACCGGCCAGAACGACAAGGTCGCCCAGCGTCTGCGGGACGACATGGAAGCATTCAAATCCAAGCTGGACGGCAAGCTGAAGGAGGTCCTGGCCACCATAACGGCCGAGTTCGACCGCCTGAACAGGCTGACCGATGCCGCCTTCGACTTCCGCCTAAACACCAACCTGATCGACCGCAGTGTGGATCTGGCGCTGGCCTATGGCGTGAAGGCGGACAAGATCATCGTCAACGAAGCCGCGCTGAACAAGTTCATGTTGGCGTGAACAACCCTCGCGGGAGTAGAAGAAACAGCGGGGGCTAAAATGCCCTCGCTGCACTTCATATTGACGCCTCCAGGAACGATCTGGGCGGCGACGGGCATCCATAGGCTTGCAGACTTTGATGATGAATCTAAACGGCCACCTATTATACCTCGACATTACGCAGAGATGTGGGGTCGACTGCTCCTTCTGCATGTATGCAGACAAGCATCGCAACGGCATTAACTTCCAGATGTCGGACACGGCATCTCAAAACCTGCGCGCGCTGATCAACGATCCGTCTGTGAAGAGGGTTTCGGTGAGCGGGGAAGGCGAGCCTCTCAACAATGTCGCCGTCTTTCACCAGATACTTCAATTGTCCGCAGGGAGCCAGGCGTTCGAATTCATCAGCAGCGGATTCTGGCCGCATGACATGCTGACCGATTTCATCGAGGTGACAGACCGGCAGGTTCATGGCAACGGGGACAAGTGCAACATCCGTCTCAGCGGCGACTCCTACCATATGGAGAAGATCCGCCATAAGCCGCACGGCTTCTGCCTGGATTATTGGCTGAAGACCCCGCCAGACGCACTCTCGTTGTCATTCCGCTCTGTGGATACGGATCGTGATTTTACCCGCGCCTACTTGCTTGAACAACTTGCCGAATATGGTTGGGATGGCCGGGTTGAGCCGCATGGCGAACTTGACGACATATTATGGGCGGGAGGGCAGTCGTTCCGCATTGACTACAAGAACCACGTCAACCCGTCACCTTCAACGCCCCCGGGGTATCTTGATCTGGCAGACTACATCTCGGCACTCGAGAGTAAGGTCGGTAAACCTTTCACCTTGGGCAGCCTGAATCCGCATCCATGCGAGAACGGGATCGACCTGACGATGAAGCCTGACGGTCGCGTTTATCTTTATGGTGCAGAGAACGTCTTGCTCGGCAACATTCATCACGACGTCTTCAGCTGGGATGGACTGCGTCAACGTATTGCCGACACCCCTCTCCTCCGCCAGCTATACACCACCCCTCTCCAGGAACTTCTCGACCGCCTTGACGGCGATCTGACGGCCAGCCGGATCATCAGCGAGGCCAACAACCCTTACTGGGTGGTGAAGAATCTCTCCCAGGAGCCGGACCTGATTGAGCGGATGATTGCCGGATGATCGACTGCCATACCCACACCAGTTACTCGAAGCATGGTCGAGGCAGCATCGAAGAACTGGTCCAGATTGCCCTGGAGCGGGGGATTTCGGTCTTAACCATCACCGACCACGCCCCCTTCCACATCGACACTGATAACCGCCTTCTGCAGCGGGAGGTGGGCGAATATTTCAACGAAATCGACCGAGTGTCCGCCATGTACGAGCGCGACATCACGATCCTCCGCGGTCTTGAAGCAGACTTCATTCCCGGGTGTGAAGAGGCGTTGCTTCGACAGCTGAGGGACATCAATCTGGATTTCCTGATCGGCTCTGTTCATTACGTTCCCCTTGGTGAGAGCCTTGTCCGGGTATGGGAGCTGCCTCAGATCCAGTCCGCACGGTTCTTGGGCGGCTATTTTGCATCGCTGCGTGAACTGGTGTTGAGCGGTCTGTTCGATGCGGTCGGCCATCCAGATGCTGTGCTGCGCGCCGTACCGGAAGACCTGTACTGCAAGATGTTCACTCCCTTGATTCCTCTGATGAAGCAGAAGAACGTCAGCTACGAGCTCAACGCCTCGGGCTTACGCAAGACCGCCTACGACCCAGCGACGGGCGAGGAGCGGTATGGCACCTGGACTTATCCTTCTCTCAAGCTGATCCGGGCCCTCGTGGATGAAGGTGTCGGCTTCACCCTTGGCTCAGATGCCCATGCGCCTGAAGAGCTTGGAACTGGCCTGGAACAAACGATTGTGGCCGCAGCGACCGCCGGGGTGAACACCATCAGCTATTACCAGCGGCGCAAGCAGGTGAACCTGCCCCTGACCGCCCTTCGAATGTCCTGAGACGATGGCCAAGCAGATGACGACAATGGACTATGCCGACCTCTTGACCGGCGACGACATGCCGACCGATGAGGACCTCCAGCGAATCTTCCACACGGCACTCGCAGAGAACAGCCCGCGGGATGCTAAGCGAGGGCTGCGGGTCTTTGCCTCCGGCCTTCTGGAGCGTGGCCTAATCGACTTGGCAAGCTATGCCACCTTGTTCGGCGGCCAGGCCGTTCACCTGCTGACCCTCGATCAGGACGGCCACTTCATTCATGCCCTGAACGGGAAGGACGCGACAGACCTGACCCGCATTTACAGCCGTGCCAAGTACGGAAGCATTGCCGACATCCGCTTTCTGGCCGACTTGGTCATTGAACGACTTCGTATGGAACTGCAGGCTCCTGATAGCGATTGGCGCCGCTTGTTTGAGGGCGCTCTAGCTGCAGGTGAACAGGTGGTCATGCTAACGACCGGGTGGAGGAATGTACCGTCCACCGCGAACGTGCTCTTCGCCATCGTGGTCGAGCAAATCAATGTTGACCTGGCCCTCCTCGAGCTCCCCACAATCATCGAGGTCAAGCTCCCTAGGATCGCACCTCCGGTCGAGAACTATGCGAGCTTGACGGCTGAGGAGCGGGAGCGGGTCTCCAAGGTCCAGGACCACGTCATCCCGGAGCAGCATTTCTTCCAGGGCGGTGTCCACGTTATTTTCGGTGATGATGTCCTGGTCACCGGGGCCACAGCCGACAAAGTTTTTCATACCACCATGATGAATGGTGCCCGGTCATTTCGGGCCGTCTATCCGGTCGTGATCGACCCTGTCGTAGCATTCGCCAATCCAGCGACCGAGGAAAAGCTCAATATGACCGACGTCGATGGTAAGATTGACGAGTCCATCGTGAACTGGCTGAGCGACCCAGACTACCAGCCCATCCTGCGAACCTTGCGCCTGCTGTTTGAAGAAGCCAGCCGGGGGATCTTGCCCCGCCTCCTCCCGCTTGTGCCGCCGGGGAACTGGTTGAAGCTCTATACTGCGGCCCTGGGCAATGACATGCTTCGGGTGCCGTCATGCCAGCCCTCACTGGAGCTACTCAAGGGCCACCTGACGCAGCTCAACATGCTGGATGGATGTGGCCGCCCGCTGAGGCAGCCCACCGTTCAGACCCTGTGAGATCTGTTCATGCGATACGTTACCTACTGGGAAACGGCTCCTGGGCGAGCCATGCCAGCTTATGTCGCCCTGTCCCTGGCGTCTGTCCAGCGGGTACTGGGGAACCAGTTACTGCTCCTCACCCCCCGCAATACGCCGGACTACATCGGCCGAGCCTACCTGGAGAAGGACTGGCAATTTTCCGGACTCGAGTTCGATGGATGTCCGGCCATCACCTCAATCGTTGCCAAAAGCGATTTCATCCGCATGGCCTATGTTTACGAGCATGGCGGAATCTGGATGGACGCGGACAGCATCATGTTCGGCGACATGAGGCCGAGCATGTTCCCCGAAGTCTTTGATGACCGCCTGCACTGGTTCAGCGAAGCACTTTTTGGGGCGGCACCGGGGCACCCGCTTCTGGGAACCGCCGTGGCCGCGTGCTTGGACCAGCAGGATCAGAGGTGGGCGAACCCGGGGGACATCCTCAACAAAATCGCCGAAGCCCCCGACGCGATTACAACAATCCCCAGGCAGGCCGTCGATCCTGGCTACCGGCCGCTCTACAACTTCAACACCTGCGAGGTGATGTTCGACCGGCAGATCCAGGTTGAGGACTTCTTGGTCAACTCTGACATCAAGCTGTTGAAGCTGTACAATATGTATTTTGGCCGCCTCCCCATTGCCCAGTGCTCGGTCGCCGAACTGTTGGACTCGGGTACACTCCTGGCCCGCATCTTCCTGCACATCGAGCCGGACCCGCGATATTGGGTCGAATGTACCCGCGCGCTCCGCCACATCCTGGAGACACCCGGCTGATGCTCCACCCTTATGCCTACGGAAGCGTCTCCGCGATAATCGTAACGGAACCCTTGGGAAGCAAAAGTTGACAACGGCTCAGCGATTCCAGATCCAGAATCTCTGGGGCGACCACCTCGTGAATGTGAGGATCATCGCGGTGGGGCGAGTTGTGGGCGACGTAAAGCCAAGCCTTCTGCACACCTGGCCGCTCGGTGAAGCTCAGGCCGACCTTCAGGAACTCAAACACTTCCTGTCGCTTGCTTCCTGGGACCCAAGTCATCGGACCGAAGCGGTGGTCCGGCCGGGTGAGGGTTACGGGGCTTTCGAGTCGTAGGTTGATGGTACCGGGAAAGCACTCTGCGGCCTCGGGGAACTCATCAACAAACAACGGTATCTGCAGCTTCAGGTTCTTGCAGGCGACGCCCATTCCGTGCACGATTTCTGCATTAACCTTCAACATATTCAATGCCTTCAATACCTCTAGAAGACTCTGCCATGACTGCCGCCAGCTCAGCCATCAATTCGCTGTCTTGGAAAGCATCCATGTTCTTTCCCGTCGAGCCAGGGGGCACATTGGTGAACAACACCCTCGTTATCGGGGATGGCTCGGGCAGCCATGGATTTACCTCCTGGCCTTGGGATGGATAAATCGCAACCAACCTTTTTCTCAGCCCGCTGGCGATATGCACGACGGCGGTATCAACGGACACGACCACACCTGCCGCGGCGATGATACCGATTGCGTCGTGGATCGTGTTCACTCCCCGGATGACCTCGACATTCGTGCGCTCCGCCGCCTGGGTAATGACCTCGGCCTGCTGAGAAGTGGAAGGGCTACTGAGAACCCCGATCCGCATGTGAGGTACCCAGTCAGCGATGCTCTGGAGCACCTGGACAGTCCTTGAAGCCTTCATGGACTTATCGGGACGGCTTCCAAATGGGTTGACCACAACCTCAAAGCGCCTCTCGACTGTCTGAGCTTCTGGAACCGGAATCAGGGGGGTTCTATCAATCTCCCCGATCCCCATCTGCTGCAGCACCGAGGCATACTTCATGGAGAAACTCATTCCCGCAGTGGCGCCCCCCATCTTCCCGTTGACCCAATTCAGATCATCATCGAGGGAAAAGACATTCTGAGGGCGAAGAAGCCACATGAAAGCCATCTCTCGAACGGGCACCCGTCCCACCAGATGGACGACTGTGTCGATCCCTCGGAGCTTGCGCAGCAGCCTCAGCAACTCCGAAAGTCCGGGATTTGGCGAACTGGTCAGCACATGATCGACATCGAAGTATTTTTCATGCAGCTCGGCGAGAGCCACCGGAGCGATCACCGTAACCACACACCCTTCAAGTTTACGAAGTTCTCGGTAGAAGAATGATGAGACAAAGGCGTCTCCATATTTGCCATCCCATCGAATGACCACCACATGCTTTGGCGATGAAAGAGCAGGGGCCCGACCGCGGCGGTCAAAGAATAGTTTTCCAGCCGTCCTGGCGAAGTTGGCTATGCCACGCTTCACTCGTCACCTCCGCATCCTGCCCCAAAACAGCACTGTAGATCATTGTCCTCTCCGGTTAAACTTGGCTGTGTGGAGAGGATTCTTCGAGGGACCTGTCATGACCCCGTTCCCGAACGAAACCGAGGCCGAGCAGATCGGCGGGCTGACCGTCGAGAACCGCCTGACCCGCCTCGCGCCCGGCTTGATGCTCTGCGCCACCTGACGGCGCGTCCCGCGGTCGAAAAAGTGAGGCAGACAGTAGGCATTCCTGAAGCATTGGGGTAGAAATCGACAGGCTGGCCAGTGCCGTTGCGTAAGAGGTCGTGATGTCGATGTATCCCAAGCGCAGCAACGTCCATGTTGCTGAAATGCTCGAATCCCCGCGTTCAGGAATGAAAGCCGAAGCTCAGGTCTACGGTTCTCTCGAGAAGGTGTTCGCACACGACAGCAACGTTGCCTGCTTGTGGAGCTTGGCCATCCCGGACTCGCCGCGGGAACTGGACTTCCTGGTGGTCCACAAGGAACTCGGGATTGCGACCATCGAGGTCAAGGCCATCCCCTTGATTCCGACGCTGGACGGCTGGATGCAATTCAATCCAAGCACTGGGGAGGCGTGGGACAGCCATCGCCAGGAGCCAGATCGGCAACTCGGGGCAGCAACGTCAGCCGTCAAGAAATGGTGGGCAATGGAATCGCGCGGGCAGTGGAAGAACCCGCGGAACATCAAGGTCCTGGTCCTTGCGGGAACCGACGTCAAGGATCTGCCCAAGGACAGCGGACTGGCCTGCGCGGACACGCTGTGGCGCCAGAAGGCCGGGACCTACATCATCTGCTGCGATGAGATCGAGCACCTCCCGTACTTGCTGCTCGACCGCCTGAAGTCGCAGAACCCGGCCAATGTGACGCAGGACACCGCTGCCTTTTTCGAGGCCGCGAAGTCCTTGTACGGCTCGTGTGGTGCTTCGCCCAGCCTGGACCAGGACGCTGGTGCCGAACCCCGCCAGAAGCCTCGGTTCGAGAACGAAGGCCCGCAGTATCACACCCAAACGGAAACCCGTGAGCGGGGACCGGATCTCGGGCCTCTTCCCCTCAATGAGGAGGTCACGAAAGCCAAGGCCACGCAAGACGAGAAGGGTGCCGCTGGCAAGGATGAGAGCTGGCTGACCTGGTCGAATGTCGGGAAGGCTGCTGCAACGGTGGCCGTAGGGGGATTGACCCTCGCGGGGCTGGGTTTCCTGGTCAGCAAGAAATCATGACCTGCGAAGGCGACGAGTAGGGTGAAGGCGGCGGGGAGAAGTCATGTGGTCTATAACCGGGGATGATAGCCCAACAAGGCCAATCCTGCCAGGAGCGGCCCTATGCGAGTGACCTCCTGCGATGGATGGCACATCCACGAGACGGAAATGATTTCCGTTATGCCCGGATACGCCCCATTCCCGCCCTTGTCAGCACATCAATCCAGCGAACATGGCCCGTCCGCTGTCAAGGCAGTCACTCCATGTCCACGGATTGTTCATGAGCAAAACCGAGATAATCTGCGGCTTACCGGGCAATTGGCCTGTTGCTGTACCGTACGCGTACGGTGCGGATACGGTGTGGGCACCGTATTTCCCCGGCAGGCGGCCGCAGCTTCATCATCGGCCTCACCGGCACTCCCATCGAGAACAGGCTGGCGGATCTGTGGTGCCTCATGGATACCATCCAGCCTGGCCTGCTCAAGGATTTGGCCGCGTTCAGCCGCATCTACGAGAAGGAGGAGAACCCCGAGGACCTCAGGCAACTCAAAGCTACTCTGACGGAGCCATCTCCGTCGGCGCCGCAGGTCATGATGCGGCGGATGAAGGCTGATCGCTTGAAGGGGCTGCCCGAAAAGATTGAGCATCCACTGGAACAGTTGATGTCGCCAGCCCAGGCGGAAGCATACGACGAGGCAGTGAAGGCGGCTCGGGCGGGCGGTGGGGGCAGCAAGATTCTCGAAGCCCTGCATCGCCTCAGGTCGATCTCCCTCCATCCGCTCCACCCAAGTTCCGCCACCGACGACAGCTACGTCGACCTGTCGGCGCGGTTCAAGCTGGCTTTGGGAGTTCTCGATGCAATTGCCAGCAAAGGGGAAAAGGCGCTGATCTTCCTCGAATCCCAGGAAATGCAGCCCTATCTCGCGGGGCTACTCCAGCGTCGATACAAACTGAAGTCCTTGCCCATGCTCATCAACGGCACGGTGACCGGTCCCAAGAGGCAGGACCGAGTCAACGCCTTCCAGAATGCAGGCAAAGGCTTCGATGTCATCATCCTTTCGCCCCGCGCAGGCGGTGTCGGCCTGACGTTGACCGCGGCCAATCACGTCATTCACCTGTCCCGCTGGTGGAATCCCGCAGTGGAGGACCAATGCACCGACCGTTGTTATCGCATTGGCCAGACCCGCGAGGTTCATGTCTATTACCCGCAGGCGCTCCATCCGGCGTATCCGGATCAGAGTTTCGACCGTCGGCTTCATGCCCTGCTGGATCGCAAGCGGCAGCTCAGCCGTGAGATGCTGATGCCTCCGACCAGCCCCGATGACACCAAGCATCTGTTCGAGCAGACCGTCGGTTCGGACTCGGCTTACGTCTTTGACATGGACAGCATTGATGCCATGGAGCCGATTCAATTCGAGCAGTGGGTGCTCGGTCGGCTGAAGGATGTTGGGCACAAGGTCAGCAAGACGCCAAAGAGTCACGATTACGGTGCCGATGGCGTGGCTTACCATCGCATTTCCGGTCGCCCCTACATCATTCAGTGCAAGCACACCCAGTGTTCAACGCCGCCGGACAAGGCGATCGCAGATTTGCTGAAGGCGAAGACGTCATACTCTCTGAAGAATCCCGGCCTCATTGCAGTCACCAATGCGGCTGCATTTGGGCAAGCGGTTGCCGACAAAGCTGCCCGTGAAGGCGTTCTCCTGGTTTGTCGAAGCAATTTGGAGAAGTGGCCGTTCTTGCTCGATTGATGTGTGCGCCTTCAATCCACCTCTCGTCAGGCGGTATGCCGGGCAAGGATGTCGTAAACCTCCGCCGGCTTGAAGGCCACGTCCCAAGCCCACAGGCCGAAACCGCCTGAGCTGTTCACTGCGGCCACCCATTCGGCCAAGGCATCGCGTTTGGCCTGGTTCTGCGGGCTGTCCTCGCCCTTGATCTCCAGCGCCAGGGTCTTGCCGTTGGTCAACCTGACGATAAAGTCTGGGATGAACCGGCGCCGAGAACCGGCCCACAGGTAATGCACCTGAAAACCGAGGTGGTCGTTTTTGACGTAGGCGAGCACGTCATCGTGCTTCTCGAAGACATTGGCGGCGTACTGCTCCCAGGCGGAATCCCCGACGACGTGGCTGATGTGCGAGCGGACCGTCGGGCAGTTCGGCTTGGTCGTGTACCAGGTCCGCATTTGCGCGGTTGAACCGATCGGGTTTTCCTCGTCATAGACCGGGGCCAGCTTGGTGGTGTTCTGCTCCTTGACGTGGCGAAGGAGGTGCTGCACCACCAGATCGATGTTCAGCGCGATCAGAATGCGCTTCCTGAGCGGGTCCTGGTGGAACAGCGAGGGGATGTCCAGGCGGTCCGACTTCAGGAACGTCTCGACAATCTTGATGAGCTGGAAAACGAGGAACTCCTCCGTTCCCTTGAAGCTGTGCTTGAGGTCCGCGAACCCCTTGCGGGCAGCCAGGAACGTCAGGCGCTGAAGGCGGAAGCCATCCGGCAGCGCCTCCAGGTCGATGGAGGTCACCTTGCTCATATCGGCCGCGCCGCCCAGGGCGGGGGCGAGATCGGCCGAAATCGGTGTCGAGGCAGGGTCGAGCTGCAACGGGCCGACCTGCTCCCAATCCACCGTCAACGTCGGGCGCACCACCGTCTCGATCCGCAGGACGTTCGGCCAGCGAAGCTCCAGGCCGCCGCGCTCCGGTATAACCTCGATCTGGGTGCTGGGCTTCGGCGGCGGCGGCGGTTCGCCACCCTCGCCGGCATCCTGGGAAATGGACAGCGGCACCCCGAATACGTTGACGTATTCCGGGATGAACAGGCCGTTCTCGTCAGTGTCATAGGACACCCGCCGCAGGCCACGGCCGATCACCTGTTCGCACAGAAGCTGCGAGGTGAAGGCGCGCAGACCCATGATGTGGGTGACGTTCTTGGCGTCCCAACCTTCCGAGAGCATGGCGACGGAAATGACGTTCTGGAGATCCTGTCCGGCGGTGCCGCGCTTGCCGACATTGTCGACGATGGCGCGAAGCAGTTCCTCCTTCTTCATCTCCTTCAGGCGCGCCTTCTTGGTCTCGGGCAGATCGGCCGCCTCGATGATCGCCGCCAAGCGCGCCTCATAGGCTTTGTCGCTGGTGGCGGTCTCGCCGATCTCGGCCTTCTCCAGCACCTTGGAATCGACCCGCAGCGTCTTGTTCGGCTCGTGCAGTTCCGGCCAATGGGCGTCGCCTTGGCTGAAATAATGCTCGATGCGCGCCGCCGTCTCCGTCCGGTTGCACACAGTCAGCATGACCGGCGGAGAATGGTGGCCGGCATCCCGCCATTGCCGCTGCGTCTCGCGCCAATCGGCACCCAGCAGGGTGTAGGCGTCCTGGACCAGCTTGGGCAATGCCTCATGCGGTTCCGCCTTGCGGTTTAAATCCTCGGAGACCGAGGGATCGCGGTAGATATGATAGAGCCTCGACCGCATGGTCTTGGTATCGGGAAGCGCGTCATCGCGCACCACCACGCGCGGCGTCTTCACCAGTCCCGCCTCGATGGCGTCGTTCAGGCCGAAATCCGAGATGATCCAGTCGAACAGGGAGGATTCGGTGCTGGTCTTGCCAGTCGGGGCAAACGGCGTGGCCGACAGATCGAAGCAGCGCTGGATGCGCCGGGTCTTGTGGATGCGATCCAGGCCTTCGATCCAGCGCGTCGCCTCATCAAGGTCGATGCCCTGCTCCTCGGCCGTCTTCTTGCTGATCTTGACTTCCGGCGGCTTGCGATAGGCGTGGTGCGCTTCGTCATTGATGACGATGATGTCCTTGAACGCCGCCAGCTTGCCCAGCACCCGGCGGGTGAAGGCCTCGTCCGATTCCGCCCCCTTCTTGACGACGGATCGCTTGGCCTCTTTCAGCGGCATCAGCGTGTGCCAGTTCTCGATCAGTATTTCGACCTGGTTCAGTTTCTGCCGCAGCGGCTCGGACGGGCACAGCGAGAAGGCGTCGTAGTAATTGTCCGGCTCGCCGGGATAGAGCACGCGCAGCCGGTCTTTCACCGTCAGCCCCGGCGCCACGATGAACACCGCCCGGCTGAAATCCTTGTTGCGCTTTGGATAGGTGATGGCGTTCAGCACCTGCCAGGTGATGATCATCGCCATCACCGTGGTCTTGCCGCTGCCCGTCGCCATCTTGCTGCACAGGCGTTCCCAGGGGCCGGTATCGCCGGGAACGAAGATGCCCTGGCGGTATTCCTGCGTGGCCTCGGCCCACCAGATCAGCGTCTCGATGGCCTCAAGCTGGCAGAAGTAGAAGGGATGCTGACGCGCAGTTCCGTCGTGCCAATGCTCCAGCAGGCTGCGGGTGATGCTGGTGATGCCGGGATAGCCGGCCGTGCGCCATTGATCCACCCGCTGGCGGATGGTGTTGACCAGGGGGAGTTCCTCGGTGCGCCGGGTATTGTTGCGCACGTCGAAAATCTCATAAGCCGCCGGCCGGCGTTCTGACTTGATGGTCAGCGCACCGCCCTTGTCTTCGACCCAATGCTGTTCGGGCCGGACAAAGGGCGTGTTGATGATGAGCGACGGCGGGGCCGCCTTCTTGGTCATCGCTTCAGTCATCAAGGGCCACGATCTTCAAGGACTCGATGCCCCGGTCGTCCACGATCTTGACCGCCACGCATTTGTTGTCGCCGGCCGCGAAGGGCAGCGAGACGGTGCCGTGGAACTGCTCCAGCAAGTCCTCGTCCAATTCAGCCCGGATGGTCTTTCTCAGCCGGTTCCAGCCCTCCTTCTTGCCCGCCATGGGGAAGAAGACCTGATGGGGGAACAGCGAGCGCTGGTCGTAATCGGTATCCAGCGACCACATCGCGATCTTGCTCTTGCCGCCCGAGACCAGTTCACCCGCCTTGGTGTCGAAATAGTCAAAGCCATTGACCTCGACCTCCCACATGCCGTCCGGCAGTTTGCGGACATCCACGTCGGGTTGGCCCATCAGCCAGAAGCTCTGATTGCTGGAGCGCGCCTTCTTCAGATCCTCGGTCAGAAGGTCGGTGTTCATCTTGGCCTTCAGCAGTGTCACACCATGCCAGTTGACCTCGTCGATGTCCTTGGCCGCTTCCGGGTCGAATTCGAACGAGCAGAAAACAATGAGTTTCGGCGCCGGCCGCAGCGTCTCGGCCTCGTTCAACGCCAGCGCCACCTGCCGCTGCTCCAGCGACGCATGCTCGGGGCCGAAGCTGACGACGATACGCTCGCCGGTCTCGGCGAGGGTGCCGGTGGCATGCAGGTGGCGCAGGCCAGGAACCGCCTCCATCTCGGCGAATTTCAGCATCTGCCCGCCCTTACCGCGAATGCCGGTCTTCATCAATTCGTCGCGCCACAGGGCCTGGCGCGAGGTCTCGCCGGACCGGGCGATGGCCACATCCGCTTCTTCCGCCGGCCGGGCCTCGTCCAGCGCCAACACCGTGGGGTTGGGCACCGCTTCAACCGAGAACGGGCCGGTAATGCGCAGTTTGTTGGGGTCCGGCTCCGGCTTGTCGTACAGGGTCTCCGGCTCGGCATGGGCGTCGATGGATTGGTCCATGGCCCGCTGCATGGCTTGCCGGGCGGCATGGAAAGCATCGAAGGCGGCGCGGGCCGCCTCCGGCCAAACCTCCGGCCAGTCGAACGGCACTTCCCATTCGTGCAGCGTCTCGCCTTTGGCGAAGGTCACCTTCTTGCCCTTGCGGACACCCTGGGTGGGGACGAAGTGTGGGGCCGCTTTTAGGCCGGTGTTGAGCGTAATCAGCGCCGCCTCAATGGCGGGATGCATGCGCTCGTAAATCTCGTCGATCTCGGGGTTGTTGGCGATCGACTTCAGGGTGACGTGCGGCACGGTCTTGTAGATGAAGCCGCCCTTCAGCCCCTCATGCGGATAGCGCAGGGCATGATAATCGAAGCTGGCGGTCATCAGCCGCTGCTTGGCCAGTGTGATGGCGACGCGCGAGGTGTCGCAGGTGATCCACCGGCGCCCCCATTTTTCGGCCACGAATGCAGTGGTGCCAGATCCACAGGTCGGGTCGAGTACGAGGTCGCCAGGATCGGTGGTCATCAGGAGACAGCGCTGAATCACTGCGGCCGCCGTTTGGACGACGTACATTTTATCCGGGCTACCAGCTACGTCGGTCCAAACGTTCGAAATTTGGTAAGCCGGGAAGTCATCAAGAAATCTTTTATAGCGGAGCGTAGTGGCGCTTCCGCTCACTCGCCCAGCACAAATAATGCGGCAAAAACCGGCCTCTCCGGTTTTCCAGTACCCGCCTGATGGGGTCCAGGGCTTGCCCTCAAAATCCACCGGGAACGAACCAGGGGGGCGATTGGACACCAGCGCCGTCCATTGATAGCTGCGTCCATCGCGATCCATCAGGTTGTAGCGCTCGCCTGAGCCATGGCCCTCACCGGCCACTTTTTCTCGATAAATCTGGCGATACTTAAGTGCGTCTTTTTTCTTGGCGTACCATATGCAGTAATCTGCAATGTTTGAAAGGAACTGAGCGGCTTGTCCCCCTGTTTTTTGCACGACAATTACGCTGACGAAATTCTCGGAACCAAATATTTCATCCATCAGTTCGCGGACATGGTGCAAATTTTCATCCGAAATTTGTACGAACACCGACCCGCTCTCGTCTAGCAGATCCCGCGCCAGTAGCAGCCGATCGCGCAGATAGGTCAGGTACGAATGGATGCCGAGCTCCCAAGTATCCCGGAACGCCTTGATCATCTCCGGTTCCTGGGTCAGGTCGGCATCGGCACCGTCCTTGACGTCGCGCTTGTTGGTAAAGGGCTGAAAGTTCGACCCGTATTTGATGCCATAGGGCGGGTCGATGTAGATCATCTGCACCCGCCCAGCCATGCTCTCCTTGTGGATGAGCGAGTTCATCACCAGCAGGGAATCGCCCGCGATCAGCCGGTTCGACCAGTTCTTTTCGTGGCGATAGAAATCGACGGCCTGGCGCAACGGCAGGTTCTCGAACGGGGCATCGAACAGACCCATCTGGAAGGCGCGCTCCTTGGGCTCCTTCTCGCCCTTCAGCCGCTTGCGGATTGCGGACAGGATGCTGGCCGGGTCGATGCGTTCATGCACATGCAGGGAAACGGTATCGACCTCGAAGCTGGTGCCCTCGGCCTTGCCTGCCCAGTTGAGGTAGGGCTGTTGCAGGCGCTTCAACTCGGCCAGGGCGCCCCGCATGCGCTCCAGATCGCCGCTGTCCAGCGCGTCGTCGATCAGCTTCTCGATCTGCGCCCGCCCGATGTCAAATTGCAGGGCGGGATCGATATGCGGATCATAGGCCCAGGTGGTCTTCGGTTTGTCCGGGTCGTTCTCGGGGTGGACCATGCCGACCTCCGGGTTGTTCACCCGCTTGTCAATGTGGCGATAGCTGATCACCTGTGCTCCGTCGGCTGATTTCGCCCGCTTCCCGGTTGCCTTGCCGCGCGTCCGGGTGGTGACCGTGGCAACGGTGGCGGTCAGGGTGAAGCCGTCACCCTCGTCGTCCTCATCCGCCTCGTCGTCGTCCTCCACACCGGCCGCATCATCGGCACCGGCTGCGTCTTCGTCGCTATCGTCCCCGCCGTTGGCGTCGATCAGATAGACCGAGCCGCCACGCCCGCGTCCTTTGCCCAGGACCCCGTCCTCCAGCAGCGCGTCACGGGCCGCCCAATAGCCCTCCTCGGTGGCGTCCGGCATCTGCTTCTGGATCGCAGCCAGCAGGCTTTGGTTGCCGATGGTGGAGCCATCCTCGGGGACCAACTCCAGAATTAGAGCCTTCAGCGCGTCATTCATGTCCATCAGATCCCCTTCGTCCCCAGGATTCGTCATTCATATCACTTCCCCGCCTTGGAATCAGGGGGCGAGTCTTCTTCCGGATCGCGGCAATACTGCCGCACAAGCTACAACCACAAGGGCTTTTTGGCTAGGCGGCATCGCCACTTGGTGAAGCCAGACGGATAGTCGCGCGTTACCGGCAGCCCCTCCAGATGCCATCGAGGAGGCGTTCGAGAGATCCGCCGAATTCCCAGGTCAGGGTAAAGACGTTTCGTGCCAGATTCGGTCAACCTTCTCCGCAGATGTCGTTCGGCTGATAGCAATAGCCGCACATCATCGACGAGGGCCGGCGCGCCCTTGGTGGAAGGTTGGTTGCGGCGGGATGGGGAGCTATGCGGCCTTTTCGCCCAGCATCCCCGCAATCTCCCCCGCCACATGATTTGCCGCCATCTTGACCGGATCGGCGGCAAGGTGCGCATAGCGGGCGGTGGTCTGGACCTGGGTGTGTCCCAGCAGCTTGCCGATCATCGGCAGTCCCTGGCCATTCACCACAGCGACGGAGGCGAAGGTGTGGCGCAGATCGTGGATGCGGACATCCTCGATCCCGGCCCGCTTGCGGATGCGCTGCCACGGCGGCTGAAGATCGGTGAGGCGGGCGCCGGGCAAAGCTAAGGGAGGCGACTGGCGAAGCTGCACGTATTTATCAGATGAATGAATGGGCATTGTGCTGAAGATATGTCTTATTGGCCGCCCACCGGGACCACTCCCGCGAAGCATGCCCCGCCGCCGGGGCGCTGACGACGCCCGCAAGTGATTGATTTTGTTGCGGAGAGGGTTGGACACCCATTCCCTTTCCTACGCCATTCCTTCCAGACAAACCGGCTTTACGGTGAAGTCGCTGCCTTGGAAACCCCAAGGTTCCGCGCGGGTTTCGGCAGTATAGCTGCTGACACGGAGTTCGGTGAAAACGGGCTAATTCTCTCTCCGTGGCACGTTCCTCTCCAGACCTGTTGACACGCCCTTCCGTATCAACAGGTCGGCAACGGATTGAGTTTCCACGAAGTCCTGAAAATTGGCGCCCCGTGTAGTTTGGTGATTTTCGTGGAGCACAGAGCGAGACCGGCGACGAAGTCTGTTCGCTGTATCAACAGCATATTCTGCTTTGGACCAGGAATTGAAGTATGATCGCGTCTGCGCAAAGATTGCGATGGGCCGATACCTGCAAGTCCGTTTTATGCTCGCCGAGAGAAGATCAGACGTGCGGTCAGCGTGACCATAGATGTGCCCGTCGCTGGCGGCACTGTCTCTGGGCCGTGTCTGGGAGGCCGCCTGATCGATAGCGATAAAGTGATGTGCGTGGCGCAGCAACAGTTGGCGTTGACCAGCAATATTCATTGCGGCGACAATGCCGGTTGTGTGGCCAGTGCCAATTCACATAACGTGAACGTTTTCGTCGGTGGAGGGGGCCAGTGGCCGATGCCGAGTTTCGGGATCACCTATCTCTCGAAGGAAGCACTTCGCGACGCGCGCCGGTTCATGAGCGCCGACCAGACCGGGGTACGCGACGAGATCGGCTTCCTCATCGTCCACCAGCGCTATGCCGACCGCTTCTTCCCGGGCACGTCGGTGCTGCACACGCGGCTGCGCTACATATTGTTCGTGCCGTGGCTCTATGCCGATGTCCGGGCGACACGGTCGCGCGGGCAAAAGCCGGTTGATCTGATCGCTAAGGGCGAGCATCGGCTCACCGAGCGTCTACTCGGTGAAGCGGGTGTGATCGGCGGACGCGTCTGGCCGACCCCGATCGATCAGCCGCCAAGCTATGTCTACTGGACCGCGCTCCAGCAATGGGGCTTGCTGCGCGAACGGGGCCTGCGCGGGTTGTGGTCGAGGGCACAGGTCGAGCGGTTGCTCGCGACCTCGCCGACGACATCGCTGCGCGATGACGATGAACAGCCATTCGAGCGGGCAACTTGGCCTTTTGCCGGCTGTCCAGACCCGCCGGACGACTGGCGAAGCGCTGACAAACTCGCGTTCAAACTGAGCAAGAAGGAACGCACGTTTCTTGCCGCTCAGCTGCGCGGTGTCAAATCGACCGTAGGCACGAATGAGCGATCCTTGCTGGCGATGCTAGTCGGCCAGCAGCTTGGCGCCGCCGACCATGCGTGGAGTCCGCAGATCCTCGCGCTTGCCCAGCACGAGCGGGACACGCTGGTGCGCGCGGGCCAGGCAGCGGCGCTCGCGGCGATCGGTCGTGCGGCCTATGCAGCCCAGGTCGAGACGCTCAAGGCAGAACTCGACAAGCGCGGCTGTTCGGACTGCCAGCGTATGGCGCTGCCCAAGGTGGTCAGGAGCTGGGGTAAAAGCGCGCGAGCGCTCGACTGGGATGCGTTCATAGTTGACATGAAAAATCTCCCCGCGCCGGTCTCCGACGCGCTCGCGCAGACGCTTCGATGGGTTCATAACGGCAGGACCGACCCGATGGAGATCGAGCCAGCCTACCGGCGCGCCGAGGAATCACGCAAGCGCCGCCGGGCGCGGCTGTCGCGCACCCAGGATGGGGCCGACCGACGCCTCGAATGGAACGAGGAGGAGCATGGGCTGGCCACACCGCTCCATTATCGCTGGCACAATGTGAAGCGCCTGCTCGCCGATCTCGAAGGTGTGAAATAAAGATGGCGGGAGAATTTGCCGGCCAGCCCTATCTCGACCAACTGCGGCCTGATCGCAGCTGGTCGGTGCGCGTCGCCTTGCTGACCGCCTATTCGGCGGACCCGATCGCGATTGGCGCGACGCTACTGGCGATGACCGGGCGCAATGGCGATAGCGGGAGCGGTAATGCCGCCGATTTTGCCGAAAGCGTCGAACGGATGCGCAACCGGCTGCGCGTGATCGTCCAACGCGGCCGGCTGCACCGGCGCCCCGGCATGCCCAAGGTGACCGGCGTGCTCGATCAGTTCATCGTCGAGCAGTTCTATGACGAGGACAAGGAGAGTTGGCACCCCAAGCTGGCGCTGATCGGCTATGAAGGCCCTGCGGGCGAGCACAGCTGGCGCTTCTGGATTGGCAGCCGCAACCTGACCCCCAGCCGCGACCTTGATCTGGGCCTGCTGATCGAGGGTGAGACCCGACGACGGAAGGGCGCGCGCGCCCTCCCCGATCTGGTGGGCATCGGCGAGCGGCTGGCAAGCCTTGCGTCGCTGGACGGGCTTCCGGCAGCCATGCTGGGCGAAGAGCTCAGGGCAGTCCTGTGGCGCGCGCCCGACGACGTCCAGATCGACGCCGTCCAGTTGCGCGTGGCCGGGGATCTCCCGGCGAGTCCATTGCCCGTCGGCAGCGTCGATCGCATCGTCGCCGTCAGCCCGTTTCTGTGCCCCAAGTTCGTCAAGACCATGGCCAGCTGGGGTGATGCCACGACCGAGCGAGTGCTGCTGACGACAGTGCCGGCCGTGCGCGGCTTGCCGCCCGAGGCGAAGGCGATGCTGAAGCCAGTACGCCTGCTGGCGCTGGCCCCGCCCGAGCCTGAACCCGACATTGCGGAGCCGGTCGCCGATGCTGGAAGGCCGGTCTCAACGCCCGCTGTGACCGACGCGGACGCCGAAGCCGAGCCACCGCCGGTCAGTCTCCATGCCAAACTGTTCGCCTTCTGGGCCAAGGCGTCCGTCAAAATCGTCATGGGCAGCGCCAACGCCACCGATCGCGCCTGGGGCGGCCGCAATGCGGAAGCCACTGTGACGTTTGGCGCCGGCCCGTCGATTGTCGCCGGCGTCGACGCGATGCTCGGATCGGCCATGCCGATCCCGGCCGAGATCCTGGCCGAACCGGCGCCATCGACCGACGATGATCCAGCTGAGATCCTCGACAGCTGCCGTCGCCGGCTCGCCGCGCACTGGCCGCTGTCGATCGCCCGGACGGGAGAGCGCTTCGTCATCGCCGCTAAACATCCGCCGGCTCTCGGAACAGGCGGTATGCGCATCGAAGCTGGTCTGGTAACGGGCACGACACTCCCGTGGCCGCATGATGGCCTGACGCTCGACCTTGGCGAAATCCCGCTCGCCTGGCAGACCGATTTGGTCCAAATGCGCCTCATCCTCGGCAATGACAGCTGCGGCTGGATGCAGCGGGTTACGGTGACGCCGCCGATCGAGCCGGACCGCGACCGTGCGGCGATCGCGCGGTTTCTCGGTATCCGCTCCTTCTATGCCTGGATGCGCGGGCTGCTCGACGGCGATGTCGGTGCGCCCGATGGGGAACCCTGGGAACGGCATCATCGCGACCACGAGGGCAATGACCGCGATGCGCTCGGGCTGGACGACCTGACGCTCGAGGATATCCTGACAGCCTGGGCACGCGACAAGGCGGCATTCCAGCGCGCGAATGCACGGTTCGAAACCTATATCACCGCCATCCTCGCCCATGACGAGACACTCACACCCGATGATCGCCACGCACTCACTGCGTTGCAGTCGATCTGGGCGGCCGCCCGCATTGCGCTGATGTCCGCGACATGACGACGAAACTGCGGGAGTTCCAGACCGCGACGGTCAAGGTGCGATCACCAGTCTGAAGGGCAAAGGGCGTCGCCGCTTCCTGGTCGCCGACGAGGTCGGGCTCGGCAAGACGTTGGTCGCGTGCGAGGTGGTGCGGCAACTGTCCAGCAACGGCACCCGACCGTTCATAGTTTACTACATCACGAGCAACACCAAGGTGTCCGACCAGAACGCCCAGCGGCTGGTGGATTTTCTCGGAGACGCGGCTAGGCAAGCGGTCTCCACCATCGACCGGCTCGGATTGATTCCGCTCGAAGGAAAAAAGCGGCCGGGTCTGCGGCTCTATCCGCTGGCCCCGCTTACATCCTTCCCGTCGCTCAACACGCGTCCCCAGACAGGCAAGGCCGGCGAGCGCGCCTTCATCGCGCGTCTTCTTGATCGCTGTTATCCCAACCTTGAGGAAGACCTGCCGCACGGGTTCATGCAACAGCGTGCGGTGGCGAGCTGGGCCTGCGTGTACAAGACCGCCTCGACCTGGGTCGATGCGTTGCCCGCGAAATTCATCACCGAATATCGCAGCGCGCTGGTCCGGGAATTCGGCCACAATGCCCGCAAGAAGATCGCCGACGCCGCGCGTGCCGACAAGCCGCTGCGTGTGCTCGCGCGGCTCCGCCGCCCGCTTGCCGAAGCCTGCCTGCTGGCGACCCCACCCGACCTCGTTATATTCGACGAGTTTCAACGCTATCGTGAATTGCTCAAACCCGCGGAAAATGACCGTCTAGTGCGCGCGCTTGTCGATGGGAAGGACGGCCGCGGGCCGGCGATGTTGCTGCTTTCGGCGACACCCTATCGCCTCTACAGCGAAGCCTGGGAGAGTTCGGCGCAGAACCAGCCGCATCACGAGCTGTTCGACATCATCGAATTCCTTGGCGGGAAGGCGGCCCGGAGCCGGGCCGAGGCGCTGTTCGAGCAGTTTGGCGCGATCCTGCGGCGCATCGGCCGCGCCGTTGGCGAGGAGCCCGATGCAACCCTCGTCGACAATGCGAGAGTAGTACGATCCGATATCCAGGCGCTACTGCTTCCGATGATGGCGCGTACCGAGCGGCACGATCCGGCCGTCCTCAATTGGGAAGGCACCCATCATCCCGGCCAAAATCTCCAGCCAAGCGACCTCCAGGTTTATCGACACTTCGCAGACGGCGTAGCGGAAAAGCTGAAGACCGCGGCGTTGCCCTACTGGCTGTCGGTCCCGCTGCCCGCGCAATCGCTCGGCATACGCTACAAGATCTCGGCCGGCGTCACCTTCAAGCCCGGTCGCTCGGTTCCCGCGCTGACGACCGCCCGCCGGCCGCGCGGCAGTGGCGATGGCTGGGGCAGCGCGAAGTTGCGCGCCTTGCTCGAGGTCTCGCCAGTCGATCAACTTGCGCTGCCTTGGGTCGCGCCGTCGCTCAGCTGGTGGCCGCTGGAGGGGGGCTGGAGCAAGGCGCCATCGCCGAAGGTGCTACTGTTCAGCCGGTTCCGGGCGACGCCACAAAGTGTCGCCGGGCTGACCAGCCTCGAGGTCGAGCGGCGCTATGCCCAGGCAGCGGGCATTTCCTACAACCAGGCATGGGCTAGGCGAAAGCTGCAGACGAAGGTCAGCCAAGACGCGACGCTCGCCTTGTTTCACCCGTCGCCATTCCTGATCCGGATGACCGATCCGCTCAAGGGCCGGTTCGCGACTCCGACGCAAGCCCGGCTGACGGTAAAGCGCCAGTTGGCAGCTACGTTGCGCGGCTTCGGGATACCGATCCGTACCCGGCCCAAAGCCGGTGCCAAGCGCCGGCTACCGGGCTGGCATGTCCTCGCCGCCGTCGAAAAGGCGAGCGGCGATTTCCAGGATGGCCAAGCGAGCTGGGAGGCGATGGCCGACGACGATGGCGTGCTTGCCAATCTGCTGGCGCAACGCGCCGCCGTTTCCAGGCTGGAGTGGATCAGCCCGCGCGAGCTCGACGATCTTGCCGATATGGCATTGGGTGGGCCGGCGATCGCGACCGGACGGGCCTGGCTGCGCCACTATGGCTGTGCGCTCGAAGTCGATGGCCATTTGGCCCTGACGCGCTTCTGCTGGCAGCGGCTGCGCCATTACCTCGACAATCCCGTCTTCTGGGGCCGGCTCGGCGATGGCAAGCCGACGCGCATCCTGCAGGCCGCGATAGTCGATGGTGGTTTCGAAAGCCTGCTCGACGAGCATTTTTGGCTCGCCCGGGCGCGCGTGTCGCCGGACGAGTTGATCGATGATCTCCATGACGCGCTTGGCGCCGCATCGGGCTGGTTCACCTTCAAGGACCTGCCGGCAGGTCCCGGCGGGATTCGCGTCCGCTGCCATGCCGCCGTGCCCTTTGGCGGCACCGACGCGGCCGAGGATCCGCTGGCCGGCGACGACCGCGTCAAGCCGGTGCGGTCTCACGAGCTGCGGCGCGCGTTCAATGCTCCCTTCTGGCCGCATGTGTTGGCGACCACCTCGGTCGGTCAGGAGGGGCTCGATTTTCACAGCTGGTGCGACCGCATCGCGCATTGGGACCTGCCCTCGAACCCGGTCGATATCGAGCAGCGCGAGGGCCGGATCTCGCGTTTCGGAGGCCTGGTGGTGCGACGACCACTCGGGACTCTGGTCGGCCCCGATGCGCTGGCCGCGACAGCCGAACGCGGCGGCTCACCCTGGTGCCATCTCGAGAGGCTGGCGGAGAAAGACCATGCCAACCCCTCTGGTCTCAGTCCCTGGTGGCTGCTGAAGGGCGCGGCGATTAAACGCTATGTGTTCAGCCTGCCGCAAAGTCGCGACATCGCGCGCTTCAAGCGCTTGCGGCATCAGCGGCTGCTCTACCGACTGGCGCTCGGCCAACCCAATCAGGAAGATCTGGTCGATCTGCTGATGAGTGGTGGCGAGGACCGCGCTGCTGCGCTCGCGGCACTGACGCTCGATCTTGCTGCCTACCGCGCACCTTCGGACGACACCGAAGCTGAAACGCCTGACTGACCATCATCTTCCGGTGTTGGATACACCGGCGACAGAGGCACCAAAACAGTCCCCGATTCTATTAACCGATCCAGCCTTAGGTCGAGCAGGCGCCCAAGCTCGTCCTCATGTCGGCACACCAAGCAGTCGTGGAGGAAGGCGCTCCTTGGGTCAGCCGACATTCTCGTGGTATGCGCACTTGTCGCCCATGAATGCCCGCCGCTGCTCAGCCCAATCGACCGGGAACGGCTCCAGCAGATCGCGCACCGTCAGGCGCTCGGGCTGGCGGCCAGCGAGGATGGCTTCGATGATGTCGGGGGCCAGCAGGGTGAGGCGCAGAACGCGGCTGGCGAAGGCGCGGTCGACGTGCTCGGCCTTGGCCAACTCGTTGATCGAGGCATGACGTCCGCTTTCCAGCAGGCGGCGCCACCGGAAGGCGCGGGCCAGGGAGCGAACGATGGGACTCTCGACGGGAACGCGGGTCTCGGGATTGTACAGACTGCCGTCTGGCAGGACGATGCGCTTGCGCCCGCCGATGCGGCGGAAGGTCATCGGCACGAACACGGTTGTCATGCGGCTGTCCTCCGGTTCTTGGCCGCCGGTTTCAGTTCGCCAGCAAGCTGGGCTAGCCCCTCCGTGCGGAGCGTGATGCGGACGCCGTCGGGAGAAATGTCGACCCGTTCGACCAGGAGATGGACGATACGGGCCTGCTCGGCGGGGAACAGTTCGTCCCACAGGGGATCGAGTTGCGCCACGGCGGCGACGACCTCTGATTCCGGCATGGCTTTGCCCTCGGCTCGCACCGCCTTCCAGGTGCGCGCCACCACTTCCGGCGTGCGCAGCAGCGAGCGCAACTGGTCGATCACCGCATTCTCGACCTGGGCAGCTGGGATGCGCCCGACCGGGCAAGCGTCGGGACCTTCCTTGATGATGTTCATGGTGACGTAGTAGCGGTAGAGCCGCCCCTTTTTGCGGGTATGGCTCGGCGTCATCGCTCGTCCGCCGGGGGCGAACACTAGCCCTTTCAGCAGGGCAGGCGTCTGCACCCGGGTGCGGTTGGCGCGGGTGCGCGGGCTGACCGCCATGATGGTGTGAACCTTGTCCCACAAGGCCTGATCGATGATGGCCTCGTGCTCGCCGTCATAGGCGACGCCCTTGTGCACCGCCTTGCCGATGTAGACTCGGTTGGCCAGCATCTTGTAGAGGCCGCCCTTGTCCAGTTTCTTGCCACGGCGGGTGATGCCCTCGTCGGCCAGTTCCCGCACCAGCATGGTGGCGGAGCCGAGGCGGAGGAAGCGCTCGAAGATCATCCGCACGGTGGCGGCTTCGTCCTCTACCACCAGCAGTCGGCGGTCAGCACAGCGGTAGCCGAACGGCACTGGCCCGCCCATCCAGATTCCCTTGCGCCGCGAGGCGGCCACCTTATCGCGGACGCGCTCACCGATCACCTCGCGCTCGAACTGGGCGAAGCTGAGCAGGATGTTCAGCGTCAAGCGGCCCATGGAGGTGGTAGTGTTGAACGACTGGGTGATGCTGACGAAGGTAACGGAATTGTCCTCGAACACCGCCACCAACTTGGAGAAATCCATCAGCGAGCGCGACAGGCGGTCGATCTTGTAGACCACGACCACGTCCACCAGCCCGGCCTCAATATCGCCCAGCAGGCGCTTCAGGCCGGGCCGTTCGAGATTGCCGCCGGAAAAGCCGCCGTCGTCGTAATGGGTCGGCACCAGCACCCAGCCCTCGGCCTTCTGGCTGGTGACATAGGCCTCGCAGCCTTCCCGCTGGGCATCCAGAGAGTTGAACTCCATCTCCAGCCCTTCCTCGGTTGACTTCCGGGTGTAGACGGCGCAACGCAGCTTGCGGATCGGCTTGCTCGTCCCTTGGGGCGCGGCGGGTTTCATGCGCCTCGCCTCCAGTTCTTGACCCCAAAAAATTGCAGGCCGTTCCATCGGGTGCCGGTGATGGCGCGCGCCACCGCCGACAGCGACTGGTACGGCCGGCCCTGGTATTCGAAACCGTCTTCCCGCACAGTGACGCAGTGCTCGACGCCCTTCCATTCGCGCACCAGACGGGTGCCGGCGATGGGCCGGTCCCGCTCCCGCTTGCGGCGGCCCTTGGTCGTGTCGAAATCGTCGGCCATGTTTTCCAGCCGGGCGACGGTGGTCACCGCCAGCCCGCCATAAGCCAGTTCCTGAAGCCGGTAGGCCAGCCGGCTTTCCAAAAAGGTTCGGTTGTATGGCGGGGCTTCGGCGTCGAACAGATCGTGCCACAGCGCCTTCAAATCGGGGATCGGCGCGGTCTTCAGCGCCGCGAGGCGGGCAAGCAGCGGTTCATCGGTCAAGGGGCTTTCCTCCGTCGGTTGACGGAGACATGACCACGCTGGGGGGCCGTGAAGTCGAGGCAACTGTCTCCACGGTCAACGGATATTCCGCTGGACTTCCGTGCCTTCAGGCGGATGATCCCGGCGGCCAGGATCTCGGCAACCTCGTCGAGGCGCTCGGCGGCGGTCATATGATCGGGGTGAAGGGCGTTGTGCATGGTGTCCGTCGCGCATCGGAATTCGGCGTTCCCAGAGAGAACGCGGAGTTCGATCAGCGATTGGGACAAGCTCTTGACGCTCTAATCGTTTAGGGTTTAGGGTACAGGCGGAAATGGGGAGATCGGGATGAATACGGAGGGCTTCGGCACTCGCATCCGCCGCAGGCGGACGGAACTGGGGCTTGGACTGAGGGAAACTGCCAAACGCGCTAATCTGTCGGCCACCTTCCTGTCGCGGGTCGAGACCGGCGCCGAGAAGGCGGTTCCTGGGGAGGACGCCATTCGCCGTCTGGCGGAGGTTCTTCAGGAGAATTTCGACGACCTGATGGCGGCGGCGGGAAAGGTGTCGAGCCAGGTGACCGATTACGTGAAGGGCAGTCCGGGCATGCCGGAATTTCTGCGCCAAGCCCAGGGGCGGAACGTGTCGGTCGAGAAGTTGATGGAATTGCTGGACAAGGCCAAGGACGAGAACTGATGCGCCAGATCAAGGTGCCCTTTCTGAGATCCTCCGAGATCGATCAAGCCGTTGCCGATTTGCTTCGGCGTTACGGCACATGGCGCAATGAGCCGACGAAGCCGCCCATTGATGTGGACGAAATTGTCGAGGGCTATCTGGGGCTGGTGCTGGAGATTGCCGACCTGAAGTCGCTGCTCGGCATGCCCGACGTCCTGGGAGCGACATGGTTTGAGAAGCGCAAGGTCTGCGTCGATCAATCGCTGGAGGGCAAGGAGGGGCGCTTCGCGTTCACCGTGGCCCATGAAATCGGCCACTGGCAGCTTCATCGACCGCTGCTGGAAATGGAAGCGATGACGCTGTCGCTGTTCCCGGCTGCGGCCGATGCCGCACCGACCGTCGTGTGCCGGGCCAGGGAGAGCAAGGCTCCGGCCGAGTGGCAGGCCGACCAGTTCGCCGCCCGGCTTCTGATGCCGGCCTCGGCCGTGCGGGGGACCACGCTCGAGATCTGCGACGGCAAGCCGGCGGCCTGGGATGGTCTGGATGCCAGCCGGAAGGCGGGCGTTCTCGATCCGCGTCTGCGGTCGCTGGCCGACGATGTCATCGTAGGGGGAAGTTTTTCCAACGTTTCCAACGAGGCCATGTGCTACCGCCTGCTCGACCTTCATCTGGTCGAGGATGCCGCAGCGGTGCAGATGCGCGCGTTCTAGGGATTGGGTCCATCGGGTTCTCTATCGGTCAGGGGACAATTCATGCCGCAGCTTCGGTTCAGGAATTTCAGCAGCCTCACCTTCCTTCAGTCGATCGACAAGCCGCGCTTTCTGGCTCCGCTGCTGGCCGGGCACGCCGAATTTTTCGCGCGGCACGGTGTCGACGTGGCTGCCCTGACCAACGACGACAGTTGCGCCCGCCTATTGCTCGCGGCACTCACGACACCAGATGAGAATATGCCGGGCACACTCCTGCGTGACCTGTATGTGCTCGATGAACTGGCCGACGAGGACGGGCATCAGCGAATCTTCGACGAGGCGGGACGTCGCGGCATCGACCTGGGGCAGATTCCCGACGATGTGTCTGCCGGAGACTTTGCCGTCCTCGTCCTTCTCCAGCATCCGCACTTGATCCGGGTCTGCCACGAGAAAATGGTCGTTCGCCAAGTGAAGCGCTACTACGAGTACCGCTCGCAAGACGATCGGCGATTCGCCATGGGCGACGTGGAGGCGGGCCTCGGCATGATCAGGGCCACCCTCGGACCATGGTTCGCGGAGCGAAAGCGGACCTCCACCTGCGAGCTTTTCACCTATGAAGAGGGCGGAGAGATTCGCGTTCTTCTCACCCATGGCGGATTGTTCCGCAGCGACGGCAGCATCACCAGCCATCTCGAACTGTCCCGCCTGGGCTGGCGTCCCCAGAAACATGATTCGGTCATCTACGACACCGGAAGCGGCATTCTGAGGATTCACGCCAGCTATGAACCGGAGCGCAACGCCTACCGGGAGGCGTTCGGATCGGCGCTGGCCGGCAGTGCGGCCTTCTTCGTGGATGCCGCGCCCTATTCGCTGGAGTCCCTGCGCAGCACCGGCGGCGTGCTGACCCTGGTCGATGGTCTCGATAGCGCGCGTCTCACCGAGGTGCTGGTGGAAATGGACGGCACCGACTGCCGCCAGATCCAGCTCAAGGGCGACGATCTGGCGGAATCCATCGCAGCCTGCGGCGAAGTGGTCGTTCCTCCCGGCGAAATCGTCAGGGCCTGCTTCGCTTTGGGATACCGCAGTGGCGGGCGGGACCGTAAGCTCGAGATCCGCCTTCCCAATGTCGCCGAATACGATCGGGACCGTGATGGCAACGTGACCGAGGCGTTCCTGCGTGCCAACAGCTTCTTGGTTACCAGCCATGCCGATGCTGATGGATTGGTGGACGCGGCTTGAGGCCGCGCCCCGCTTCGGCGGTCCGCGCCGTCATGTCCACGCGCAGCTTGGCGGTGACCTTGCCACCTTCCTGGAACGGCAGGGAATCCTCCGCCAGGGCCGCATCGCCAACACATTTCCCTGTGCCGGCAGCCGGGGTGACGGCTGCTCGCGGTCGGTGATCGAGATCGACGGCGAGTACCAACTCGTCTGCGGAAGCCGGCCGGCGCAATGTGCCGACATCGTCGTGTCGGCCAGCGACGTGGCGCTGCTGTCGCTGGACATGGCGGCCCTGTGCCGCCGCGTGGGAAGTGCCCTCGGCATCCAGGCGCAGCCGGAAGCCGTCCACGGTATCGCCGGCATTCACCGGATCGGCTCCTTCGCCGCCGCACCGGCGACCCGCCATCCCGCCTTCCTCGTCATTCGTTTCTCCGCCAAGCACTATGCCGAGGCGCTGGGCGCCCTCGCCAGCCGGCAAAACGGCCGGCCGTTCGTGGTGCTGCTGCCCACGGCCCGCTTCCTGACCGACGGCATCGAACGTGATGCCCGGACCGTCGGCGCCGCCATCGTCGTTCTGTCGGACGTGCTGGATATGGCCGCCGATGGCTTCACCGCCGCCGCCGATCCCCGGCGTTTTCTCGACTCCCTCGGCCGGACGGAAAGTCGCGGGCAGCCGGCGGCGACCATGGGAGTGGTGGCGCGGGCGCTGGTCTGCGACGGCGCATTGCCCCCCGATTGGCATGATCTGGATGACCGGCAGTACGCCGAACTGGTGGCCGATGCCAGTCGCTACGATGTGTTCGCGGACCAGCGCCGCGGCACTGTCCTGAAGGCGGGCACCGTGGCCGGCGACAAGGTGCCAGCCTCGCATTTCAGCACCATCTTGGCCGCCGTGACGAGCCGCAGCCATTACGACCCGAATGTCACTGGTCCCGATCTCGCTCAGGGCAAACAGATCTTCCAGCGGGCACGGGCGCTTTTCGACAGTGGGTCCGGCCGCGCCTCCTGGCGAATCTTTCCCACAATCCGGCACGAAGAGGGTCACGCGGTATACGCGTTCCGCCCGCAGCCGGGCGTCACCTTCGCTTTCGTCTTCCTGCCCGATTCCTGATCCCGGCGGCGCTACAGCCTCCATACAGGCGGCGTCCGCTTCCCGTACAGACTGCCGGCCCATGGTGTCTCCCGTGACCAACACCACGGGAGATCAAGATGGACAAGGAAATCGAATGGCGGTGCCCCCGCTGCGGCAAGCTGCTGGGGATTCTGCGTGACGGCCGCCTTCACCTGCGTTTTGCCCGCGGCCACGAATTCCTGGTCGGCTTTCCGGCCACAGGTGTTTGCCGCGGTTGCAGCACCCTGAACGAACTTCCCAATCCTGCATCGTTGTCCAACTCGCCCCGTTCGAGCGGGCCGACGAGGCCGTAGCCGTCTCCCCTCATTTCCATCCCACCGAGAGGCGCACGACGCCCTGACCAGGCCACGAGGAGGCACCCGATGCCCGGCCGTAAGGCAGGCATCTCGTGCGCCATCTTTGGCAGTCGATCCATGCGGATCTCACGCGGCTTATCGCTCTCCATTCCTCCCGCCGGCAATATCTGGATCTGCAGCGGTCGCATCCCGGCCTGGCACGTTTCGCCGATCCCGGCGCCGTGCTCGATTTCCTGCACCGGCGCGATGCCGATCCTGACGACAAAAACCGCATCCTGGCGATTCTGGTGAGCGCAGCGCAGCGCGGTGACGGCAAAGATGCCGCCACCACGATGGTGTGGTTGGCGCTGTGGCCCGGGCTCGATGCCCTCTATCGGCGGCTGTGGCGCCATTTCCGGAGCGATCCCGCCGAGCTCGTTTCCGAAGTGGCCGGCCGCTTCGCCATGGAGGTTCACCGGGCCGACCTCGGCCGCATCCATCGGGTCGCCGCCACCCTGATTGCCAACGTCGAGCGCGACATCCGGGATGGTCTGCGCCGGGGGTGGGCTGAGGCCGCACTGCGCAGAGAAATGCCGGAACCGGATGATCTCGGCCCCGACGCCCGACCGCCATCCGCCTTCTTCGATATTCCGCCCGGCATCGATGCGGATGCCGAGGCGGATGCCATCGGTCGGGTCCTGACCAGCCTCGTCGGCGGCGATGCCAGCATCGTCGTCGCGGTCGTGGTGATGGGGGAAGGCCAGAGCGAGATCGCCGACCGTCTGGGCATCAGCCACGACGCCGTGCGCAAGCGCTACCAGCGCGCCATCCGCCGCCTGCGCGATGCCCTGAAAGAAAAGTGACCGGGGCCTGTCCCAATCCGCCGCGCAGACCCGCGTTTTCCTTTCGATCGGGCCGGGAAGGCCGGCCGGCAACCAGGGAAGACCTCCCGATGAGTGATTTCTGCACCCACCAGTTTCTCCGCCTGCCTGGCCTGTTCCGGCGGTGGGAGTTGGGCGAGGTCATCGATACCGGCGCCGACTACCGCATCGAGGATGCAGGCACTGCCGGCGACGACACGCCGCTCTTCGCGATCTACGTCGCCATTCCCCCAACCCCTCCCGCCACGGAGGCCGCCTGAGCCGACGGCGGCGCCCACCACGGTTTCATGCCGGGCTTTCCAGGGAATGGAACACCCCTCGGGGGAATACCTGGACCGCAAATGCTCCGCGCGGCGTCGGAGCCCGGCAGCAGCATCCAGCGACGGCATCCGGTGCAAGGCGACAACAAGGAGTCCCGCCATGTTCAGTAACCCACTCAAGCGCCTGCGCAAGAAGTCGTGGCTGTCCGCGCTGCCCGACAGCATCGAGGTCCCGCCCCTCGGTGACCGTGCCGGAGAGACCAAAGCGATCGACGCGGCGACCGTCGACGACATCAGCTTCGCGATCCAGGCCCTCAACCAGAAGTCCTCCGCGCTCTACCGCGAGATCGAGGCGCTGCGTCACCTCCACGACCTCGCCCGCAAGGTCGGTGCCGTCGGCAGCGATGGTGCGGTCGAGGCGGCCGCCCGTCACGAGGAGGTCGCTTGATGAATGCGCCTTTCCCCTCCGCTTCCACGGGGTTCCGCATCATCACCGCCGACGAGCGGTTGGCGGAACCCCGTGGCATCAAGGCCTGCATCTTCGGCAAGCCCGGCATCGGCAAGACCTCGCTGCTGTGGACGCTGATGTCGAGCACCACCCTGGCCAATGGCCAGCCGTATTCCTCGGCCCTGTTCATGGATCTGGAAGCCGGCGATCTCGCCATTGAGGGCTGGCCGGGCGACACCATCCGGCCTCGGACCTGGCCGGAATGCCGCGATTTCGCGGTGTTCATCGGCGGCCCCAATCCGGCGCTGCGCGACGACCAGCCCTTCAGCCAGGCCCATTACGACGCCGTCTGCGAGCGCTTCGGCGACCCGACGGTGCTGGATCGCTACGACACTGTGTTCATCGACTCGATCACCGTGGCGGGGCGGCTCTGCTTCCAGTGGTGTCGCGGCCAGCCCGAGGCGTTCTCCGACAAGACTGGCAAAGCGGATATTCGCGGCGCCTATGGCCTGCACGGTCGCGAGATGATCGCGTGGCTGACCCACCTTCAGCACACGCGGGGCAAGAACGTCATCTTCGTCGGCGTGCTGGACGAAAAGCTCGACGACTTCAACCGCAAGGTCTTCGTGCCCCAGATCGATGGCGCCAAGACCGGCCTCGAACTGCCGGGGATCGTCGATCAGGTCATCACGATGACGGAGATCAAGGGCGAGGACGGCAAGCTCTATCGCGCGTTCGTCTGCCAGACCCTGAACTCCTGGGGCTATCCCGCCAAGGATCGCAGTGGCCGCCTCGATTTGATCGAGGAGCCGCATCTGGGCCGCCTGATGGACAAGATCCGCGGCCCGGTCAAACCGGCCGCCCAGAGGTTGGAGTTCCGCCGCCCGGACTCCGCCGAGCCCACCCCCGCCAATCCCGATCACGCCCAATCCTGACGAAAGGAGCGTTAAGCCATGTCCGCTTCATGGAACGATTTCAACAAAGCCCCTGCGGCAAATCTGATCCCGAAAGGTGCGCTCGCCAAGGTCCGGCTCACCATCCGGCCCGGCGGTTATGACGATCCGGCCCAGGGCTGGACCGGCGGCTATGCCACCCGCGGCACTACCGGCGCCGTCTATCTCAGCGGCGAGTTCACGGTGCTGGAGGGTCCCTATGCCCGCCGCAAGATCTTCACCCTGATCGGCCTTTCCAGTCCCAAGGGGCCGGATTGGGGCAACATGGGCCGCGCCTTCGTCCGCGGCATGCTGAACTCCGCCCGCGGCATTCCCAACAAGGATGACTCCCCGCAGGCACAGGCGGCCCGCCGTATCAGCGGCTTCGCCGACATCGACGGGTTGGAGTTCGTCGCCCGCATCGACATCGGCACCGATGCCAACGGCGAGGAGAAGAACGAGATCCGCGCCGCCATCATGCCCGACCACAAGGAGTATGCCGCGCTGATGGGGCTCACCCCGGTGGCGCGCTCCGCCACCGCAGGGGCGGGTTCTGCGGCTTCCGCCGCGAAACCGCCGACACCGGCTCCCGCCGCCGGTGGCGTCCGCCCCTCCTGGGCGCAGTAACGGGAATCGGCCATGCTGCTGCGTCCCCGCCAGCGCCTGTTCGTCGAGCGTAGCGTCCGCGCGCTCGGCGAACATCAGAACACCCTCGGTGTCGCCCCGACCGGCGCCGGCAAAACCATCATGCTGTCGGCGACCACCGGCGAAATGATCGGCGGCACCGACGCCAAGGCCTGCGTGCTGGCCCACCGCGACGAGTTGACCGAACAGAACCGGGGCAAGTTCGGCAAGGTCAATCCGGCGATCACCACCTCGGTGGTCGATGCCGGGGAGAAATCGTGGCGGGGCCAGGTCACCTTCGCCATGGTGCCCACGCTCGCCCGCCAGTCCAACCTCGACGCCATGCCGGCTCTTGATCTGCTGGTGATCGACGAGGCCCACCACGCCGCCGCCGACAGCTACCGGCGGATCATCGACCTGGCGCTGCACCGCAATCCGATGTGTCGGATCTACGGCGTCACCGCCACCCCCAACCGGGGTGATCGCAAGGGGCTGCGGCCGGTCTTCTCCAACGTCGCCGACCAAATCCGCATCGGCGAACTGGTGGCGTCGGGCCATCTGGTGCCGCCGCGCACCTTCGTCATCGATGTCGGAGTGCAGGAAGACCTCGCCCGGGTTGGACGCTCCGGCGACGATTTCGACATGACCGAGGTGGCGCGGGTGATGAACAACCGCCCGGTCACCGACGCGGTCATTCGCCACTGGCAGGCAAAGGCCGCCGACCGCCAGACCGTGGTGTTCTGCTCCACCGTGGATCACGCCAGCAGCGTCACGTCGGCCTTCGTCGACGCCGGTGTTTCCGCCGTCCTGGTCACCGGCGAGATGGGCGAGACCGAACGGCGGGCGGCGCTGGCCGCCTATGCGTCCGGCCAGATCCGGGTGGTGGTCAACGTCGCGGTGCTGACCGAGGGCTGGGACCATCCTCCCACCTCCTGCGTCGTGCTGCTGCGCCCCAGTTCCTACAAGAGCACCCTGATCCAGATGGTCGGCCGGGGTCTGCGCACCGTCAATCCGGAGGAACATCCCGGACTGATCAAGACCGACTGCATCGTGCTGGATTTCGGCACATCGTCCCTCCTGCATGGATCGCTGGAGCAGGACATCGATCTCGCCGGCAGTGAGGAGACCGGAGAGGCCCCGACCAAGGAATGCCCGGAATGCGGTGCGGTGGTGCCCTTGGGCGTCACCGAGTGCCCCCTCTGCGGCCATGTCTGGGAGCGTTCCGCCGCGAATGCCGGGACGCCGCTCGGCGACTTCGTCATGACCGAGATCGATCTGCTGAAGCGTTCCAGCTTCCGCTGGTGCGATCTGTTCGGCGATGACGCGGCGCTGGTGGCCAGCGGCTTCAATGCCTGGGGCGGCATCTTCTTTTTGAACGGTCGCTGGTATGGCATCGGCGGCATGCAACGCCAGCGCCCCCACCTGCTGGCGGTCGGCGAGCGGACGGTCTGTCTGGCGGCAGCGGACGACTGGTTGAACCAGAACGAGTCCGATGAAACCGCGCACAAGACCCGCCGCTGGCTGAACCAGTCCCCCACCGACAAGCAGCTTGCCCTGCTCCCGGCCGAGTGCCGGCAGGATTTCAGCCTGACCCGCTATCAGGCGTCGGCGCTGCTGGCGTTCCGGTTCAACCGGCAGGCCATCCGCTCGCTGGTGTTCGACGCCGACGAGGCTGTGATCGGGAGGGCTGCATGATGGAGATCTCCGATGTCCGATCAGGCTGCCGCCCGGCTGCGGGCGTGGCATCCGCGTGGAACGCTCTGTGCCGTCTGTCGACGACCGACCCGTGGCTTTGGCTGGTTCGACCCGGTGCGCCCGGCGGCATCGCCGCCAAAGCCGAAGAAACGGGCACCCACGCCCCTGGGGCGGCGCCGGCCGCCGGTCTGGTTCTGTTCGATGGGTTGCCAAGGCTTCTGGGCGCGTTTGGCGCGGAGGTCGCCGGCCATGGTTGACCTCACCGAACAGGAAGAGGCGGCCATCCGCGCCGCCATGAAGCCGGTGGCCGAACTGATGGAGGAGATCGGCTGGGACAAGCGTCTTGCCGACCTTACCGAGGTCCAGGTCCTGAGCTTGATCGAAGCCGCCGTCGAAGCATTCCAGGACGCCATGCGCGCCCAGGCCGGCACCGACAGCATGGAGATTCCCTTCTGATGAAACACTGCAGCCAATGTCATGAGGTAAAGCCGGCTGAGGAATTTGGTCTTCGGCGCCGGAGCCTGGATGGTCGTCAGGCATGGTGTCTCGACTGCCATCGCGAATACCAGAAGCAATATGCGAGGGAGTGCCGCGATCCCGAGCGGCATAGGGAAGCGCAGGACCGTTACCGCCAAAAACACCGCGAAAAGCACCGTGCCCATAGCCTTGTGCGGAAGGCGGTTCAGCGTTGCCAACTGATCGTGCCGGTCTGGTGCCAGCGATGCGGTTGCGTCACTGACCTCGAGGCTCATCACCACGATTACCAGAAGCCTTTGGAAGTCGAGTGGCTCTGTTCAACCTGCCATGGGTTGGCCCATCGCTCGAATGCGGGAGGCGACCATGCTGGACTATAACCGGCGCCCTAAATTTGCCGATCTGTTGAACAAGGTGATCGACGCCGGCCTGGAGGACGAGCGATCCCGGACGCAGCCCCGGTCGTATCTCGGCGGCTCTCGTCTTGGCCACGCCTGCGAGCGCGCCCTGCAGTTCGAATTCGCCGGTGCGCCCAAAGACGAGGGTGGCGACTTCAACGGCCAGACGCTGCGGATATTCGCCATCGGCCACGTCCTGGAGGATCTGGCCATCCGCTGGCTGCGGCAGGCTGGCTTCGACCTCTACACCCGCAAGGGCAACCGGCCCGACGGTGAGCAGTTCGGCTTCGCGGTCGCCGGTGGGCGGGTTCGCGGCCATGTCGACGGCATTATGGCCGCCGGTCCCGATCTCCCCGACCTCGGTTATCCGGCGTTGTGGGAATGCAAGACCATGAACGCCAAGAACTGGCGCGAAACCGTCGCCAAGGGCGTGGTCCAAGCCAAGCCGGTCTACGCCGCCCAGATCGCCCTCTATCAGGCCTATATGGAAGGCACGGTGGCGGGCATTGCCACCAACCCGGCGCTGTTCACCGCCATCAACAAGGACACCGCCGAACTCCATCACGAACTGGTGCCCTTCGACGGCGCGCTGGCGCAGCGGATCAGCGACCGTGCCGTCCGCATCCTGCGTGCCACCGATGCCGGCGACCTCCTGCCACGCCTCGCCTCCGATCCCGACTTCTTCGAATGCCGGTTCTGTCCCTGGAAAGGGAGGTGCTGGGCATGACGGCGCCGGACTCGATCCCCGTGCCGCCACCGGTGGCACCGAACCAGGCGATGATCGCCGCCTACGCCGAGGTGGTGTTCGGATACTGCGACGGCTGGGTGCCGGTGCGTGCCTTGCCCGAGAAGGGGACCGCCGGCCAGCCGCCGCACACGCCGTTCATCGAAGCCGATGCTGATATCGCCGCCAAGCTGGCCGTCCAGGCGGCCTGGGCGTCGGGTGCCGACATGGCCTTGTTCGTCGTGCCCGGCACGGTCGCCGCGCCAGGCGAAGCCAAGGCCGAAGACGTGGTGCAGACCCAAGTGGTGCTGGTCGATCTCGACCATGGCGACATCGCCGGAAAACGGGATCACCTCGTCCAGCACCTCGGTCCCGCTACCCTCGAAGTGGCCTCGGGCGGCATCACCGCCGAGGGCCAGCGCAAGCTGCACCTCTACTGGCGCCTGACTGAGCCGGCGGAGGGCGAGGACATCGTCACCGTCTGCCGCTTGCGCCATGCCATCGCCACCAAGGTCGGCGGCGACCCGTCGTTCCGCTCGGCCCATCAGCCGATCCGCGTGGCCGGCACCGTCCATGCCAAAAGCGGGGTTCCCCGTCTCGTCGAAATTCTCGGATCGAGCCAGGTCGAGCGCGATCTCGGCGACTTGGCTGAGGCTGTGCTGGCAATGCCACCGCTCGACGGTGAAGGGGCGTCGGCGGCCTCGCCGCCAAACCTTATGATAGGCGCGCAAGGCGCGTCGTGGATGGACTTCAACGATGCCGGCACCGCCAGGGGCGCTGTGACCGAGTTGTTCGGCCAGCGGGTCCGCGAGGGCGGCATCGATGGCACCACTCGGTTCGACGCGCTGTCCCGTGTCATCGGCTACTGGATCCGGCGCTGCCGTGAAGGCCATGTCACCCCGGCGCAGTCCTGGGACGAGATCGTCGCCTACAACGATGCGCGCATCGATCCGCCGTGGCCGGTCGAACGGCTGCGCCATGAGGCCGAGCGCCTGTGGCAGCGCGATCAGCAGCATGCCCAGCAGGACGAAGATGAACCCGAGGATGCGGCAGATGCCGCAGACGATGGTGATCCCGTGCCGGTGGCCTTCACTGAGGATGCACTGGCGGTCGGCTTCACCCGGCAGCATGCCGAGGATTGGCGCTTCGTCGCCGGCTGGGGCCATTGGCTGGTCTGGACCGGCTGCCGCTGGGAACGGGAAAGCACCCTGCTGGCCTATGATCTCGCCCGGCGCATCTGCCGGGATGCCGCCGCGACCTGCCGGACGGCCAAGCTGCGCGCCAAACTGTCAACGGCGGCGACCGTGTCGGCGGTGGAGCGGCTAGCCCGCGCTGATCGCTGCCACGCGGCGACCACCGAGGTCTGGGACCGCGATCCCTGGCTGCTGAACACCCCGGGCGGCGTGGTCGATCTGCGCACCGGCAGTCTGGCGCCACATGACCGGCTGCAGGCGATGACCAAGATCACCATCGCCACGCCGCATGGCGACTGCCCGACCTGGCGGCAATTCCTGGCCACGGTCACTGGCGGTGATCGCGACCTCCAGTCCTACCTCCAGCGCGTTGCCGGCTACTGCCTGACCGGCGCGACCAGCGAGCACGCGCTGTTCTTCCTCTACGGCACCGGGGCCAACGGCAAGTCGGTGTTCGCCAACACCCTGACCGCCATCCTCGGCGACTACGCCACGGTGGCGGCGATGGACATGTTCATGGCCACCACCTCCGAGCGACACCCGACAGACATGGCCGGGCTGCGCGGCGCCCGCGTCGTCACATCGATCGAGACCGAGCAGGGGCGTCGCTGGGCGGAAAGCAAGCTGAAGGCCCTGACTGGCGGCGACAAGATCACCGCCCGCTTCATGCGCCAGGATTTCTTCGAGTTCATTCCGCAGTTCAAGTTGCTGGTGGCCGGCAATCATAAGCCGGCCATCCGCAACGTCGACGAGGCGATGCGGCGGCGCCTGCACATGGTGCCGTTCACCATCACCATCCCGCCTGCCCAGCGCGACAAACATCTCTCCGACCGGCTGCTGGCCGAACGCGACGGCATTCTGGCCTGGGCGATCGAGGGGTGCTTGGCGTGGCAGCGGACCGGCCTCCGGGCTCCGGCGGCGGTGATGGCTGCGACCGACGAGTATTTCGAGGCGGAAGACGCCTTCGGTCGATGGCTGGACGAGCGCTGTGAGCGCGGCGCCAACCACACCGAGACGACTGCCGCGCTCTATGCCGACTGGAAGAACTGGGCCGAGGCGAACGGGGAGTTCGTCGGCTCGATCAAACGGTTCGCCGAAAGCCTGACCAACCGGGGCCTGGAACAGTGGCGCAGCAAGACCGCACGCCATTTCCGCGGCCTTCGGTTGCTGGGCGACACAGGGTCAAACGGGGAGATGGAGTTCTGACCATGACAATCAATAGTAAGCTTAATGATATCAAGGCGGTGACGGATGTGACGGATCTCCCGGTTATCACCGTTACGCGTGCGCATGCGCACGCGTGTGAAGAGGATAAGGGGGAACCCGTCACATCCGTCACCACGGCAGAAATCCGCCATTCCGGGCTGCTCGCCCTCGACCTCGGCACCACCGCCGGATGGGCCATGCGACTGGCCGACGGCGTCATCGTCTCCGGCACCATGACGTTCCGTCCGGGGCGGTACGAGGGCGGCGGCATGCGCTACCTGCGCTTCCGCTCGTGGCTCGACCACCTGGAAGCTGGCGCCAAAGGCATCGGCTCGGTCTGCTTCGAAGAAGTCAGGCGGCATGCCGGCACCGACGCCGCCCACATTTACGGCGGATTCCTCGCCCATCTCACCGCCTGGTGCGAACTCAACCACATCCCCTATCAGGGTGTGCCGGTCGGCACCATCAAGCGGCATGTCACCGGCAAGGGCAACGCCAACAAAGGCGCGGTGATCGCCGCTGTCCGAGCGCGCGGCTTCAACCCCGAAGACGACAACGAGGCCGATGCCTTGGCCATCCTGCTGTGGGCCATCGACACCGACGGAGGTGTGCGATGAAGTGGCATCCCCCCGGTTTCGGCGGCACTCGCCGCGACCCCGAGCAGGTCAAGCGCGACGGCTGGCAGGAACGCGGTGTCCTGGTCGTCGCCGAAGACGACGACCGTCTCACCTGGCCCGAACGCGAACTGATCCGCCAGCTCGGCGCCAAGTTGTACGGAAGCCGTCCCGGCAAGGAGGATATCCATGGCTGACACCCGCTGGACCGCCTCCGTCGTCGCCGAACGGATGGAAGAAGCCGCCGCCACCCTGGAGCGTCTGCCCGTTGTCCGCATCCAGGGATACGTCACCACCTGGCCACCCATCCTGCGCGAATACTGGGAGGCGTTCGGTTGGGAGCAGGCCAAGGTTCGCCGGGGTCCGCCTGCCGCCGCAGCCATCGACCGCATGGACGAGACCCTCGGCTGGCTGCGCTGGCTCGAACCCGATGCCGCCCGGATCGTCTGGCTGCGCGCCTGCAATGTGCCGTGGAAGGCGCTCACTTGGCGGGTGGGCATGGGCCGCACCAAAGCCTGGCAGGAGTGGGTGGCCGCCCTGGCGATCATCGCGGCGCGGCTCGATGCGCAACCGCATCATCCTGAAAAGAAGGACAAAAGTTGTTCGAACAAAAAACCCCTGAACACCGTGAACAGGATTTGACAGAATGAGCACCATGATCGACAGGGGTGCGCGCATCGCAGCCCCCGCCTTCCTCCCGACAAGGACCGTCAGCATGAACACCACCGCCGCCCAGGGCGAAGTGGCGCTGTGGCGCGCCGTCATCGATCAAGCCCTCACCGATGCCACCCTCGGCCTGTTGAAGGGAAAGCCGGGCGGGAAGAAGAAAGCCAGGCCATCGGTGGAACGGATGATCCACCGCGACCAGGCCCGCACCTGGCTATTGGGCATGGGAAAGGATTTCCGCGAAGTCTGCACCATGGCCCTGCTGGAGCCCGACGCGGTACGGGCGGCGGCGCGGCCCCAGATCGCTCAGGCCGATGCCATGCTGGTCCTGCTACCCGTGCCGAAGGCGCAACCCGTTGTACGCAAACGGAAAAAGTGTTCGAACAAAAAAGTTGAAGAAATCGCTGAACACGGCGAACAAATTTTGACAAAATCCGCAGCATGATGGAGCGCCGCCTTTCTGGTGATCCACACACCTAGCGCCCGCAGGGAATGCCCTCGCGGGCGTTTCCGTTTTCGGTCACCACACCCATGCAACTCGCTCATTCTGAGCCGGTCCCGCCGGCCGTCGGCGCATTGTCGTGCGCTCCTGGGCTGGTCTACGGCTCGGTATGCAGCGGCATTGAGGCCGCCACGGTGGCGTGGGAGCCACTGGGCTGGCGGCCCGCCTTCTTCGCCGAGATCGAACCGTTCCCCAGCGCGGTGCTGGCCCACCGCCACCCGGCGATCCCCAACCTGGGCGACATGACCGCCATCGACGGTCGGGTATGGC
>NZ_CAINTR010000048.1 GCF_903853455.1 uncultured Magnetospirillum sp.
CCCCCGGAAAAATCAGCCCGTGATCCGAAAAGGCCCCCGCCGACGCAAGACCCAGGACGGCGACCAGATCGACGGCACCGGGCCGAGAAAACGGGTCAAGCCATCCCAAAAGGAAGGTGATGGGTCAACATGACAAGCCGCAGATGTTTTACTATCCGTTCGGTGTCCCAGCCGGCGGCAACCGCCTCGTCACGGAGGCGCCTTATGATCGCTGAAAGGAATGCGCCAGAGCCGCATGTCGGGTCGAGAACCCGCTTTGTGAGCCATGTGCCATCCTGTGCTTGATCCACCGTGAAATCGACGAGCCAGTCCGGGGTATAGAACTCCCCTAGGCTCTGACGCAATCTGCCGGGAACAAGTCCCTGATAGAGGTCACGCAGAACATCGCGGGTGCGAGAAAGGTGGTCGGCGCGATAAAGGGACAGGGTCGCCAAAAGGCCGCGAAGCGCTGGCACGATAAGCGCTCCGCTTTCCTTTCCGGCCACATCAAGATACCAGCTGAAAATGGCCTCTTCCACGAAGCCCTCTATACCAGCCTGGGCGAAGATCGCGGCCCGCTCGATATCATTGGATAGCTGCTCTAAAAGAACTTGGTCATCAAGCAGCGCGGCCATCGCCTGTGCCGGCTGCTGCACGGTCGTCAAACCATGTGCCGACACGATCTCTGCCGCCAAGAGCTTGATCAAGAGGGAGTTATAGGAGTGGATTACGAACAATCTACCCGCCATGGAAAGGTCTTTCCGCCCATTCCACACAAAGCCGATCTCCCTCCCGATTGCATCAGCTTGCAGCACCGACATGTCTGCCACTTGGCCATAGAGCGTGCGCCATTCCTCGAACAGCATCTTAATCTTCGAGTTCCCTGGCGCCGATAACTCGGCAGACAATGCGTCTGCCATGGCCTGCATCAAGGTATCTGCGGTCTCTGCTCCGTGCCCGAAGTCGGCGAGAAGATTTTCAGCCGTGACTGCGCGGCGGATGTCGGCTCGGATGGCATGGATTACGAGGTCGACGGCGTGCTCCGAGAATGGGATTAGGTGCTGGGAAAAGATCACCCCGTTTCGAACCTGCGCGAAGCAGATATGATCCCCATCAATGGCGATGCCGATGTAATCTTCCTGCGGCAATCCCGACTTCTTGGACTCCCGCATGATATATGGGAGGAGGCGGTGTTCCGTGGCCTCAATGAACTTGGCACTTCCCTTCATCCCATTGAACAGGCCGGGAGCCTTGAACTCGATGATGACGTTGTTGTAGCTGCTGTCCTTTTTTGCCCTTTCGGCGTCGAAGTGGATGCTGAGGGCTTGTTCCAGGGCGGAAACCCAGGCGATCCTAACTTCTTCCTCTCCTTTCCATGGCCTGCGTCGCTTGGCTTCGATCTGGTTATGGACGAACTCCTTCCCCTTGATGGTCAGTTCGGTCATCGCAGCAATCCCCCATCATCCTTAGTCAGAACAGCCAAATCTTACTATCACGGCACTCGCACCTTAACCAGCCACCACGGGAGCCAGCCCAAGTAATATCGCGGTCGTGAGGTCCGCAGGTGAGAATATGGCGGACTGTGGCTGCCATTGTCTGCCTGCTTCCTGGGGTGAAGGGCACAGCCCTTCGAATGCCATTCCAGCGGCACCGTCCCCGATCCGACTGGCCCGCGCGATCGTCCCATCCGCCCGCACATCGCCGTCGCGTCCTGCCGAGCAATGCTTCGTCCCAGCCTATGGACTGCGGCAGACAGAGTCCGCCGTAGTCTGTCGTAAACCCTCGCACTTCATTCGGAGGCGGCGACGAAACGCCCCTCGCGCTCGATCACCCGACCGGCTGCCACGGCCTTTTTGCGGGCCTCGAAAAAGGTGCTGCGGGCGATCCCGCCAGCCTTGGCCTGTTGCTCCCAATCGGAGCCGGTCAAACCTTGCGGCCCGGAAGCGGCCAGGACCGCGACTAGAACATCGGTCGCCACCGGGGCTGATGATGCCGAGGCAATGGTGCCGTTGGCAGGGAACAGCAGGCACGAGGATCGGGTTTGGTGGTCGTCGGTATCCGACCACGCCAAACTCAACATCTCGAACGCCTGATCCGGCAGTTCGGGGCCATCCTTCTGCTTCTGGCCGCTGACGGTGATTTGCTGGCCTTGGCGGCTGACTTCGATCGTGGCGATGAAGCCGGCGTGCAGCGCGCCCGATCCGCGCGGTCCCCGGCTGGCATCCTTGCCGCTGTGATGGATGACCACCACAGCCGCGCTGAACGTTCGGGAAAGCGTCTCGCAGTTGGCGACGAACCGCCCCATCTCGCGGGCGCTGTTCTCGTCGCCGCCGCCCGAGCACTTGGCGAGGGTGTCGATGAAGATCGCCAGTGGTGGCGCGCCCCATCGCGCGGTCAAGTCGCGGGCGGTGGCGACGACACGGCCAAGGTCGCCGTCGGCCAAGGCCGCCATCAGATCGGGGCGGTCGTCGAGGACCTCGAAAGGGGCGTCGTCGTCGCCTTCGTTGAAGTTGAACCACGCCCGGAAGCGGTCGCGAAGGCCGGGGCCGCCCTCGGCGGCGATGTAGAGCACCGGCCCCTGCCGAGTTTCCCGCCCGGCCCATGGGCGTCCGTGGGCGATTGCCAAGGCCATGTCGCGACCGAGGAAACTTTTGCCGGAGCGGGACGCGCCATAGACCACGCAACAGGTGCCGGCGTGGATCACGCCGTCGATCAGCCAGTCCAATCCGGGGCGCTTCCACAGGTCGCGGATGGAGAGGGTGCGATAGGGTGAGGCAGACACTTGTCCGCCGAACTCCTGTGCGATGGCGGCATCGATCGTGGTGATGGCGGCGGGTGATGGCGTGGGCACGGGC
>NZ_CAINTR010000049.1 GCF_903853455.1 uncultured Magnetospirillum sp.
CCCCCCCCCCCCCCCCCCCCCCCCCCCCCCCCCCCCCCCCCCCCCCCCCCCCCCCCCCCCCCCCCCCCCCCCCCCCCCCCCCCCCCCCCCCCCCCCCCCCCCCCCCCCCCCCCCCCCCCCACGTGGCCCTCGGACATCAGCCGCCATACCCGGACAGTGATGTCATCGCACTCAAGCCGCCTCGACCCGCTCGGCGGGGAAGGTAATGGTGACGGTGGTCCCGACTCCCATCTCGCTGGCGATGCTCAGTGTCCCTCCATGCAGTTCAACGAGAGCCTTCACTAAAGGAAGACCGAGACCGCTTCCCTGGTGGGAACGAGCCAAGCTTGAATCCACCTGACCAAAAAGGGTGAGAGCCTTGGTGATACCGGCTTCGTCCATACCGATGCCGTTGTCGGAAATGACGATCCCCATCTGTCCCGCCGGGGTGAGGTGAGTGGAAATTCCGACCGTCCCGTTCCTGGGAGTGAATTTCACGGCGTTGGAGAGAAGGTTGAGAACGATCTGCTTCAATCGCCGCTCGTCCGCATGGAGAGCGGGAAGGTCGGGCGGAACCTCATCGCACACTGTCACTTGCCCCTTTTCCGCCAGCGACGCGATCAGTCGAATGGCCGTCTCGACCACCTTCCCGACGCAGACCGGTTCCTCGTGCAGATCAACCTTGCCGGCCGCAATGGCCGACATATCCAGGACGTCGTTGATAACGGCGAGAAGGTGCCGTCCGGCATCGTGGATGTCGTTGACATATTCCTCAAATTTCGGGGTGGGCGCCTTTCCGAACATCCCGGTCTGCAACGCTTCGGCGAAGCCGATCACCGCGTTCAACGGAGTTCGGACCTCATGGCTCATATTGGCAAGAAACTCTGACTTGGCTCGAACGGCAAATTCCGCCTCGGACTTGGCGGCTTTCGGGGCGGCATTGGCCTTCGCCAGGTCTCGTTGCAGCGTGATCAGCTCGTTGTTGATCTGCGTCAGGTCGCTGATCTCCTGGTCGCCCGGAAGCGCGACGACGATCAGGCTGTCACCAGCCGCCGCCGCCGAGAAGCGGAACGGCTCCAGTCCCATGGGGGTGATGATGCCCAGCTCCCAGTTGCAGGCGCTCCCCCGGAGGCGGAGATAGGCGATAAAATCCAATGCCTGGGCGACGCTGTGTCGTTCCACCACGGCGCTGATCAATTGGCCGGGCCGGATCAGTCCGGCCTGGGCTGAGCCCTCATGAAGGACCTCGACCACAGCCCCGTCCAGGTCACAGCGCAGGATTAGCCCGTTCCCGGCGTTCATTGCCGCGCCATCTCGATGGTTGCGACTGCCGCGACCGCGCCGGCGGCGGATTCCGCCATGCCGTCGGCCCCGATGCGCCGCCACAGGTTTGGGTCGATGTTAAAAGGGTAGCCGCCGACCAGGATGATCAGCCCGGTTCCGCAGCCGGCGCGCGCCATGGCGATCAGTTCGGCCGCCGTCTCCAGATGAGCTGCGATGGTGACCGACACCCCCAGCACCGATGCTTGGCGTGCGCCCAGGCTGGTCACCAGGTCGCGGGACGGAACATTGGCGCCGAGATAGTGGCTGTCCCAACCCGCCATCTCGAAAAAGTCGGCGACCATTCTCAGGCCGACCTCATGCAGGTCTCCGCCGACACTGGCGGCGACCATGGTCCGCCCGCGCTTTTCACCGGTGAAGATGAAGGGGGAGAGTTGAGCCATGACGGTCTGGGTGGCGGCAGTGATGAAATGTTCCTGCGCCACGGTGATGCGGTTGGTCTGCCACAGGCGGCCGACCTCGCGCAGGGCCGGCTGAAAGACGTCGAGATAAACCTCGCTGACAGGCAATCCGGCCTCGACGCGATCCAGCACCAAACGGGAGGCGGCGCGTCGGTCGCCCGCCAGCAGGGCGTCGAGATAGGCGCGGGTGAGTTCCGCGTGCGGGGCGTCGGCAGGAATGACCGAGGGCGCCTCGACGGGAAACCGACCAAGGTCGGTTATGGCACGGCGTAGCATGGACGCCGCCCGTTCAGCCTCCTGATGGGGGATGTGGTGGGACAGTGCCTCGGACAGGGTGGCGAGGCTGCCGGACAGGTCGTCCTGGTCGATGTTGAGGCTGACGAACAGCACCTTCAACCACCCCACATAGGCGGAGAACAGCGGATAGCTATCATTGTCCAGGGCTGCGCAGAGATACGTCAGGGTCTGGCGGGTGTCATCGACGCACTTGCCGCGCCCGGCAGGGCCGTAGCGCTCGGCCAGCCCCTGCTTTCGGCCATAGAGCAGGCCGACGGCATCCTCGGCGATTTCCGAACGCTGGGCATTGGTGAGGGGGATGCGCACCTGATCCCCCCTCAGGAAACGATGTGGTCAAAGACGCTGATCCGCGTCGCGCTCTGGACCAGCTTGATCCCCTCCGGCAGCCTATCATGGGCGACCTTGAAGGCCGGCGATTCGTACCAGGTATCGAAGGCGGCGCGGTCTCTCCAGTAGGTCAGGACCCAAAATTCCGAAGGGGTGTCCTGGGGCTGCAACACGTCGAGACGAACGAACCCCTCGGCCTCGTCCACCAGTCGGGGCCGATTGCGAAAGGCCTCGCGAACGGCGCCGATCTTGGCCGTATCCTTGATCTCGAACCGGCTCATGGCCACCAGCACGGTACTCCTCCACCTATACGGCCCTTAACGAGACGAGAAATTCACCAGCACGTTCCGGGGAAGCATAATCCAGTCGAGGGACTTCGGGAAGCCAGGCCGGCGGCGGTGATCGCGAACGGCCGCTTCGGGTCATGTGGGTAGCATGCGGTTCCGCGCCAACCCCACATAGAGTGGGCATCTGTGTTAACCGGACAGGCCCGGAGGAATCGATCATCCCCTTCGCGGACAGAAGGCATCTCTGTGCCTGTGGTTTTCCAACCTTGACGGTCCGCACACCGTGATCCGTGGCAAGCGGAAAGGCCTCGTTAACGATGACCGTGCTACCTCTGTCGCGCAAGCGGGAGGAGCCAACCCATGCAAGACCTGATCGCCACGGTGATGGATGCGCGGCTGCTCGATCTGCTGACCCGGTGGCGGGCGGCGGGTCCCGAGGCGGTGATCGCCGAGCCGGCGGCGTGCTTCGCCGACCATGCCGACAACCTTCTGGTCATCGACACCGATGGTCCCGGCAACCGCTATTCCCATTACGGCGCCGCCTTCACCCGCCATTTCGGCGCCGACCTCACCGGCTGCGTCATCGACGTGCTGCCCACCGACATCCTGCCGGCCGAGCGCCGGGGCATGCTGGAATTCGAATACACCTTCGCCCGCCGGGTCAAGCGGCCGTTGTGGCGGTCCTATACCGCCCAGTTCGACCAATGCACCGAGACCTGGCAGCGTCTGGTGCTGCCGGTGGGCGACAACCGGCTGGCGGTGGGCGCCTATCCGGTGACGGCCGGCGCCGCCGAGGACCAGGCCGCCCACCTGCTGCGGCTGGTGATCGATCGGGTGCCGGTGGTGCTGGACCCCAACGGCGGCATTCAGGATCTGGCGCTGTCGCTGCGCGCCTTCTGCGACACCCAGCAGCATGTGGCGGAGTTGGAGGTGCTGGCCACCCGCGACTCGCTGACCGGCGTTTCCAATCTGCGCCACTTCCACCACCTCGCCAATCTGGAGTTGGATCACGCCCGGCGCATGGGCCGCTCGTTCTCGCTGCTGGCGTTGGATATCGACCACTTCAAGGCGGTCAACGACCGCTGGGGCCACGCCGCCGGCGACGAGGCGCTGAGGGCCTTCGTCGCCGCCTGCCGTGTCGCGCTGCGCGAATACGACATCCTGGGCCGGATCGGCGGCGAGGAATTCGCCGTGGCCCTGCCCAATACCGGCCTGGACGGCGCCCGCGTCATCGCCGAGCGCCTGCGCCGCCAGGTGGAGGAAATGGTGGTGCGACCGGCCAAGGGCGACGTGTTCGACCTGACCGTCAGCATCGGCGTGACGGCGTGCGGCGGCCACGATCCGCAACTGGCGGACGGCTTGTCGGTTCTCGACGTTTCCAGTCTGCTGGAACAGGCCGACGCGGCGCTCTACCGCGCCAAGGCCACCGGCCGCAACCGGGTGGTGGTGGCAGCGGAAGGCTAACCCAGCGTCAGTTCGAACCGCTGTTCGGTCACCGCCTTGCCCCAGGTGGTGCCGGGCAGTTCCTGGACCAGGGCGAAGCCCCGGCTTTCATACAGCCGCCTTGCGTCCTGCAACCCGGCGAAGGTCCACAGATGGACCCGCGCGAACCCGGACTCGCGACAAAAGGCCAGCGCCGTGTCCAGCAGCCGGGAACCGAGGCCCTGCCCCTGGCAGCGCGAATCGAGGATGAACCAGCGCAGATGGGCACCGCCCTCATGCCCGTGGCTGCCGTCGATCACCACCGAACCGACCACCCGGTCCAGCCCGTCGACGGCGCACCACAACTGGCTGGGATGCTGGTGGCGCTGCTTGATGAACTCGGCCAGTTCCGCCGCCACCTTGGCCTCGAAATAGGGACCGAAGCCCCAGCGCGAAGCGTAGTAGCGGCCGTGAAGCGCGACAATGTCGCCGATGGCGCCGGGGCGCCATTCGGCGACGATGCTGATCTGGTCCATTTCCCGTCCCGGTCCTCGCCGTTGGCCGTCCGAAATCCTGCCATGGCAAGGTGGGATTGGCTAGAGCAGCAGCAGTCCCAGCAGCCAGTAGCTGCCACCGGGAAGCAGAGACAGAAACAGGTTCTTGGCAAGCTCGACCATGGCCGCACCCTCCCGCCGGGGGTTACACCAATACCCATGAGCACAGTAGGGGGATTGTGCGCCACCTCCCGCTGGTATCACCACTGCGCGTCCGTATTAAGGTGAACCCCCGATTCAGGGCACCTCCTTCGCCACGATGACACCCTTGGCGGTGGCCTCGTGATACTCGCCGACGAATTCATATTCGCCGGGATCGAGCCGCCCCAGAACCACGCGGGCCTCGGTGCCGGGATGGACGATCTTCTCGCGCCGCAGGCTGGGACTGTCGAACTCCTCGGGCTCGGAATCCTCGTTGCGGATCACCAGGACGAGCTTGACCTTGGCCGGAACCTCCAGCCGTTCGGGACTGAAACGGTGATCCTTGATGGTCAGATGAATCACCGGATCCTCCGCCCATGCAGCCCCACCCAACGTCAGTCCGGCCACCACGGCCAGGATGAAAGCCTCTACGCGCTTGACCACGGCAACTCCATTATGCAAGTCATTCTCAATCGCATACCGAAGACTTAGCCTCTATCCCACACGATGTAAATGGTCATTTTCACGGCCACCGCCGTTGACAGTCCGGCGGCTAGGCAGTATCCCTTAGATCAATTGCGAATGGTTCGCATCTAGCCCCCGCCAGAGCGAGGTCCCCCATGACCCTCCGATTCCGTTGCCTCTTCGGCCTCGCCCTTGCCGCCGGCCTCGCCGCCACCTTGCCGGCCAATGCGGCCGAATACCCCATCGGCACCCCCGAGACCCGCTACGGCATGGAGATCGGCGCGGTCTACCTGCAACCGATCCGTATGGAGCCCGAGGGCATGATGCCGTCGCCGGACCAGTCCGACATCCATCTGGAGACCGACATCCATGCCGTCCAGGGCAACCCCAACGGCTATCCCGAGGGCTTCTGGATCCCCTATCTGCTGGTCACCTACCAACTGACCAAGATCGACACCGGCGAGGTGATCAAGGGTGAATTGATGCCCATGGTCGCCAGCGACGGCCCCCATTACGGCGACAACGTCAAGCTGAAGGGGCCGGGCAAGTACAAGCTGACCTTCACCTACTACCCGCCCAACGCGCCGGAAAACCATGCCGGCCAGCATTATGGTCGCCACACCGACCGCCAGACCGGCGTGCGGCCCTGGTTTTCCACCTTCTCGCTCGACTTCGACTTCGTCTTCGCCGGCACCGGCAAGAAGGGGAGCTACTGATGCGCCCGCGCACCCTTTCTTCCCGCCTTGGCGGCGGCCATGACCTTGGCCACCGCCCTGCCCGCCGCCGCCGACACCGATCCCACCACCGCCGAGCTGGTGAGCGAGATCAAGCGCCTGTCGCTGCGCCTGGAGCAATTGGAGCGCGCCAAGGCCGCCGAGGCTCCGGTGGAGCAGCGCGTCAAGAAGCTTGAAGACGAAAAGACGCTGCTGACCAAGTCGCTGTCCGAACCCACCATCAGCGCCGAGGAACCCGAACTGGCCGCCCGCCTGAAGGCAGCGGAGACCGATGTCCTCAGCTACAAGAAGGGCAGCAAGATCATCGACGTCCTGGGCGGCATCAAGGTCGGCGCAGGCATGACCGTGGTCGGGCAAAATCTGGTCGGCCAGCAACTGGACAAGGAAGGTCAGCTCAACTGGCGCGGCGACGTCACCCTGACCATCCCCGGCGGCACCATCGGCAATTCCAAGGGCACCATCTACACCCATATGCGCATGGGCCAGGGCCGGGGCCTGCAAACGGTGGACAACAGTTACTCCTCGCTCAACGCCACCGCATTCCAGCGCCCCGGCGCCGACAATTCCGACGCCGCCATCGATCTGGTCCAGGCCTGGTATCAGCTCGACATGCCCATCGGCGGCGACCAGCGCACCGCCAAGAGCCATGTGGAGATCACCGCCGGCAAGATGGACCCGTTCGGCTTCTTCGACCAGAACGCGGTGGCCAACGACGAGACCCGGTTCTTCATCAACCAGGCTCTGGTCCACAACCCGCTGCTGGATGCCGGCGGCGACATGGGCGTCGATTCGCTGGGCTTTTCGCCCGGCGTGCGCATCGCCTATGTCAACGAGCAGGAAAAGCCGCTGACCTGGCGGCTTCAGGCCGGCATGTTCGAGACCGGCGACGGCGCCGCCTTCCAGAATTCCACCGACTTTCCGTTCCGCATCCTTCAGGGCGAAACCACCCAGCGCTTCTTCGACGGCCTTGAAGGCAATTACCGCATCTATGGCTGGCAGAACGGCCGCGCCACCAATTTCGATGGAACCCGCGCCGCCCATATGGGCATCGGCTTCAGCCTGGACCAGAAGGTCCACGACTACACCACCTTGTTCGCCCGCTACGGCTATCAGCTCAAGGGCAATCCCCGCTTCGACCAGAGCCTCAGCTTCGGCGGCGAGGTCGGCGGCAGCTATTGGAGTCGCGGCGCCGACGGATTGGGGCTGGCCTTCGGCCTGTCCCACACCTCGGAAGCCTTCCGCGACAAGTCCCGCACCGTGGACGCCAACAACGACGGCACCCCCGATTACGGCTACAAGGCCCTGGCCTTCGAGGAACTGGTGGAACTCTATTACCGCTACCGGGTGATGCCGCGCTTCGACCTGACCCCCGACTTCCAACTGATCCGCCATCCCGGCGGCGACCCTTCCGGCGCGGTGGTCTACGCCCTGGGGATGAGAGGGCAGCTGACATATTGACGATGAACACCAAACACCCCCGGCTGGCGGGACTGGGCGACGCCATGGCCCGCCACGCCGGAACCATCCAAGTGGTGCAATGGACGATGGTGGCGGTCTACCTGTTCCTGGTGGCCGCCCCCGCCTTCCTGCCCATCCCCGACGATTCGCGCCATATCTGGGACAGTCTGGTGCTGTTCGCCCAATTCGCCTTCTGGGGGGTGTGGTGGCCCTTCGTCATGGTCAGCATGCTGGTGATGGGGCGCGCCTGGTGCGGCGTGTTCTGCCCCGAGGGCACCATGACCGAATGGGTCAGCCGGCGCGGACTGGGCCGGGCGATCCCGCCCTGGCTACGCTGGAAGGGCTGGCCCTTCGTCGCCTTCGTCTGCACCACCGTCTACGGCCAGATGATCACCGTCTACGAATACCCCAAGGCGGCGCTGCTGATCCTGGGGGCCTCGACGGTGATGGCCCTGGGCATCGGCCTGGTCTACGGCCGGGGCATCCGGGTGTGGTGCCGCTATCTCTGCCCCGCCAGCGGCGTGTTCTCGCTGCTGTCGCGGCTGGCGCCGGTGCATTTCCGGGTGGATGCCGAGGCCTGGGCGGAGGCGCCGCGCACCCCCGCGGTCATTTGCCCCACCTTGGTGGAGGTGCGGACCATCAGCGGCGGCGGCGCCTGCCAGATGTGCGGCCGGTGCAGCGGCCATCGTGACGCGGTGGCCCTGTCGCTCCGCCCGCCCGGCGCCGAGGTGACGGGATTGCCCGAGCGCGAAGTGGTCGCCTGGGACATCATCTTGCTGTTGTTCGGAGTGATGGGGGTGGCGAGCGGCGCCTTCCAGTGGAGTTCCTCGCCGCTATACATCGACCTCAAGCAGGGTCTGGCCACCCTGCTGATTGATCACGACATCACCTTCCCCATGACCGAGAGCCTGCCGTGGTGGCTGCTGACCAATTCCGCGGAGACCGGCGAGGTGTTCAGCCTGCTGGACGGCTTTTCCATGCTGGTTTATCTCGCCGGAACCGCCCTGGTGCTGGGCGGCATCGCCCTGGCCGGACTGGCGGCGGCGGCCCGGCTGGCGGGAGCGCCGAAATCGCTGTGGCGGCTGGGCTACGGCCTGATTCCGGCCGGCGCCATCGGACTGGTGATCGGCCTGACCTCCATGACCCTGACCCAGCTGGGCGCCGAGGGCGTCGCCTTCGCTTGGGTGCCGCAGGCCCGCGCCGGCCTGCTGGGCCTGGGGCTGGCCTGGAGCGGCATCCTGCTGTGGAAATTGGTTCCCAAACCCCTGTCCTGGCTGGCGGCCATGAGCGGTCCGCTGGTCCATGCCGGTTTGTGGGGGCTGATCCTGTTCGTGTGGTAGAGGCTTGCAATCCGCCCCTCCAGGACCGACTCTGAAGGGGCCATGACCCCTGCTTCGCGCGTCCTCGCAATCCTCGGCCCCACCAATACCGGCAAGACCCATTTCGCCCTCGAGCGCATGCTGGGCCATGCCTCGGGGATGATCGGCTTTCCGCTGCGGCTGCTGGCACGCGAGAACTACGACCGCATCGTGCGGCTGAAGGGCGCCGGCGCGGTGGCGCTGATCACCGGCGAGGAGAAGATCGTCCCCGCCTATCCCCGCTGGTTCGTCTGCACGGTGGAATCCATGCCGCTGGACCGTCGGGTGGCGTTCCTGGGCGTGGACGAGATCCAGCTGTGCGCCGACCCCGAGCGCGGCTACATCTTCACCGACCGGCTGCTCCATGCCCGGGGCGAGCAGGAGACGGTGTTCCTCGGCGCCGAGACCATCAAGCCGCTGCTGCGCCAACTGGTGCCGGGGGTAGAGTTCGTCAGCCGGCCGCGCTTTTCCAGCCTGACCCATACCGGCCCGCGCAAGCTGGCCCGCCTGCCGCCGCGTTCGGTGGTGGTGGCCTTCTCCGCCGCCGAGGTCTACGCCACCGCCGAGTTCGTGCGGCGCTCGCGCGGTGGCGCGGCGGTGGTGCTGGGAGCGCTGAGTCCCCGCACCCGCAACGCCCAGATCGGCATGTATCAGGCCGGCGAGGTGGATTACATCGTCGCCACCGACGCCATCGGCATGGGCCTCAACATGGACGTAGACCACGTGGCCTTCGCCGCGCTGCGCAAGTTCGACGGCCGCGCCCCGCGCCCGCTGGAGCCGGCCGAGCTGGCCCAGATCGCCGGCCGCGCCGGCCGCCACATGAACGACGGCAGCTTCGGCACCACCGCCGACGCCGGCACCATTCCCCCCGACATGGTCGAGGCGGTGGAGAATCACCGTTTCCCGCCGCTGAAGGTGCTGTCCTGGCGCAATGCCGAGCTGCGCTTCGCCTCGGTCCCGGCGCTGCTGGCCAGCCTGGACCGGCCGCCGCCCCATGCCGGGCTGATCCGGGCGCGCGAGGCCGACGACCATCTGGCGCTGGCCGCCCTGGCCGCCGACCCCGAGATCCTGAAACGGGCGTCGCATCCCCAGCGGGTGCGGCTGCTATGGGAGGTGTGCCAGATCCCCGACTTCCGCAAGGTGCTGGACGAATCCCACACCCGCCTGCTGGGGCGCATCTTCACCCATCTGGCGGCGCCCGCCGGGCGGCTGCCCACCGACTGGCTGGCCGAGAACGTGGCCCGCATCGACCGGGTGGACGGCGAGCTGGACGCCATCGTCGCCCGCATCGCCCAGATCCGCACCTGGACCTATGTCGCCCATCGGGCCGATTGGGTGGCCGATCCGCTCCATTGGCAGGAGGTGACCCGCGCCATCGAGGACCGCCTGTCCGACGCCCTGCACGACCGCCTAACCAACCGCTTCGTCGACAAGCGCACCGCCGTGCTGGTGCGCCGGCTGCGCGACGACGGCGTCATGGCGGCGGTGGTGACCGGCGACGGCGAGGTGCTGGTGGAGGGCCAGTATGTGGGCCGGCTGGCCGGCTTCGCCTTCCAGCCCGACCGCACCGAGACCGCCGGGGCCGCCAAGACGGTGCTGGCCGCCGCGTCACGGGCGCTGAAGTCCGAGATCTCCGAGCGCCTCGACCGCTTGACCGCCGATCCCGACGACGCCTTCACCCTGGCCCCAGACGGCATCGGCTGGCGGGGGGAACTGGTGGCGAGGCTGGCCGGCGGCGCCGATCCGCTACGCCCGGCGGTGGACCCGCCCGACAGCGACCTGCTGGAGCCGGCGGCCCGCGACCGCCTGCGCCGCCGCCTGACCGAGGCGGCCCACGCCGTCGTCGCCCGCGATCTGGCGCCGCTGGCGCGGTTGCGCGACGCCCCGCTGAAGGGGGCCGCCCGTGGTCTGGCCCATCAACTGGTGGAGGCGCTGGGATCGCTGCCGCTGGCCTCGGCCCGGCCGCAGGTCCAGGCGCTGAGCCCGGCCGACCGCACCGCCCTGGCCCGGCTGGGGGTACGCTTCGGCACCGAGACCGTGTTTCTGCCCGCCTTGCTCAAGCCGGCGACCCAATCCTTGCGCGCCCTGTTGTGGAGCCTCCGCCAAAGCTGCCCCGCCGCCGCGCCGCCCGGCCCCAAGCCGGCGGTGATGGCCGACGCGGCCGTGGCGCCCGGCTTCTACGACGCGGTGGGCTATCGGGTGGTGGGCGGGGTGGCGGTGCGGGTCGACATGCTGGAGCGCTTCGCCGCCGAAACCCGCGCCCTGGCCAAGCCGGGAGCCTTCGCGCCCAACCGGCTGCTGCTGTCGCTGCTGGGCCTGGGCAATGCCGCCACCGCCTCGGTTCTGGGCGGCCTGGGCTACGAGCCCGACCCGGAGGGCAAGTTCCACCCGGCCCGCCGGCCCAGGCCCCGGCAGCGGCGCGAGCCGGCCAATCCCGACTCGCCCTTCGCGGTGCTGAAGGGGCTATAGAACCGTGCAGGCCTCGGCGAAGTCCAGCCGGGGGCCGCGCGGATACAGGCCGGCGGCGTCGCCATAGCCGATATTGATCAGGAAGTTGGACTTCACCGTGGTGCCGGCGAAGAACTCGGCGTCCACCTTGGCGTTGTCGAAGCCGCTCATGGGGCCGCAATCAAGCCCCAACGCCCGCAGCGCCAGGATGAAGTAGCCGCCTTGCAGGGTGCCGTTGCGAAAGGCGGTGCCTTGGATCATGGCGTCGTTGCCGACGAACCACGACCTTGCGTCGGCATGGGGAAACAGCTGGGGCAGCTTGTCGTAGAACGCCATGTCATGGCCGATGATGGCGGTGACCGGCGCCGCCATGGTCTTGTCCAGGTTGCCGGGAGCCAGCGCCAACTTCAGCCGCGCCTTGGCCTCGGCCGAGCGCACGAAGACGATGCGGGCCGGCTGGCAATTGACGCTGGTGGGACCCATGCGGGCCAGATCCCAGGCCTGACGCAACAGATCGTCGGAAACGGCGCGGGCCTGGAAGGTGGAAAAAGTGCGGGCGTGGCCGAACAGCAGATCCTGTCCCGTCTGGTCCAACTGGGTGCTCATGGGTTGCTTCTCCTCGTATTTGCCTGTACGTGACCGTCTGGATGCGGCAAACATGACGAACTGTAAGCTGCGGGCTCCAAGGGGACCAGAGGGTGATGGGGAAACGGTGTGTTGCTTCGGCTGCACTGATCTGGCTGATGGCGGCGCTGGCGGCGCCCGCCCTGGCGGCCGATTCCGCCGTCGTCCTGCTGTATCACCGCTTCGACGACGACCGCGTCCCGGTGCTGAACACCACCAGCGATCAACTGGCAACCCAAATGGCCGAGTTCAAGAGCGGCGGCCATACGGTGCTGCCGCTGCCCGAGGTCATGGCGGCGCTGCGGGCGGGACGGCCGCTGCCCGACAAGACCGTCGTCCTCACCATGGACGACGCCGCCGCCTCGATCTATTCCCGCGCATGGCCGATGCTGCGGAAGGCGGGGCTGCCGCTCACCCTGGCCATCGCCACCGACGACGTGGATCGCGGCGGCCCCGAGGTGATGAGCTGGACCCAGATCCGCGAGATGGTCGCCGCCGGCGCCACCATCGCCAGCCAGGGCGCCGCCCGCCTGCACATGGTCAAGGCCGGCCCCGAAGCGGTGGCGGCCGATCTGGCCCGTGCCCGCGCCCGTTTCGAGGCCGAGCTGGGCAGCGTCCCCACCCTGTTCGTCTGGCCGTGGGGCGAGGCCGGCGCCGAGGCCATGCGGCTGGTGCGCGAGGCCGGCTACGTCGCCGCCTTCGGCCAGCATTCCGGCGCGGTCTGGGGCAAGGCCGATCCCTATTTCCTGCCGCGCTTCGCCGCCAGTTCGGCCTATGGCGAGCCGGAGCGGTTCCGGCTGGCGGTGCGTTCGTTGCCGCTGCCGGCCGAGGACATCACGCCCTCCGATCCGGCGATCACCGTCAACCCGCCCGCCTTCGGCTTCACCCTGGCCGAGGAGGTCCCCGGCATCGACGGCTTGACCTGTTTCTCGTCGCATCAGGGCCAGTTGCGGGTCGAGCGCCTGGGGCCACGGGTCGAGGTCCGCATGTCCAAGCCGATCCCGCCGGGACGCGGCCGCCTCAACTGTACCGTCGCCAGCCTGGAAGGGCGGTGGCGCTGGTTCGGCTGGCAATTCATCGTGCCGTGAATCCTGCACGATCGTGCATATGACTAGCCACGCATCCAGAACCATGCTTCATTATTCCCATCGTCGAGGACAGGATTTCAGGTGATGGGAGATCAGGCCGAATTCATCGCCATGGCCAAGCGGCTGGGCGACCGGGTCAAGCGGTTCCGGGCCCGGCGCGGCATGTCGCGCAAGGACCTGTCCCAGCATGCCGGCATCTCGGAACGCTATCTCGCCCAGTTGGAAAGCGGCCAAGCCAATGTCAGCTTCAACATCCTGTGGCTGCTGGCCCAGGCCATGGACCTGCCCATCACCGAGTTGATCGAGGCCGAGACCGAGGAACATCACCCCGATCTGGCCCTGGCCCGCAAATTCCTCGAAGCCTTGAAGCCCGAGCAGCAGTCGGAGGCCTATGACCTGCTGCGCCAGACCTTCAAGCGCGGCCTCAAACTGTCGCGCCGGGTCGCCCTGGTGGGATTGCGCGGCGCCGGCAAGACCACGCTGGGGCAACAGCTGGCCCAGCGCTACGGCGTGCCCTTCGTGCGCGTCACCTCGGTGATCGAGCAGATCGCCGGCATGGACATGACCGAGATCCTGCTGTCCATGGGCCAGAAGGGCTATCGCAAGCTGGAATTCAACGCGCTGGAAACCACCATCCAAAGCAACGCCAGCGGCGTGCTGGAATCCGGCGGCTCGCTGGTGTCCGAGCCCCACACCTATGACCTGCTGCTGCGCTCCTGCTTCACCGTCTGGGTCCAGGCCTCGCCCGAGGACCATATGCGCCGGGTGATGAGCCAGGGCGACCTGCGCCCCATCGAAGGCCAGGGCCACGCCGCCATGGAGGACCTGCGCTCCATCCTCGACGCAAGGCGCCACCTCTACGGCCGCGCCGACGCGGTGCTCAACACCTCGGGCCGCAGCGTCGAGCAAAGCCTGGAGGAGCTGTCGCGGCTGTGCTCGCCCCATCTGGGGCTGTAAGAGCGCCCCGCATTATGCATTATAATGCTTCTAAGGTCGCGATGCCGGTGTTATAGTGCCGGCGGCTTAACCGACAGGAGCAACCGGCGTGTCCAAATCCGCATTCCAGGCGCTGGTGGCGCAAGTGACTTCGACCATCGCCGGCCATGCCGTCGATTCCTCCCTGCGCGACTTGCTCCAGGCCAAGTTCCCGCCCGAGGGCCCGGTGTTCACCGCCATCGAGGCCGCCTGTCACCAAGGCATGGCCGAGGGCTGGATGTGCGAGCGCGAGCATGGCGGCATCCGCTACGGAAGGGTGGTCGAGGCCACGCCCGATCTGGCCGGCTATTCCATCGACGTGGTCCATATGACTGATGTGGCCGGGCCGCATCATCGCCATCCCGGCGGCGAGATCGACATGGTGATGCCCATCGACGCGGGCGCGAAATTCGACGGCGCGCCCAGGGGCTGGGTGGTCTACGGCCCCGACAGCGCCCATCGCCCGACGGTGACCGGCGGTGCGGCGCTGGTGCTGTATCTGCTGCCCGGCGGCCAGATCGACTTCACCCGGTCGAAGTAGGTCGGCCATGTGGCGCGAACACTCCCACGGCCAGATCGACCTCGGCGACCAACACCTGGAATACAAGTGGATCCGACCGCTGGCCGAGGGACGGCCCACCCTGGTCTTCCTCCACGAGGGGCTGGGCTGCGTCGGCATCTGGAAGGGCTTCCCCGAGCGGGTGGCCGATTCCACCGGCTGCGGCGCCTTCGTCTACAGCCGCCGGGGCTACGGCAAGTCGTCGCCGGTGCCGGTGCCGCGTCCGTTGCGCTACATGCACGACGAGGGCCTCGACGTGTTGCCCCGCCTGCTCAAGCTCCTCAATCTGGGCAAGGTGGTGCTGATCGGCCATAGCGACGGCGCCTCCATCAGCCTGATCCATGCCGGCGGCACCCCGGCGCCGGGGGTGCGCGGCGTGGTGGTCATGGCCCCCCATGTCATGAACGAGGAGGTCTGCGTCGCCTCCATCCGTCAGGCCAAGATCGCCTACGAGACCGGCGACCTGCGCGCCCGTCTGCTGCCGCTGCACCACGACAACGTGGATTGCGCCTTCTGGGGCTGGAACCATGCCTGGCTCGACCCCGACTTCATGCGCTGGAACCTGGAGGAATACCTGCCCGGCATCACCGTGCCGGTGATGGTGATCCAGGGCCGCGACGACGAATACGGCAGTTCGGTTCAGTACGAGTCCATCAAGGCCAAATGCGGCGGCCCGGTGGAGATCGTGTTGCTGGACCACTGCCGCCACTCCCCCCACAAGGATCAAGCCGACGCGACCTTGGCCGCCATCGCGCGCTTCGTCGCCGCACTCTGAGGAACGCCCCCATGATCAGACTTCAAAGCTATTTGGCCGGACGCTGGCAGGACGGCGCCGGTCCCGGAACTCCGTTGAAGGACCCGGTCACCGCCGAGGTGCTGGCCACCGCCTCCGGCGACGGCCTCGACATGGCCGAGGCGCTGGACTTCGGCCGCACCAAGGGCGGGCCGGCGCTCCGCGCCTTGACCTTCGCCCAGCGGGCCGGGCTGATCAACGCGGTGGCGGCGGTGCTGACCGAGAACCGCGACCGCTACAACGCCATCGCCCAGGCCAATTCCGGCAATACCGCCGGCGACGCCATGCTGGACGTGGACGGCGGCATCGGCACTCTCAAATACTACGCCTCGCTGGGGCGCAAGCTGGGCGAGGTCCACACCCTGACCGAAGCCGGCGGCGACCAGCTCAGCAAGGACGAGAATTTCCGCTCGCTGCATCTGTGGACCACGGTCAACGGCGTGGCGGTCCACATCAACGCCTTCAACTTCCCGTCCTGGGGCCTGTGGGAAAAGGCGGCGGTCAGCCTGCTGGCGGGGGTGCCCTGCCTCGCCAAGCCCGCCACCGCCACCGCCTGGCTGGCCTATGAGATGGTCAAGGACGTCATCGCCAAGGAGGTCCTGCCAGACGGTGCCCTGTCGCTGCTGTGCGGCGGCGGCCGCGACCTGATGGAGCACGTCAAGCCCGGCGACGTGGTGGCCTTCACCGGCTCGGCCGACACGGCGCTCAGCCTGCGTGCGCACCCCAATGTGCTGGCCTCCAACATCCGCTTCGCGGTGGAGGCCGACAGCCTCAACCTCTGCGCGCTGGGCCCCGATGCCGGGCCGGACAGTCCGGAATTCGCCGCCTTCGTCAAGGAGGTCACCCGCGAGATCACCGTCAAGGCGGGGCAGAAATGCACCGCCATCCGCCGCATCCTGGTGCCGCGCTCCCGCCTCGACGCGGTGGTGGCGGCGTTGACGGCGTCGCTGGCCAAGATCCGCCAAGGCGATCCCCGCGACGCCGAGACCCGCATGGGACCGCTGGTCAACGCCGCCCAACTGCAAGCCGCGCTGGAGGGCCTCGCCAAGCTGAAGACCGAGGCCCGGGTGGTGGTGGGCGGCGGCGAACCGTCGGGGTGCTTCCTGCCGCCGACCCTGCTGGTCTGCGACGCCCCCGAAACGGCCGAGCTGATCCATGAGATCGAGGTGTTCGGCCCCGCCGCCACCCTGATGCCCTACGATTCCACCGAGCAGGCCATCGCCCTGGCCAAGCGCGGCGGCGGTTCGCTGGCCGCCTCGGTGTTTTCCGGCGATGCCGCTTTCACCGCCGACTTCGTGCCGGCCATCGCCACCGCCCATGGCCGCGTCCTGGTGGTGGATGCCACCGTCGCCGCCAGCCATACCGGCCACGGCGTGGTGATGCCCCAATGCATCCACGGCGGCCCCGGCCGCGCCGGCGGCGGCGAGGAGCTGGGCGGCTTGCGCGGCCTGCGCTTCTACATGCAGCGTACCGCCATCCAGGGCAACAAGGCCACCCTGGAAGCCCTGGCCGCCAAGTCGGCCACCGTGGCGCTGTAGCCTCCCATCCCCTCGCCCGCTTGCGGGAGAGGGGGGGGGGCCCGCCGCGCAGCGGTGGGAGGGTGAGGGCCATTCTGTTCAGGCAGACGAACCCTCACCCGGCTCGCCATGCTCGCCACCCTCTCCCGCAGGCGGGAGAGGGGCTGATGCACTTTAATTCATGAAATTGCGCAATCCGGCACCGGATTGCGCAATTTAGAACTAGTCAAGGCCGCCGCCATGCACTATAGTGCAGACAGTCATCCCCAACCGATTGGCAGCCCCATGATCGACTTTCAGACATCCCCGGATCGCTACAGGCACTGGAAGCTGGCCTTCGACGGTGCCGTCGCCACCCTGACCATGGATGTGGACCCCACCGCCACCCTGGCGCCGGGCTACGAGCTGAAGATGAACTCCTACGACCTCGGCGTGGATATCGAGCTGTACGACGCCATCCAGCGCCTGCGCTTCGAGCATCCCGAGGTGCGCGCCGTGGTGATGGCCTCGGCCAATCCCAAGATTTTCTGCGCCGGCGCCAATATCAGGATGCTGGGCGTCTCGTCGCACGGTCACAAGGTCAACTTCTGCAAGTTCACCAACGAGACCCGCAACTCCATCGAGGACGCCACCGCCAACTCGCAGCAGAAATATCTCTGCGCGGTCAGCGGCACCGCCGCCGGCGGCGGCTACGAGCTGGCGCTGGCCACCGACTACATCATGATGGTCGATGACGGCAACACCGCCGTCTCGCTGCCGGAAGTGCCGCTGCTCGCCGTGCTGCCCGGCACCGGCGGCCTCACCCGCGTAGTGGACAAGCGCAAGGTGCGGCGCGATCTCGCCGACATCTTCTGCTCCATCGAGGAAGGCGTGAAGGGCAAGCGCGCGGTGGAATGGCGGCTGGTGGACGAGGTGGTTCCCTCCTCGACCTTCAAGGACGCGGTCAAGGCGCGGGCCGCGACCATGGCCGCCACCTCCGACCGCCCCGGCGGCCAGGGCGTGGTGCTGAGCCATCCGGCCCGCACCATCTCGGAGACCGAGGTGACCTACCCCCATATCGCCATCAGCTTCGACCGCGACAACCGCGCCGCCCACATCACCATCAAGGGACCGAGCGCCGCCGCGCCGAGTGATGCCGCCGGCATCCATGCCCAGGGCATTGAGTTCTACCCGCTGGCCCTGGCCCGCGAGCTGGACGACGCCATCCTGCATCTGCGCGCCAACGAGACCACCCTGGCCTCCTGGGTGATCCACACCCGGGGCGACAGCGATCTGGTCGCCGGCTACGACGCCCTGCTGCAAAAGACCCAGGGCGACTGGCTGAGCCGCGAGATCCTGCTGTACTGGAAGCGGACCTTGAAGCGCCTCGACACCACCAGCCGCACCCTTTACGCCCTGATCGAACCGGGCAGCTGTTTCGCCGGGTTCCTCGCCGAGATCCTGTTCGCGGTGGACCGCTCCTACATGCTGGACGGGCAGCTCGAGGGGAGCGACACGCCCCCGGCCAAGATCCGCCTGTCGGCGCTGAACTTCGACGGCCTGCCCATGGGCAACGGCATTTCCCGCCTCGCCACCCGCTTCCTGGGCGAGCCCGACTCGGTGGGCAAGGCCAAGGACACCATCGGCCAGGACCTGGACGCCGCCGCCTGCGCCAAGCTGGGTCTGGTCACCGCCACTCCCGACGACATCGACTGGGAGGACGAAATCCGCCTGACCATCGAGGAGCGCGCCAGCTTCTCCCCCGACTCGCTCACCGGCATGGAAGCCAATCTGCGCTTCGCCGGCCCCGAGACCATGGAAACCAAGATCTTCGGCCGTCTGACCGCGTGGCAGAACTGGATCTTCCAGCGCCCCAACGCCGTCGGCGAGAACGGCGCCTTGAAGCTTTACGGCACCGGCAAGCGTGCCGCCTACAATCAGGAAAGGGTGTAGCCGCCATGTCCGCCATCAATTACGCCGACAAGATCCCCAACAACGTCAATCTGTCCGAGGACCGCAAGCTCCAGCGCGCCCTGGAATCCTGGCAGCCGCACTATATCGACTGGTGGAAGGAAATGGGGCCGGAAGGCACCGCCACCTCCGAGATCTACCTGCGCACCGCCATCAGTGCCGAGCCCGACGGCTGGGCCCAGTTCGGCCACGTCAAGATGGAGGATTACCGCTGGGGCATCTTCCTGGCGCCGCCGGAAAAGGACCGTCAGGTCAATTTCGGCGCCCATAAGGGCGAGGCCGCCTGGCAGGAGGTTCCCGGCGAATACCGCTCCATGCTGCGCCGCCTGATCACCGTCCAGGGCGACACCGAGCCGGCTTCGGTGGAGCAGCAGCGCCTGCTGGGCCAATGCTGCCCGTCGCTCTACGACCTGCGCAACCTGTTCCAGGTCAATGTGGAGGAAGGCCGCCATCTGTGGGCCATGGTCTATCTGCTGCACGCCCATTTCGGCAAGGACGGCCGCGAAGAGGCGGAGGAGATGCTGCAGCGCCGCTCCGGCGATGCCGACAAGCCCCGCATCCTCGGCGCCTTCAACGAGAAGACCGCCGACTGGCTGGCCTTCTTCATGTTCACCTTCATCACCGACCGCGACGGCAAGTACCAGCTCTGCGCCCTGGCCGAATCCGGCTTCGATCCGCTGTCGCGCACCTGCCGCTTCATGCTGACCGAGGAAGCCCACCACATGTTCGTGGGTGAGTCCGGCGTCGGCCGCATCATCGAGCGCGCCTGCCAGCTGATGAAGGAAAACCGCACCGACGACGTTCGCAAGTTCGGCGCCATCGATCTGGCCACCATCCAGCGCTATCTCAACTTCCACTACTCGGTCACCTCGGACCTCTACGGCGCCGAGGTCTCCACCAACGCCGCCACCTCCTACAACATGGGCCTCAAGGGCCGCTACGAGGAGACCAAGATCGGCGACGACCACCATCTGGAGCACACCACCTATTCGGTGCTGCATCCGGTGAGCGGCGGCTTTGCGCCCATCGAGGTTCCGGCGTTGAACGCCCTCAACGAGCGGCTGCGCCTGGATTGGGCCGAGGACGTGGCCAAGGGGGTCGAGCGCTGGAACAAGATCATCGCCCGGCACGGCATCGACTTCAGGCTGACGCTGCCCCATCTGGCCTTCAACCGCGCCATCGGCCACTTCTCCGACATCGCTGTCGATCCCCAGGGCCGCGTCATCAGCACGGAAGAGTTCGCGCGCCGCCGCGACGAATGGCTGCCGTCCGAGTCCGATCTGGCCTATGTGCTGTCGCTGATGGGCGGCGCCGTGCACAAGCCGGGTCAGTTCGCCAACTGGATCGCGCCGCCGCCGCGCGGCATCAACAACCAGGCGGTGGACTTCGACTATGTGAGGTTTGCGTAACGCTCTCCCAGACCCTCGCCCGCTTTGCGGGAGAGGGTGGCGAGGCGAAGCCGAGCCGGGTGAGGGCTCGTCTGCCTGAAAAGGCCCTCACCCTCCCAGCCTTCGGCCGGGCCCCTCCCTCTCCCGCAAGCGGGAGAGGGGATCGGGAGGAAAGGACGACACCATGGAACTTCGACGCCAGCACTTGATCGACCCGGTGGTCTGCATCCGCTGCAACACCTGCCAGGAAGCCTGTCCGGTCAACGCCATCACCCACGATGCCAACAATTACGTGGTGAACTTCGACATCTGCACCGGCTGTCGCACCTGCGTCTCGCCCTGCCCCACCGGCGCCATCGACCACTGGCTGCTGGTGGACGATCCCTGGAGCATCGACGCGCAGTTCGGCTGGGAGGACCTGCCGGTCGAACACCCCAGCCACGGCGCCACCATCGTCGAGACCCCGGCGGAGGTGTCGAACCTGATGGACGCCGCCACCACCGCCACCGGCGGCCGGACGCCGCCGCCGGCCAGCGCGGCGCAGCCCTTCACCAATGTCTATTCCCGCGAGGCCCCGGTGACCGCCCGCGTCGCCGGCAATATGCGCATCACCGCCGAGGGCACCGAATCCGACATCCACCACGTGGTGCTGGACTTCCAGGCCAACGCCTTTCCCTTCCTGGAGGGCCAGAGCATCGGCATCATCCCGCCCGGCCAGGACGCCAAGGGACGGCCGCACAATATCCGCCTCTACTCCGTCGCCAGCCCCCGCGAGGGCGAGCGCAGCGGCTACAACAACCTGGCGCTGACGGTGAAGCGGGTGGCGGGCGGCACCGGCTCCAGCTATGTCTGCGACCTCAAGAAGGACGACGAGGTGCTGGTCGCCGGTCCGTTCGGCGACTCCTTCCTGATGCCCGACGATCCCGCGGCCAACATCATCATGATCTGCACCGGCACCGGCTCGGCGCCATTCCGCGCCTTCACCGAACGCCGCCGGCGCAGCGCCCCCGAGGCCGGCGGCAAGCTGATGCTGTTCTTCGGCGCCCGCTCGCCCGGCGAGCTGCCCTATTTCGGGCCGCTGATGAAGCTGCCCAAGGCGCTGATCGACGTCAACCTGGCCTTCTCGCGCGTGCCCGACCAGCCCAAGCAATACGTCCAGGACAAGATCCGCGAGCGGGCCGGCGACGTGGTCGCTCTGCTGCCCGACGCCAAGACCCATATCTATATCTGCGGGTTGAAAGGCATGGAGCAGGGCTGCGACGAAGCCTTCGCCGACATCTGCCGCCTCAACGGCCTGGACTGGGCGGAGCTGCGCGCCACCTTGCGGCGTGAGGGGCGGTATCATGTCGAAACGTATTGAACTGGGCCTGCCGACCCGGCTGTTCTCCCATGAAAGGCGGGTTCATTTCGGCGATTCCGACGCGGCGCGCATCGTCTATACCCCGCGCTTCCTGGAATACGCCATGGAGTCGCTGGAAATCTTCATGGCCGACATCATCGGCTTCGACTGGTACCACATGAACAGCGTGCACGGTTTCGGCACGCCCTTCGTCAAGGTCGAGATGGAGATCAAGGCGCCGCTACGGCCCGGCGACCGCGTCATCATCAGCGTCCTGGTGGAAAAGATCGGCGGGTCGTCGCTGCACTTCCACACCATCGGCCGCCGCCACGACGGCCCCGTCTGCTTCGAGACCCGTTTCGTCTGCGTCGTCGCCGACCAGGAAGCGGAAAAGGCCATTCCCATCCCGGATCTCATGCGCGCCCGCCTCGAAGCCTATCGCGAGCTTTGCCTGGAAGCCGCCGCGTCATGACCGCGATCATCCTCACCGAGCGGGCCGAGGGGGTGACCACCATCACCCTCAACCGCCCCGACAAGCTCAACAGCTTCAACGCCGAGATGCACGCGGCGTTGCGCGCCGCCATCGCCACCGCCGCCGAGGATGGCAGCCGCTGTCTGGTGCTGACCGGGGCCGGACGCGGCTTTTGCACCGGCCAGGATCTGGCCGACCGGGTGATGCCGCCGGGCGCGCCGCCGCCCGATCTGGGGGCGTCGCTGGACGCCAATTACAACCGTCTGATCCGCATGCTGAAGGCGCTGGAGATGCCGGTGATCGCCGCCGTCAACGGCGTCGCCGCCGGAGCCGGCGCCAATCTGGCGCTGGCCTGCGACATCGTGGTGGCGGCGCGCTCGGCCAGCTTCATCCAAAGCTTCTGCAAGGTCGGACTGCTCCCCGATTCCGGCGGCACCTGGACCCTGCCGCGTCTGGTGGGCCATGCCCGCGCCACCGGATTGATGCTGCTGGGCGACAAGGTGAGCGCCGAGCAGGCCGCGTCCTGGGGCATGATCTGGGCTTGCGTCGATGACGACGTGCTGATGACCGAGGCCATGGGCATGGCCCGCCACCTTGCCCGCCAGCCCACCCTGGGGCTGGCCCTGACCAAGCGGGCGCTGGCCGCCTCGGGCGGCAACGGCCTCGACGCCCAGCTCGACCTGGAGCGCGACCTCCAGGTCCGGGCCGGACGGAGCCACGACTACCGCGAAGGGATCGACGCCTTCATGGCCAAACGCCCGCCCCGCTTCGAGGGCCGATGACCCTCCGCCCTATCGTCCCCATATGTCACTGACGCGACTGCAGGAGTCCCCCCATGGCCGAGCGATCCTTCAAACATGAAATCGATCTGCTGCGGCTGGGCGAGGGCGACACCTTCCGGGGCGAGGGCATCCTGGCGGTCACCAAGGCGCTGTTGCAGTCGGGCGTCTCCTATGTGGGCGGCTATCAGGGCGCGCCGGTGTCGCATCTGATGGACGTGCTGGTGGACGCCGAGGACCTGCTGGCCGAGCTGGGCATTCATATCGAGGCCTGCACCAACGAGGCCGCCGCCGCCGCCATGCTGGGCGCCTCCATCGCCTATCCCATCCGGGGCGCGGTCACCTGGAAGTCGGTGGTCGGCACCAATGTCGCCTCCGACGCGCTGTCCAACCTGACCTCGCCCGGGGTGATCGGCGGCGCCATGATCATCATCGGCGAGGATTACGGCGACGGCGCCAGCGTCATCCAGGAGCGCAGCCACGCCTTCGCCATGAAGTCGTCCATCTGGCTGCTGGACCCGCGGCCGCATCTGCCCAGCATCGTGCGCATGGTGGAGAAGGGGTTCGAGCTGTCGGAAGCCAGCCACTCGCCGGTGATGCTGGACCTGCGCATCAAGGCCTGCCACGTCACCGGCGAATTCGCCACCAGCGACAACCGCAAGGCCGCCATCTCGCGCCTCGCCCCCATGGGCACCCCCGCCCCGTTCGACTACGCCAAGCTGTCCCATCCCCCCAGCACTTTCGCCCACGAGATCGCCAAGGTGGAGGAGCGCATGCCGGCGGCGCGGGCCTTCATCGCCCAGCACCATCTCAACGAGCTGTTCCCCGGCGATCTGGCCCAGATCGGCATCGTGGTGCAGGGCGGCCTCTATAACTCGCTGCTGCGCGCCCTGATGCGCCTCGACCTCGCCGACGCCTTGGGCAACGCGCGCATTCCCATTTTCTGCCTCAACGTCACCTATCCGCTGGTGCCCGAGGAGTTGACCGCCTTCTGTGCGACCAAGCGCGCCGTGCTGATGGTGGAGGAAGGCACCCCCGATTATATCGAGCAGGCGCTGGGCCAGATCCTGCGCAAGGCCGACCTTCAGACCGGCCTGTTCGGCAAGGGCTGCCTGCCCCAGGCCGGCGAATACACCTCCGACGTGCTGGTGGAGGGCCTGGCCGCCTTCCTGGAACAGGTCCGGCCCGCCGGACTCGACGCCGACGCCGCCCGCCGCTTCGCCGACACGCTGAGCCGACAGCGCCGGGACGCGGCAGCGCTGCTGGACGAGACTCTGCCCGGCCGCCAGCCCGGTTTCTGCACCGGTTGCCCCGAGCGGCCGGTCTTCGCCGCGCTGAAGCTGGCACAGAGGGAGGTGGGGCCTACCCATATCAGCGCCGATATCGGCTGCCACTCCTTCGCCACCCTGCCGCCGTTCAACATGGGCAATTCCATCCTGGGCTTCGGCATGTCGCTGGCGTCTTCCGCCGCCGTCAGCTCCAACCTGGGCAAGCGCCCGGTCAGCATCATGGGCGACGGCGGCTTCTGGCATAACGGCGTCATCACCGGCGTCGCAGGCACCCTGTTCAATCGCGGCGACGGCGTGCTGGTGATCTTGCAAAACGGCTACACCTCCGCCACCGGCCAGCAGTTCATGCCGTCCTCCGTGGCCGAGGGCCGCCGGGCGGAAAATCCGGTCAGCATCGAAGCGACGCTCAAGGTCTTGGGGGTCAAATGGCTGAAGACGGTCCGGTCCTATTCGGTCGGCACCATGAAGAAGGCGCTGACCGAGGCCATGACCAGCGCCGAGAAGGGGTTGAAAGTCATCATCGCCGACGGCGAATGCCAGTTGGCCCGCCAGCGCCGGGTCAAGTCCGAGGACGCCGCCACGCTCAAGGCCGGCCGGCGACTGGTCCGCGTGCGCTACGGCGTCGATGACGAGGTCTGTTCCGGCGACCATTCCTGCATCCGGCTGTCGGGCTGCCCGTCGCTGACCATCAAGCCCAATCCCGATCCGCTGCGCGATGATCCGGTGGCGGCGGTGATCCAATCCTGCGTCGGCTGCGGGTTGTGCGGCGAAGTCGCCCATGCCGCCGTGCTGTGCCCCTCGTTCTGGCGCGCCGAGATCATCCAGAACCCCAACCGCTTCGACCGCTGGCTGGACGGCTGGCGGCGCAAGGCCATCGGCTGGCTTCAGGCGGAGGTGGCGTCATGAGCGCGACTCGCCCGATTTCCATCGTCATCGCCGCCATGGGCGGCGAGGGCGGCGGCGTGCTGACCGACTGGCTGGTCCAGGCCGCCACCGCCGAGGGACTGGCGGTGCAAAGCACCTCGGTGCCCGGCGTCGCCCAACGCACCGGCGCCACCACCTATTACATCGAGATCTATCCCGTCCCCGTCGCCCAGTTGGGCGGGGCGCGGCCGGTGCTGGCGCTGGCGCCGTCGGTGGGCGACGTGAATCTGGTGGTGGCCACCGAGTTGATGGAAGCGGCGCGCACCGTCACGCGCGGGCTGTCCGACCGAGAACGGACCCAACTCATCGCCTCGACCCACCGGGTCTACGCCATCGCGGAAAAGGCGGCCATGGGCGACGGCCGTGCCGATTCCGCGACATTGCTGCGGGTGATCGAGGCCGGCACCAAGACGCGGCTGCTGTTCGACATGGAGCAGGCGGCCAAGACCGCCGGCTGCGTCGTCAATGCGGTGCTGCTGGGCGCCATCGCCGGCAGCGGCATCCTGCCCATCGCCCCGGAGACCTTCGAGGCCGGCATCCGCGCTTCGGCCAAGGCGGTGGAGAGCAATCTGCGCGGTTTCGCCACCGGTCTGGCGGCGGCGCGCGGCACGGTGCCGGTCCACCTTCAGCCCGCCCACAAGCGGCCCCAGCCGGACACCGCGCCGACCCTGGCCCTGATCGCCCGCGCTTATGCCGAATTGCCGGAACCGGCCCGCGAGTCGGCGGCGGAAGGGGTCAAGCGCCTGACCCGCTATCAGGATCTCCGCTACGCCACCCTTTACCTGGAGCGCCTCGCCCCCATCGCCAGCGCCGAGCGCGATGCCGGCGGCAGCGGCGCCCTGACCCGGGTGGTGGCGCGGCATCTGGCGGTGCGCATGTCGTTCGAGGATGTGATCCGGGTGGCGCAGTTGAAGACCGACCCTGCCCGCTTTGCCCGCATCCGCGCCGAGATCGGCGCCGCGCCCGGCCAGCCGGTGGTCGTCCGGGACTTCCTCAAGCCCGGCATCGACGAGCTCTGCTCCCTGCTGCCGCCATTGCTGGCGCGGCCGATCCTGGCCCTGGCCCGGCGGCGGGGCTGGACCGAAACCGCCTATTGGGGGCGCGAGGTCGCCAGCAGCGGCATCCTCGGCTTTGCCGGCCTCCGGCTGATGGCCCGGCTGAAAGGCTGGCGCCGCCACGGCCATCGCTTCAATGAGGAGCAGAAGGGGATCGAGCACTGGCTGGCCAGCGTGACCAGGGCCATTGCCCTCTCGCCGCTGCTGGCGCTGGAAGTGGCCGAATGCGCCCGCCTGATCAAAGGCTATGGCGAGACCTGGCGGCGGGGCGAAGCCAATTACCGCCGCATCGACGCGGCCCTGGTCACCCCCGCCCTGGCGGGACAATGGCCCGCTGCCTTCGCGCTGGACGCCATCGCCAGCGCCCGGGCCGCCGCCCTGGCCGATCCCGAGGGCCAAGGCCTGGACCGCACCTTGGCGGAAATTGCACACAAACTTCCCTCTCCCTGAGGGAGAGGGTGGCCCGAAGGGTCGGGTGAGGGGGAATTGCGTCCGTTGGAACGCTGTCTTCGCTGACGCTTTTCCCCCTCACCCCAGCCCTCTCCCTCAGGGAGAGGGAGAAATACCGCACTCCGTTTCCCCCCCGCCCGCGTCGTGATAGGCTGCGCTCTCCCCGTCACCTCATGCTTGCGCGGAAGGGTCGGTTGGCCATGATTTCCCTGATCGTCAACGGTGAGCGGCACAAGGTCGACGCCGATCCCGACATGCCGCTGTTGTGGGTGCTGCGCGACCATCTGGGACTGGACGGCACCAAATACGGCTGCGGCGAAGGCGTCTGCGGCGCCTGCACCATCCTGGTGGACGGCGAGGCGATGCGCTCCTGCACCCTGCCGGTGGGCGAACTGGCCGGCCGCGCCATCACCACCATCCAGGGACTGGACAGCGCCATCGGCAAGGCGCTGTTCGCCGCCTGGGCCGAGGTGGACGTCCCCCAATGCGGCTATTGCCAGCCAGGGCAGATCCTGTCGGCCGCCGCCCTGCTGCGCCACACGCCGAAGCCCAGCGACACCGACATCGACACCGCCATGGACGGCAATCTGTGCCGCTGCGGCACCTATGCCCGCATCCGCGCCGCCATCCATCTCGCCGCCGGCCGTCTTGCCACCGGGCCACTGGGAGGCGGCAAATGAACAAGCACTTCGCCCCGAGCGGCCTCAGCCGCCGCAGCTTCCTGGTGCTGAGCGCCGGAACCGGAATCGGCCTGACCCTGGCGGCGGGGGACATTTCCGCCGCCGAGCCGGGCAGCTTCACCGCCAACGCCTTCGTCGCCATCGGCACCGACGGCAAGGTAACGGTCACGGTCAAGCATCTGGAGATGGGCCAGGGCGTCGCCACCGGCCTGCCGGTGCTGGTGGCCGAGGAGTTGGAGGTGGACCCCGCAGCCATCCGGGTCAAATTCGCCCCCGCCGATGCCAAGCTCTACAACAATCTGTTCTGGGGACCCAGCCAGGGCACCGGCGGTTCCACCGCCACCGCCAATTCGTGGGAGCAGTTGCGCAAGGCCGGCGCCGCCGCCCGCGAGATGCTGATCGAGGCCGCCGCCCGCCGCCTCAAGGTGGATCGCGCCACGCTGACGGCGCGCAACGGCGAGATCGTCCACGGGCCGAGCGGGCGCCGGCTGTCCTATGGCGCGCTGGTCGCCGACGCGGCCAAGCTGGCGCCGCCCGCCGATCCGCCGCTGAAAGCGGTCGCCGACTTCCGCCTGATTGGCACGTCCGGGATCCGGCGCGGCGATTCCAAGACCAAGAACGATGGCACCGCCCTGTATGGCGGCGACATCCGTCTGCCCGGCATGGTCACCGCCGTGGTGGCGCGGCCGCCGGTGTTCGGAGCCACGCTGAAGACGCTCGACCGCACCGCCGCCTTGCGGGTGGCGGGAGTGGTGGCGGTGGTTCCGATCTCGTCCGGGGTGGCGGTGGTCGGCGACGATTTCTGGGCGGCCCAGCAAGGCCGGGCGGCGCTGAAGCTGGACTGGACCCTGCCGGCGGAGCGTCCCTCGTCCGAGACCATCCGCGCCGACTTCGCCCACCTGCTCGACCAGCCCGGCATGATCGCCCGCCATGACGGCGACGGCGCGGCGGCGCTGAGCCAAGGCGTCAAACGCCTGAGCGCGGTCTACGAAGTCCCCTATCTGGCCCATGCCCCCATGGAACCGCTCAGCTGCGTGGTCCGGCTGTCCAAGGCCCGCTGCGAGATCTGGGCGGGATCGCAGCTCCAGACCCTCGACCAAGCGCTGGCGGCCAAGGCCGCCGGGCTGAAGCCGGAGCAGGTGGAGATCAACACCCTGTATGCCGGCGGCAGTTTCGGCCGCCGCGCCAACCCCACCTCCGACTACATCGTCGAGGGCGTCGAGGTGGCCAAGGCGGTGGGCGCACCGGTGCGGCTGATCTGGACCCGCGAGGACGACATCGCCGGCGGCTATTACCGGCCGCTGTTCGTCCACGGCTTCGACGCGGCGCTGGATGCCGCCGGAGCGCCGCTGGCCTGGCACCACCGCATCGTCGGCCAGTCGATCCTGGCGGGCGGCCCCTTCGCCGCCATGATCAAGGACGGCATCGACGTCACCTCGGTGGAGGGCGCCGCCAACCTGCCCTACGCCATTCACCATCTTCAGGTCGAGCTGCACTCGCCCAAGCTGCCGGTGCCGGTGCTGTGGTGGCGGTCGGTGGGGTCCAGCCATACCGCCTTCGCCACCGAGTGCTTCCTCGACGAACTGGCCCAGGCGGGCGGCAAGGACCCGCTGGAACTGCGCCGCGCCCTGCTGGCCGGCCATCCCCGCCATCTCGGCGTGCTGGAGCTGGCCGTCGCCAAGGCCGGCTGGGGCAATCCGCTGCCCGCCGGCACGGGGCGCGGCCTGGCGGTGCATGAATGCTTCAACTCCGTCGTCGCCCAGGTCGCCGAGGTCACCATCGGCCCCAAGGGCGAGATCAAGGTCGACCGGGTGGTCTGCGCCGTCGATTGCGGCGTCGCCGTGACTCCCGACGTCATCCGCGCCCAGATGGAAGGCGGCATCGCCTTCGGCCTGTCGGCCGCCCTGCTGGGCGAGATCACCCTCAAGGACGGCGCCGCCGTGCAGTCCAATTTCCACGACTACCGCTGCCTGCGCATGTCCGAGATGCCCCGGGTCGAGGTTCACATCGTGCCGAGCACCGCCGCCCCCACCGGAGTGGGCGAGCCCGGCGTGCCGCCCATCGCCCCGGCGGTGTGCAACGCCATCTTCGCCGTCACCGGCAAGAGAATTCGGCGCCTGCCCATCGGCAACACCGTGCCAAGCTAGGGCGTTTCGTGCTAGTCTCCTCCCGGTGGACGGCGATGGAGGACATCATGCCGAACATTTACGAAATGGCCGGCCGACGCAACGAACGCGCCACCGGCGACATGCGCGATCATGACGAGCTGGACTACCTGGCGACCGAGGCCCGCGCCCGGACCGAGGACCCCCGGTTGAAGTACGTCCCACGGCTCCAAACCCAGTCGACAGACGCCCTGCTGGAGATCGCCCCCGGCCGAAAGCCGTAAGCGGACGGGGCGAGCCGAAGGCGGGCGCATTGCCAATCTGTAATGTCGCCATTTCTTGAGCCGGGGCGAAATCTGGGCTAGAACCACGCCCATGCATCGCTTCGCCAATCCCGCCCGCTTTTTGCGCATGGCCAAGGTGATCCTGCCGTATTCGTCAGGCATCGCCGTTTTGTCGCTCGCTGCCGGCCTGTGGTTCGCCCTGGCCGCCTCGCCCGCCGATTATCAGCAGGGCGACAGCGTCCGTATCATGTACGTCCATGTGCCCTCGGCCTGGATGGGCATGTTCTGCTACGTGGCCATGGCGGTGTTCTCGGCCATGGCCCTGATCTGGAAGCATCCCCTGGCCGACCTGCTGGCCAAGGCCACCGCTCCGGTGGGCGCCGCCTTCACCTTCCTCTGCCTGGTGACCGGCTCGCTGTGGGGCAAGCCCATGTGGGGCACGTGGTGGGCCTGGGACGCCCGGCTGACCAGCATGCTGATCCTGCTGTTCCTCTATCTGGGCTACATGGCGCTGATCAACGCCTTCGACGATCCCGAGCGCGGCCACAAGGCCGCCGCCATCCTGGCCCTGGTCGGCGCCGTCAACATCCCGGTCATCAAGTGGTCGGTGGATTGGTGGAACACCCTGCACCAGCCGGCCAGCGTGGTGAAGATGGGCGGCCCCGCCATCGACCCCAGCATGCTGGTGCCGCTGCTGCTGATGGCGCTGGGCTTCAAGGCCTATTGGATCAGCATCCTGATCCTGCGCGGCCGCGCCGAAATCGCCGCCCAGAAGATCCGCATCATCCGCATGGCGCAGATCCACGCCGCGTCCCGAGGGGAGTGACCAACGTCATGGAATCAGTCTCGACCTTGGTCCAGATGGGGGGCTATGGCGGCTATGTCTGGCCCGCCTACGGCATCAGCGCGGTGGTGCTGGCCCTGGTGCTGGTGGCGTCGCTGCTGGCGGCCCGCAAGAACGAGGCGGAGCTTGAGCAGTTGCAGGTCGTGCGCCGCGCCGGCAAGCAGCGCAACGCCGCCGCCCAAGCCGCGGTGCCAACAGACGCGCTGAGCGTGGAGACCAAAGAGTGACCCGTAAGCAACGCAGGCTTTATTTCGTCCTTCTCGGCATGGCGGCCCTGGGCGCGGCGGTGGCGCTGGTGCTGACCGCCATCTCCGACAGCCTTGTCTACTTCTACTCGCCCACCGATATCGTGTCGCAGCGCATCCCCGAGGGACGCCGCATGCGCATCGGCGGACTGGTGGAGGAAGGCAGCGTCAAGAAGGACGGCAAGCTGGTGAGTTTCAAGATCACCGACATCACCAACACGGTTCCGGTGGCCTATGCCGGCATCCTGCCCGACCTGTTCCGCGAGGGCCAGGGCGTGGTGGTCGAGGGCCGCATGGAGAAAGGGCAGTTCGCCGCCTCCGAGGTGCTGGCCAAGCACGACGAGAAGTACATGCCCAAGGAAGTGGCCGACGCCCTGAAGAAGTCCGGGCAATGGAACGACGGCAAGTCGAAATAAGCCTTCCTTTTTGTTCGTCACCCCCGCGCAGGCGGGGGTCCATGCTAGGTCAAAAGACGATGCGAACCCCTGAATTCTGGATTGTCGGACACATGGATTCCCGCCTTCGCGGGAATGACGACGGGAGGATGGCATGATCGCCGAGATCGGGCATTTCGCCCTGGTGCTGGCCCTGTGTGTCGCGATTGTGCAGGCGGTGGTGCCGCTGGTGGGCGCCAAACGCCGCATGGGCTCGTGGATGGCGGTGGCCGGCCCGGCCTCGGCCCTGCAATTCCTGTTCATCGCCGTCGCCTTCGGGGCGCTGATCAACGCCTATGTCACCAGCGACTTCTCGGTGGCGAACGTGGCCCAGAACAGCCACACCGAAAAGCCCATGCTCTACAAGGTGGCCGGCGTCTGGGGCAACCACGAGGGCTCGCTGCTGCTGTGGGTCACCATCTTGTCGCTGTTCGGCTTCGCGGTGTCGCTGTTCGGCCGCAACCTGCCGTCCGGCCTCAAATGCCGCGCCCTGGCGGTTCAGGCCATGATCTCGGTGGGCTTCCTGGCCTTCATCCTGCTCACCTCCAATCCCTTCCTCCGGCTGGAGCCGCCGCCGGTGGACGGCAACGGCCTCAATCCCATCCTGCAGGACCCCGGACTGGCGTTCCATCCGCCCTTCCTCTATCTGGGCTATGTGGGCTTCTCCATGGCGTTTTCCTTCGCCATCGCCGCCTTGCTGGAAGGCCGGGTCGATGCCGCCTGGGCCCGCTGGGTGCGCCCCTGGACCCTGGCCGCCTGGATTCTGCTGACCTGCGGCATCGTCCTGGGCTCGTGGTGGGCCTATTACACCCTGGGCTGGGGCGGCTGGTGGTACTGGGACCCGGTGGAGAACGCCTCGTTCATGCCCTGGCTGGCCGGCACCGCCCTGCTGCATTCCGCCGTGGTGGTGGAAAAGCGCGACGCGCTGAAAAGCTGGACCATCCTGCTGGCCATCGTCACCTTCGGCTTCTCGCTGCTGGGAACCTTCCTGGTGCGCTCCGGCGTCCTGACCAGCGTGCACGCCTTCGCCACCGACCCGGCGCGCGGCGTTTTCGTGCTGCTGCTGCTGGTTCTGGCGGTGGGCGGCTCGTTCACCCTTTACGCCATGCGGGCGCCGGCCATGAAGATGGGCGGATTGTTCTCGCCGATCTCGCGGGAAGGCGCCCTGCTGCTCAACAACGTCCTGATGGCCACCGGCGCCGCCACGGTTTTGCTGGGCACCCTGTACCCGCTGATCGCCGACGCCCTCAATCTGGGCAAGGTCTCGGTGGGGCCGCCCTTCTTCAACGCGGTGTTCCTGCCGCTGATGGCGCCCATGGTGATGGTGATGGCCGCCGCCCCCATGATGGCGTGGAAGCGCGGCGACCTGGCCGGAGTCTGGAGCCGGCTTAAATTCGTCGCCGCCATCGCCCTGGGCACCGCCGCTGTGGTCTGGTTCCTTCAGGGCGGCTCGGCCGGTCCGTGGTGGACCGGCGCCGGCTTCGCCCTGGCGGTGTGGCTGGGCCTCGGCACCCTGGTCGATCTGGCCGAGCGCATCCGTCTGGTCCAGGCGCCGTCCGAGGCGCTGGGCCGCGCCCTGCGCCTGCCGCGTTCGGCCTGGGGCATGGTGCTGGCCCATTTCGGCGTGGCGGTGTTCATCGTCGGCCTGACCGCCTCCTCGGCCTGGACCTCCGAGCATATCCAGACCCAGAAGATCGGCGAGACCGTCATGGTCGGCGGCTTCGGCGTCACCCTGAAGGGGGTGGAGGCGGTTCCCGGCCCCAACTACTCCGCCGCCCGCGCCACCTTCGAGATCAGCAAGAACGGCGAGACCGTCGCGGTGATGCAGCCGGAGAAGCGGACCTACCGCATGCCGCCGCGCCCCACCACCACCGCGGCGATCCGGTCGGGCTTCACCGGCGACCTCTACGTGGTGATCGGCGATTTCGACCCCAAGGGCGGCTACGTCACCCGCCTGTACTTCAATCCCTGCATTCCCTGGCTGTGGGTTGGCGGCGCCTTGCTGGTGCTCGGCGGACTGATCAGTCTGGCCGACCGGCGCCACCGCATCGGGGCTCCGGCCCGGGGCCGCGCCGCCACCCAAGCGGCCAAGGCGTAGGAGCAAAGCCATGCGTCGCAGCCTCTTCCTCCTGCCCGTCGCCATCTTCGCCGTCATGGCCCTGCTGTTCGTCAAGGGCCTGACCATGGACCCGCACGTGATCCCCTCGGTGCTGATCGACCGGCCGGTGCCCGAGATGGATCTGGCACCGCTGCCCGGCCGGGGCGCCGACACCGGGCTGGCCACCAAGGATCTCAAGGGCCGCGTCTCGCTGGTCAACATCTACGGCTCGTGGTGCATCGCCTGCGTCCAGGAACACCCCTATCTGGTGGAGTTCAAGAAGACCGGCATCGTGCCCATCTTCGGCATCGACTGGCGCGACGACCCCGCCCAGGGCGCCGCCTGGCTGAAGCGGCACGGCGACCCCTACGAGCGGGTCGGCAACGATCCCGCCCCCGGCCGCGCCGCCATCGATTTCGGCGTCACCGGCGCCCCCGAGAGCTTCATCGTCGATAAGGCCGGCATCATCCGCTACAAGCATATCGGCGCCATCACGCCGGAGGTCTGGAGCAAGACCCTGCTTCCCATCATCCGGGAGCTTCAGAAATGAAAAAGGTTGTCTTCGTCGCCCTGCTGATGGCCCTCGCCACGCCCGCCCTCGCCGTCTATCCCAGCGAGATGCTGCCCGACCCGGCCCAGGAGCACCGCGCCCGCGAGCTGGGCAAGGATCTGCGCTGCCTGGTCTGCCAGAACCAGTCCATCGACGATTCCGACGCCGATCTGGCCAAGGATCTGCGCGTCATCGTGCGCGAGCGCATCAAGGCCGGCGACACCGACGACATGGTCCGCCAATTCGTGGTCGACCGTTATGGCGACTACGTCCTGCTGAAGCCGCCGTTCAAGCTCTCCACCCTGGCGCTGTGGCTGGGGCCGTTCGTCCTGTTCGTCGGCGCCCTGTCGGTGGTGTTCGGCTTCTACCGCCGCCGCAAGACCGTCGCCGCCGCACCGCCCCCGCCCCCCCTCAGTCCCGAGGAACAGCGCCGCCTCGCCGCGCTGCTCAAGGAGAGTGGCCAGTGATCTGGATCGTCTTTTCCGCCATGCTGGCCCTGACGCTGGCCGTGTTGCTGCGGCCGTTGCTGCGCCCCGTCGCCGTCGGCGCCGCCCGGGTCGAATACGACCTGATGGTCTACCGCGACCAGCTTGACGAGATCGCCCGCGACGTGGAGCGCGGCCTGCTGTCGGCCGATCAGGCCGACGCGGCCCGCACCGAGATTCAGCGCCGCATGCTGGCGGCGGGCGAAAGCGAGAAGACCATCCAGCCGACCACCGGCAAGGCCGGCAAGCGCGCCGCCCTGGTGCTGGTCGCGGCCATTCCGCTGGCGTCCATCGCCGGTTATCTGGCGCTGGGAGCGCCGGACCTGCCGGATCGCCCCTTCTCCGGCCGCGCCGCCCAGATCGCCGAGATGCGCCAGAAGGCCGACACCATCCAGACCATGGTCAACGGATTGGCGGCCCGGCTGCGAGCCAATCCCGACGACGGCAAGGGCTGGGCCATGCTGGGCCGCTCCTACCGGGCGCTGGGCCGGATGGAGGAATCCAAGAGTGCCTACCGCAAGGCGCTGAGGCTGCTGCCCCGCGAGGTTCAGGTCCGCATCGATTACGGCGGCATGCTGCTGGACGAGGCCGAGACCGAGACCCTGCCGCCCGAATTGGTGTCGGTGATGGGCGAGGTCCTGGCCATCGACCCCAACCAGCCCGACGCGCTGTATTTCCTCGGCATGGATGCCGCCGCCCAAGGCAACGTGGCCCAGGCCCGCACCCTGTGGACCCATCTGCTCGACCGGCTGCCGGACGATTCCTCCGCCCGTGGTCAGGTGCAGCAGATGCTGGACGGGCTGAAGCCTTAAAGGTGGGACACATGAACACCATCGGCGTGGTTGGGGGCGGAGCCTGGGGAACGGCGCTGGCGCTGACGGCGCGGCGCGCCGGCCGCGACGTTATGCTGTGGGCGCGCGAGGCCGCGGTGGTCGATTCGGTCAACGCCGACCATGTCAACGCCGACTTCCTGCCCGGCGTGCCGCTGGACCCGGCCATCCGCGCCACCTCCGACCATGCCGAGATCGCCCGCGCCGACGCGGTGCTGCTGGTGCCGCCGGCCCAGCATCTGCGCGCCGCCTGTCGCGCCCTGGCCCCCCATTGGCGCCCCGGCGTGCCGGCGGTGATCTGCGCCAAGGGCATCGAACTGTCCACCTGCGCCCTGATGGCCGACGCGGTCGCCGCCGAACTGCCCGGCGCGGTGGTGGCGGTGCTGTCCGGCCCCACCTTCGCCATCGAGGTGGCCAAGGGCCTGCCTACCGCCATCACCCTGGCCTGCACCGATGCCGGTCTCGGTCAGAAGCTGGTGGAGGCGCTGGGCACCGCCAGCTTCCGCCCCTACCTGTCCGACGATCTGGTGGGAGCCCAGATGGGCGGCGCGGTCAAGAACGTGCTGGCCATCGCCTGCGGCATCGTCGAGGGGCGCGGCCTGGGCGACAACGCGCGGGCGGCGCTGATCACCCGTGGCCTGGCCGAGCTGACCCGGTTGGCCATGGCCAAGGGCGGCCGTCCCGAGACCACGATGGGGCTGTCCGGTCTGGGCGATCTCATCCTGACCGCGTCGTCGACCCAGTCGCGCAACTACTCGCTGGGCTTCGCGCTGGGCGAGGGCCGGGCGCTGGCCGACATCCTGGCCGAACGCCGCTCGGTGACCGAAGGCGTCACCACCGCCGGAGCGGTGATGGACATGGCGGCGCGCATCGGGGTCGAAATGCCCATCTGCGCCGGAGTCGACGCCGTCATCAACAAAGGCGTCAGCCTGGACGAGGCCATCCGGGCGCTGTTGTCGCGGCCATTCCGCAGCGAAGGCTTGTAGGGCATACTGGCCCCAAACCATCCTCGGGGGGAGAGCAGTCACATGATCAGCAGGACCATCGCGGCGGGCGCCATCGCCATGGCCGTCGCCGGCTGCGCCGCCAACCCGACCGAGGGCCAGTTGTGGGGCACCGGCGCCGGAGCCTGCCCCGGCGCGCTCACCGGCGGCGTTGGCGCCGCAATCGCCACCACCGCCGCCGTGGGCATCAAATACGCTCCCTTTGCCGGTTCCGCCGGCTATCTGGCGGGCGGCATGGTGGGCTTCGTCTTGAGCGACCGCTTCGATCCGGCCAGCCGGCGCATGTGGGTCGCCGCGACGATCGCCGCCGCTGAAACCGGCAAGCCCGGTGAGCCGATCACCTGGAAAAGCCCCAACCATCGGGGCGCCGTGACCGTGATCGGCGATGGCTGGACCGATGCCGGCGGCCGGGCCTGTCGCCTGCTCCGGCAGGAGGCCAGCGGACCGGAGGGCGAAAATCCCTATACCCGCCAGGTCGTCGCCTGCCGGGTCGATGGTGACGGCTGGGAAGTGACGGAGCCCATGGCGGACCAGGACGACCATGCCGCTCCTGGCGGCGTCCCGGCGAAAGCCACGATGACGCTGCCGGCGGGACAGACCGTCGAAGCCTATCCCCACCCCTGCCAGGAAAGCTGGCTCCAGACACCCTCAAAATAGACCGGTCGAAAATCCCTTCCTCGTCAACGACTTGGCTTGACGCTGCCGGGAGGGTCCGGCATCCTTGGGGCCAACCGACCGCCACCACTCGAGGAAGTATCATCCCATGACCAAGTCGGAGCTGATCGCCCGCCTGGCCGAAAGCAACCCCCATCTCTATCAGCGGGATGTGGAGCGCATCGTCACCACCATCTTCGACGAGATCGCCGGCGCCTTGGCGCGGGGCGACCGGGTCGAGCTGCGTGGCTTCGGCGCCTTTTCGGTCAAGAAGCGCGACCCCCGCCAGGGCCGCAACCCCCGCACCGGCGAGACGGTGGCGGTGGAAGGCAAGGCCATTCCCTTCTTCAAGACCGGCAAGCAGTTGCGCGAAAAGCTCAACATCGACGGCGGCGGGGCATGAGAGTCGTCGCCTGGCTGATCGGCCTGCCTTTGGCCGTGGTGGCGACGGTGTTTGCCGTCGCCAATCGCCAGGAAATCCATTTCGACCTGTGGCCGCTGCCCTTCGGCCTCGACGTGGCGGCCTATCTCGCCGTGCTGGCGCCGCTGGCGCTGGGCCTCGTGATCGGGGGCGGGCTGGTCTGGCTGTCGGGAACCACCCGCCGCCTGCGCGCCCGCCAGGACCGCCGCCGCGCCGACAGCCTGGAACGCCAGTTGGCGGCCGCCGAGAAGCCGACGCCGTAACCTCGTCAGGACCATTATGCCGACCTCCAATCCCGTTTTCGTCGCCCTCGACACCACCGATGCCGGCACGGCCGCCGATCTGGCCCAACGGCTGATCGGCACGGTCGGCGGCTTCAAGCTCGGCCTCGAATACTTCATCGCCAACGGCCCCGCCGGCATGGAGGCGGTGTCCCGCTTAGGGATGCCGCTGTTCGTGGACCTCAAGCTGCACGACATTCCCAATACCGTCGCCGCCGCCATGCGCGGCGTGGTCCGCCTCAAGGCCGCCATCACCACCATCCACGCCTCGGGCGGCGGCGCCATGATCCGCGCCGCCGCCGACGCCGCCAGGGACGAGGCCGCCCGGCTGGGCGTCGCGCCGCCGGCGGTGGTCGCCGTCACCATCCTCACCAGCCTGGATCAGGCGGGGGCCGAGGCGGTGGGCTTCGGCGGACCGGTGCTGGAGCAGGTCAAGCGCCTCGCCGCCCTGGCCCAGGAGAGCGGCGCCGATGGCATCGTCTGCTCGCCGCTGGAGGTGGACGCGGTGCGCCGCCAGTGCGGCCCCGCCTTCAAGCTGGTGATCCCCGGCATCCGCCCGGCCTGGAGCGAGGCCGGCGACCAGAAGCGCGTCCTCACCCCGGCCGAGGCTCGCGCCAAGGGCGCCGACGTGCTGGTGATCGGGCGCCCCATCACCGCCGCCGCCGATCCGGCCGAGGCCGCCGGCCGCATCAAGGCGGAGCTGGGGCTCTAGCCATGGCGGTCGAGGTCAAGATCTGCGGCATCACCGACGAAGAGGCCATGGACGCCGCCATCGAGGCCGGCGCCGATTACGTCGGTCTGGTGTTCTATCCCCCCAGCCCTCGGGCGGTGACGGCGGAGCGCGCCGCCGAACTGGTGGAGTTCACCCCCGCCGAGATCCTCAAGGTCGGCCTGTTCGTCGATCCCGACGACGCCACCCTGGACACGGTGCTGACCCAGGTGCGCCTCGACCTGCTGCAACTGCACGGCACCGAGACGCCCGAGCGGATCGAGGCCATCCGCCTGGAATACGGCCTGCCGGTGATGAAGGTGATTTCCGTCGCCTCGGCCGAAGATCTGGCGGCGGCTGAACCGTTCCTGGCGGTGACCGACCGCCTGCTGTTCGACGCCAAGCCGCCCCAGGGCGCCACCCTGCCGGGCGGCAACGCCGTCAGCTTCGACTGGACCATCCTCAAGGGCCGCAAATGGGGCGTGCCGTGGATGCTGGCCGGCGGCCTGACCCCGGCCAACGTGGCCGAGGCCGTCCGCATTTCCGGCGCCGGGGCGGTGGACGTCTCGTCCGGGGTCGAAAGCGCCCCCGGCGTCAAGGACGCGGACAAGATCCGAGCCTTCATCAAGGCGGCGCGAGGGCGTTAAGAGCGCGGGCTACTTCGCCTTGGCGGGAGCTTTGGCCTTGGGCTTGGCCGGAGCCTTGGGAGCCTCCGCCTTGGCAGCAGGCTTGGCCTTGGCGGCGGCTTTCGGCTTGGCCAGGGCGGTTTCCGCCTGAATCCAGAAGTCCATGTCGCGCCCCTCGGGCTTGCCGGCCTCTTCCCACAGGCGATAGGCGAGATCGTTGACGGCGGAATTGTAGCTCATGGCTCCCCCATGGATCGATATGGACACCCGCGAAACTCTACCGTAGCCCTCCGCCCGATACAATGGCACGAAGGGCGAGGTGGGACACGAAGGGCTAGGCTACCCCTTCGATGGCGCGGGCCAGGGTCACGTCCTTTTCGGTGACGCCGCCGGAATCGTGGGTGGCCAGGGTGATCTCCACCCGGTTCCAGACGTTGAACCATTCGGGATGGTGGTTCATGCGCTCGGCCGCCAGCGCCACCCGGGTCATGAACGAAAACGCCGCGACGAAATCCTTGAAGACGAATGTCTTGGTGATGGCGTCGCGGCCGTCGCGGTCGGCCCAACCGGGCAGGGTGGCGAGGGCGGCGGCGCGGGCGGCGGCGGCGAGCTTGTGGGGCATGGACTGAACCCTTTCATTTCCTGTTCTTCAAACAGTGGGTGCCCCTGGCATGTCCATCAAGGACAGGCTAAATTCTTTTCATGAGCAGAGTCATCCCCCACCACAGCACGCCCCCGTCCTCCGCCGACCTGGAGACCATCGCCGCCACCGAGTTCGCCGAGATCCCGGAGGAACTGCGCCGCTATGCCGCCGACGTGGTCATCCGGGTCGAGGATTTCCCCGACGAGGACGTGGAGCGCGAGATGGACCTGGAAAGCCCGTTCGACCTGCTGGGTCTGTATCGCGGCTTGGCCCAGGAAACCCACGCCTTCGGGGGCATTCCCTCGCAGGTGGACATGATCTTCCTCTATCGCCGCCCCATCCTGGATTACTGGTGCGAAACCGGCGAGGACCTGCCCTCGGTGATCCGGCATGTGCTGATCCACGAGATCGGCCACCATTTCGGCCTGTCCGACGACGACATGGAGAGAATCGAGGACGAGGAGTGACCCGGCACCGGGCCAAGCCCCCAACCGGGCTGGACCCGGCGGCGCTGTACCGCCGCTGCGACTTGGCGCTGTTGCCTTTCGACACCACCCACGACCTCGACGACCCCGAAGCGGTCGGCCAGGGCGGAGCCGTCGGCCAGGATCGCGCCGTCGAGGCCATCCGCTTCGCCCTCGGCATGCGCCATCGCGGGTTCAACCTGTTCGCCCTGGGCGCCGAGGGCACCGGCCGGCGCAACCTGATCCTGCACTATCTGCGGCAGGCGGCGGAACAGCGTCCGGCGCCCGACGACTGGGCCTATGTGGACAATTTCGCCGACATCACCAAGCCGCGCGCCCTGCGCTTGCCGCCCGGCCGGGCCAAGCTGCTGGAAAAGGACATGGAGCACCTGATCGAGGAGCTGGGTCAGGCGCTGCCGGCGGCGTTCGAGGCCGAGGAGCATCGCGCCAAGAAGCGCTTGATCGAGGAGGATCTGAAGGAGCGGCAAGAGGCCGCCTTCGGCGAGGTCCAGGAACAGGCCAACACCCACAAGATCTCGCTGATCCGCACCCCCGCCGGTCTGGCCCTGGCGCCGATCCGGGACGGCGAGGTGCTGACCCCCGACGACTTCAAGCAACTGCCCGAGGAGGAGCAGGACCGCCTGCGCGGCCAGATGGAGGCGTTGCAGGCGAAGCTGGAAGAGGTGATCAAGCAGGTTCCCCGCTGGGAGCGCGAGACCCGCGCCCGTGTCCGCGACCTGGAGCAGGAAGTGGCGGCCTATGCCATCTCCCATCTGGTGGACGAGATGAAGGAGCGCTGGACCGATCAGACGGCGGTGCTGGCCTATTTCGACGAGGTGGTGCGCGACATCGCCGAGAACGTGACGGAGTTCCTCGGCAAGGACGAGGACGGCGAGGACAAGCCGGCGCCGAAGCTGCGGCGCGGCGGCAACGGCCGCGAGGGGCGCTTCCGCCGCTACCGGGTCAACGTCCTGGTCAACAACACCGGCGTCACCGGGGCGCCGGTGGTGCTGGAATCCCATCCCACCCAGCCCAACGTCATCGGGCGGGTGGAATACATCGCCCAGTTCGGCGCCCTGATCACCGATTTCAATCTGATCAAGCCCGGTGCCCTGCATCGCGCCAATGGCGGCTATCTGGTGATGGACGCCCACAAGCTGCTGATGAATCCGTTCGCCTGGGAGGATCTCAAGCGGGCCTTGCGCGGCCGCGAGGTCAAGGTGGAATCGCCCGGTCAGTCGCTGGGGCTGATGAGCACGCTGAGCCTGGAGCCGGAGGCGATTCCGCTGGACGTCAAGGTGGTGCTGATCGGCGACCCCATGCTGTACTACCTGCTCAGCCATCACGATCCCGAATTCGCCGACCTGTTCAAGGTCTCCGCCGACTTCGACTGGAAGATGGAGCGGAACGAGGCCAACGCCATGCTGCTGGCCCGTTCGGTGGCCAGCCTGGCGCGCAAGGAGGAGCTGCGGCCGCTGGACCGCGCCGCCGTCGCCCGCGTCATCGAGCAGGCGTCGCGCGACGTCGGCGATTCGCGCAAGCTGTCCACCCACATGACCAGTCTGGCCGATCTGGTGCGCGAGGCCGATTACTGGGCCGGCTGCGACGCCGCCGCAGTGGTGGAGGTGGCTCATGTGGAGCGGGCGGTGGAGGCCTCCATCTATCGCCTCGACCGGGTGCGCGACAGCGTCCAGGACGAGTTGACCGACGGCACCGTCCACGTGGAGACCTCCGGCGCGGTGGTGGGACAGATCAACGGGCTGGCGGTGCTGGATCTGGGCCGCTTCGCCTTCGGCCGCCCCATCCGTATTACCGCGCGGGTCCATCTGGGCAAGGGCGAGGTGATCGACATCGAGCGCGAAGTGCAACTGGGCGGTCCGATCCACGGCAAGGGCGTGATGATCCTGTCGTCGTTCCTGGCGGCGCGGTTCGGTATCGACAGGCCGCTTTCGCTCACCGCCACCTTGGTGTTCGAGCAATCCTACGGCGGGGTCGAGGGCGATTCCGCCTCGTCGACCGAGCTTTACGCCCTGCTGTCCTCGCTGGCTGACCTGCCGATCCGCCAATGCTTCGCCGTCACCGGCTCGGTCGATCAGTTCGGCCGGATCCAGGCCATCGGCGGCGTCAACGAGAAGATCGAGGGCTTCTTCGACCTGTGCCGGGCGCGCGGGCTGGACGGCAGCCACGGCGTGCTGATTCCCGCCACCAACGTGACCCATCTGATGCTGCGCAAGGATGTGGTCGAGGCCTGCGCCCAGGGCTTGTTCGCCGTCTATCCCATCGCCACCATCGACCAGGGCATCGAGCTGCTGACCGGCATGCCGGCGGGCGAGGCCGACGCCTGCGGCCGCTACCCCACCGGGACGGTCAACCGCCGGGTGGCGGCGCGGCTGGCCATGTTCTCCCGCAAGATCGACGAGATGGCGGGGCCGCGCCAAGTCACCGTGGTCAACAACCGGCCCGGAACGGGGGGCTGAGGAGGAGACCAAGCATGCGCGGTATCGTAATGGTGCTGACGATCCTTCTGCTGATGCCCGCCTGGGCCGTGGCCGCCCCGGCGCCCAAGCTGAGCGACGACGGTCTTTACGTCCAGGACTGGTTCGTCACCAGCTTCCTCGACCTGCGGGACGATCTGGCCGACGCCACCAAATCCGGCAAGCGCTTCGCCATTATCTGGGAGCAGAAGGGCTGTTCCTATTGCCGCGACCTCCACACCGTCAACTTCGCCGACGACACGGTGCGGGGCTGGATCAAGGACCGTTACGCCATCGTCCAGCTCAATCTGTGGGGCTCGCGCGAGGTCACCGACTTCGACGGCGAGGTGCTGGCGGAAAAGGACCTGGCCCGTAAATACCGGGTCAACTTCACCCCGACGATCTCGTTCTTCCCCGACACGGTGGCGGAGATGGGCGGCCGCAAGGGCAATGACGCCGAGGTGGCGCGGTTGCCCGGCTATTTCCGCAACTTCCACTTCCTGTCCATGTTCGAATATGTCTGGGACAAGCGCTACGCCAAGGGCCAGGAGTTCCAGCGCTATCTGGCCGAGAAGACGGCGGCGCAGCCGGGCGTGGCGCAGTGATCCGGGCGCTTCTGCTGGCGCTGGCGATCCTGGCCGTCGGCGTGGACGCCTCCGCCAGCGAACTCAGGGTTCTGGCCCGCGCCTCCTACCTGTCGCCCGACTTGCTGCGCAAGTTCGAGCACGAGACCGGCATCACCGTGATCGGCGAGGAGGTGGCCGATCAGGCCGCCATGATCGAGCGGTTGACCGCCTCCGGCCCAGGCATCGACGTCGCTTTCCTCCCCGACCACCATGTGGCGGCGTTGATCGAGCATGGACGGCTGGAGCGGATCTGGGCCGACCGCCTGCAAGGGTTCTGGAACATCGAGGACCCGTGGCGGTCGCGCTCGTTCGACCCCCGCAACGAGTACACCATTCCCCATCAGTGGGGCACCACCGCCTTCGCGATCGACACCTCGATCCACAAGGGCGACATGGACAGCCTGAAGCTGCTGTTCGACCCGCCGCCGGAAATCGCCGGCCGGATCACCGTGCTGGACGACACCGACATGGTGCATCTGGCGCTGCTCTATCTGGGCGAGCCGCGCTGCAGCCTGGACCGAGCCAAGCTGGACAAGGTGGAGCGGCTGCTGGTGCCCCTGGTGGCGCGGGCCAGGCTGGTGTCGCCCGCGCAGGCCATCGACGGGCTGGTGTCGTCCGACGTGGCGCTGGGGGTGGCGTGGAACGGTGACGCCATGCGGGCGCGCGAGCAGCGGCCGTCACTGGCCTACGCCTATCCGCGCGAGGGCAATCTGGTATGGACCGACGTCGTCGCCCTGCCGCGCAATCCGCCCAATCGCGCCAATGCGCTGAAATTCCTGACCTTCATGCTGAAACCGGAGAATGCGGCGCTGGAATCCAATTTCAACGGCTACGCCAACATGATCCGGGGCAGCGAGGCCTTCATGCGGCCGCAGGTGCTGGCGGCGCCGGAGATGGTGGCGCCCTGGCCGGCCAAGGTGGGCTTCTTCGTCTCCTGCGGCGGCGAGGTGCAGCGCCGTCACGAGGAGTTGTGGGCCGAGATCAAGACCCACTCAGCCGATTCGCTGCAACGCCGGAAAAACCTCAAGTAGCCACTGCCCGACCATGGCCATGCGGCCGAACAGGATCAGCAGGCCGGTGGCCACCATCACTCCGCCGGTCGCCAGTTCCACCCGCCGCAGGTGACGGCGGAAGCGGCTCAGCAGGACGGCGAAGCGTTCGGTAGCCGCCGCCGCCAGCAGGAACGGCAGCCCCAGCCCGGCGGCATAGGCCGCCAGCAGGCCGATTCCCTCCGCCACCGCGTCCCGCCCGGTGGCGATCATCAGGATGGTGGCGAGGATGGGGCCGACGCAGGGCGTCCAGCCGAAGGCGAAGGCCAGCCCTAGCCCATAGGCCCCCAACAGTCCGGTCGGCCGCTTGTCCGGGTGCAGCCGCTTCTCGGCATAGAGCCAGCGGATCGGCGCCACTCCCATGACATGCAGACCGAAGGCGACCACCACGCCGCCCGCCACCATGGTCAAGCCGTCCCGATGGTCGGCCACCAGCCGGCTCAGCGCGGTGGCGGTGGCGCCCATGACGATGAACACCGAGGCGAAGCCCAGCACGAAAGCCAGTGCGGCCGGCATCACCTGGCGCACCGTCGCCGCCTCGCCGCCGAGAAACACCAGATAGGCGGGGATCAGCGGCAGGACGCAGGGACTGAGAAAGCTCAAGGCCCCGGCGGTCAGGGCGCCCAGCAGGGAGACGTCGAAGGGGTTCATCCTTTCCCCCTCGCCCGCTTGCGGGAGAGGGAGGGGCCCGCCGCGCAGCGGTGGGAGGGTGAGGGGGCTTCTGTTCCAGCAGACGAGCCCTCACCCGGCGCTTCGCGCCACCCTCTCCCGCAAGCGGGCGAGGGAATCCTCATCCTCCCACCACTCGCACGGCATGGCTGTCGGGCAGGGTGACCTCCTTGACCTTGGCGACGTGGTTGGCCACCACCTCCCAGATGGGCGGGCCTTGGGTGCCTTCGTTGACGCTGGCCCAGCCAGACACCACGTAGGAGCGCGCCGCGTCCAGCTTCTTGCCGGTCCGGGTCAGCCGCAGGTCGCCGAGGCGGCTGCCCATGGGCTTGGCGGGGTCGATGGCGAAGGCTAGGCCGCCGACCCGGACCATGTCGCCGCCCTGGCGGTAGTAGGGGTCGGGATGGAACAGGTTGTCGGCCACGTCCTCCAGGATGTCGCGCAGCATGGCGCCGGTCATCTCGGTGCGGTAGGTGTTGGGGTAGGTGATGGCGGTCTGGTTGAAGATGGCCTCGGTGGTGATGGCCTCGCCCGGCATCAGGGCCGCTCCCCAGCGGAAGCCGGGCGACAGGGCGATCTCGGCGTCGCGCTCGCTCAGCATGGCCTGACAGATCAGGTCGTCGAAGGTGCCGTTGAAATTGCCCCGCCGGCTCAGCAGCCCCCTGGTGTGGCCCACCACCCGCGACAGTTCCGCCGCATGGGGCGCCCGGATGCGCTCGATCAGCGCCGCCATCTCCGGGTCGGGGGCGATGGCGTCGGCCAGCACTGGAATCAGGCGGAAGGCATGGCGGACCACCCGCTTGTCCCTGACCTCCAGGTCGAGGCGGGCGAGGAACTTGCCGTGGGAGCCCGGCGCCACCAGCAAGGTGTCGCCCACCGGCACCACCGCTGGAATGGCGTCGTGTGTATGACCGGTCAGTATAACATCGATACCGGTGACGCGGGCCGCCATCTTGCGGTCCACGTCGAAGCCGTTATGGCTGGCCACCACCACCAGGTCGGCGCCCTTGGCGCGGGCCAGATCCACCTGCTTCCGCATGTCCTCCTCGCGGATGCCGAAGCTCCAGTGGGGCATCTGCCAGCGCGGATTGGCGACGGGGGTGTAGGGGAAGGCCTGACCGATCACCGCGATCCTGACGCCGCCGCGCTCGACCATGGTCTGGGCGGGGAAGACCTCCTCCTCCCACTCGGTGTCCTTGATGTTGGCGGCGAGGAAGGGGAAGGGCAGCTTGTCCACCAGCTCCTTGACCCGCGCCTCGCCATAGGTGAACTCCCAATGGGCGGTCATGGCCTCCACCCCCAGGAGGGTCTGGGCCTCCACCATGTCGGCGCCCAAAGTCTTCAGCGACGTATAGGACCCTTGCCAGGTATCGCCGGAATCGATCAACAGGGTGTTGCCGGGGCGCTCGGCCCGGATCGCCTTGACCAGGGTGGCCATGCGGTCGAGCCCGCCGACCTTGCCGTAGGTGCGGGCCAGATGGACGAAGTCGTCGGCGGTGAAGGCGTAGGCCTCGGCGCTGCCGGGTTTGAGTCCGAACGCATTCATCATGGCCCGCGCCGGCAGGTGGGGGGCCAAGCCCCGATCGGCGCCGGCTCCCAGGTTGACCGCCGGCTCGCGGTACCACAGCGGCTTCAACTGGGCATGCAGGTCGGTGAAGGCCAGCAGGGTGACCTGCCCCACCGGCTGGAACGCCAGCAGCGAGTCCTGGGTGATGGTCTGGCCGGCGGCGGCGCGGCCCAGCGGAACCGCGCCGCCCAGCGCCGTGGCGGCGGCCACCTGGAGGAAATCCCGACGGGTGAGCATGGGGCGGCTCCTGCTATTTCCGGACCGAGGGCGTTTCCACCAGAAGCCCCTGGGCGCGCCAGGCGAGATAGAGTTCCAGCGCCACGTATTCGAACGAGCCCAGCGGGTAAGGCTCCGCCCGGATCTCCTCGTTGCAGCCGGCCATCCGGCGGTGCAGCGAGCCCAGCTTCTGCCATTTCAGCCGATAGGTGGGAAAGCCGTTGGTCATGCCCTGCGACAGCAGCTCGGTGCGGATGTGCTGGCCCCAGTGGTCCACGTGGCAATGGGCGCAGGCGACGTCGTTGAGGCCGCGCCGCTCGTAATAGAACCGCCGGCCGGCGTCGAACCAGGGGGCGGCGGGACCATCGACCACCACCGAAACCGGCACGCCGCGCGACTGCATCTTGACATAGGTGGTCATGGCCAGCAGCGGTTCGGACTCGTATTTCCACTCCGCCGCGCCCATGGCCTGGCTGCGGCAGAGATTGATGCGCTGCTCCAGGTTGACGACCTTGCGCTCGCCCGCGTCGTATTTGGGGTAGTGGGCGCCGGCGGTCGTCATGGTCTCCTCCGCCTTGCCGTGGCACGACGCGCAGGACTTGCCGGCGGAGCCCTCGACCGTGCTCCACAGGGTCTCGCCCTTGCCCACCCACAGCATGGCGGGGTTCATGAAGTCGTCGTCCTGCATGGCGCGGGTTTCGGGCTCGGCGAAGGTGTAGCCCGAGCGCTTGTCGCCCGAGATGTACTTGGCCATGGCCGGGTCCTTGGGGTCGAACGGCGGATCGGCCCAGGCCGGCGACCGGACCGCCAGCACCAGCGCCAGGACCGCCAGGATGGTGCGCGCCGCCCTCATCTCACGTCACCGTCAGGGGGCGCGACAGGCCGTAAACCGAGCCGTCGTCGTCGGTCCACTTGAACTCCAGCGTGCCGCTTTCCGTCGCGGTGAAGAAGAAGTTCAGCGCCGGGTTGGCCGAAATGGCCGGGGCCAGCTCGGCGCTGAACAGCATCTTGCCGTTCAGGGTGCAGGCGAAGGCGTTGATGATCTTGCGCGGCACCACCTTGCCGGCAGCATCCTTGCGCTGGCCCGATTCCATGTCGTGGTCGATCATGGTCTTGACCTCGAGGATGTCGCCCTTGGCGGCGGTCTCGTTGAACTTAACCTTGGGAGTGGGCATGTGAGGGGGAACTCCTGTATCTCAGCCGCCGCAGCCGCCGACGGTGACCTTCACTTCCTTGCGGCCCTCCAGGGCGGTGCCGTCCGACAGCACCGCGATGGCCCGCACCTCCTGGGTCTTGGCCAGGCGCATGCGGGCGTAGACCTCGGCCTTGCCGGTGGGGGTGAAGTGGAAACTGGCCACCTGCGGCGCCGGATTGCCCTCGGCGACCACGTGGATGGCGGTCACCGAATTGCCCGCGACCATGGGATGGTCCACCGAGACGGTGAACGGCACGGTGTTGCCGTTCTCGGCGATCTCGGGAAGCTTGATCTTGACCCGGGCGTCCATCTGCGGCTTGGCGCCGCCGGCCAGCTTGGCGATCAGCTCGTCGGCCTCGGCGCGGGTGGCCTCGGCCGCCTTGGGGGCCAGGACCAGGGCGCAGGCGCCCGCCGACAGGCCCAGCACGACGGTGCGGCGGCCGATCGACGCGGAAGGGGATGTGCTCATGGAGCCTCTCATTTCAGGGTCAGCAGATAGGCGACCACATCGGCCACGTCCTGTCGGGTCAGGATGGTCTGGCCCTGCCAGTCCTTGGCGACCCGGTGCAGGTCGGTCTTGAAGAAGGACGGCATGATGGTGTCGGGATTGATGGTCTTGGGATCGACGATGCGGGCGGCAAGCTCGGTGGCGCCGAGGCGCGAGCCGACAGTGGAGAGGTCGGGGCCGATGTCGCCGTGATCCGGTTCTTCCGGGATCGGCAGATGATGGCAGGCCAGACAGTTGCCCTTGCCGATCACCGCGACGCGGCCACGCCCGGCGTCGCCCGGCATTTCCGCCCAGGCGGCGGCGGTCCAGGCGACAAGCATGGCGCAGGCCATGGCATGTCGCATCCAGGGTGTCGCAGGCATGGCACCTCCCGATGCTTTTCGCCGTTTTTTCTTATTACATTTCACTAATAAGAGTGGCCTGACAAGAGGGACTTAGGTCTGGTGATGCAGCGGCGTGCCGGTGGGAACCTTGATCCGCAAGCCGGGAGTGGGGATCAGGGCGATGAACCGATTCCGCGCCATGATCGAGCGGTTTTGCAGCAGCGTGCCGTGACTGGCCAGCAGCGCCAGGCTGTTCAGACCGAACAGCGCCATGCTGACCCGCATGGCGGTGTCGCCCAGGGCCGCCATCAGGGGGATGGCGAACAGGACGGGCAACAGCGCGTACAGGAAGGTGTCGCGCCAGCGGCGGACACGGACCACCGCCGCCGCCAGATAGGCCACCGGCGAGGCCAGAACCAGATCCACCCCGCCGCGTCGCACCATCTGGCTCGCCACGGCGGCGGCGGCGGCCGGCAGCCCCTCGAAGACGGCGTCCAGGGTCAGCCCGTCCGGCGAGGGAACGAAGGTGGCGCGCAAGGCGTCGGACGGCCATTGCGCCCGCGGGATGGCCGGGCGGATTTGGGTATAGACGGCGCGCGAGAAGGCCGATTCGGGCTGGAGAATCTCGTTGATCATTCCGGTGCCGCGAGGAAAGAGAACGGGCACTGTGCCACGTTGCCTGGTGACGGCCAAGGAGATTGGCTAATCGGTCAGGGTTTCGACTGCGCGGCCGTCTGCTGTTTCGATAGCGCCTCGGATCCTGGCCGGCGGCAGCGTGATGGTGGCGGTGGTTCCCCGGCCGGGGGCGCTATCCAGCGTCAGCGTTCCGCCGTGAAGTTCGACGATGCGGCAGGTCAGCGGCAGCCCCAGACCGGTACCCTCGATGGCGCGGGTGGATGGCCCGCTCACCCGCCCGAACAGGGTCATGGCGGTTTCCAGGTCCTCGGCGCTCATGCCGATGCCGTTGTCGGCGACGGCGAGGACGCAGTGGCCGCCGGGATCGACCCGCGACGTGATCGCGACCCAGCCGCCGGGGTGGTTGTACTTGATGGCGTTGGTGCAGAGGTTGAGGATCGCCTGGATCAGGCGGCGGCGATCCGCCCACAGCCGCAGTCCCTCGGGCGCGATGGCGGCGCTCAGGGCGATGCCGGCGTACTCGGCGCGGGGAAGCGCCATGGCCAGGGCCTCGGCGACCATTTCGGCCAGGTCGAAATCGCTGTCGTCGAGGCGGAGTTGGCCGGCATCGACGGCGGCGCTGTCCAGCAGGTCGTTGACCAGTGCCAGCAGGTGGTGTCCCGACCGATGGATGTCCTTGACATATTCGACCTGACGCGCGGGCATCGGTCCGTGCAGCCATGACAGCAGGGCGTCGGAATAGCCGATGATGGCGTTCAAGGGAGTCCGCAATTCGTGGGAGATGGAGGTCAGGAAGGCCGACCGCGCCTCCATCAGCCGCTGCAACTCGGCGGTGCGCTCGGTGACGCGCTGGTCGAGAACCCGGGCGCCGCTCTCCAGGGTAGCGATCAGGCGCAGCAGCAGGGCGGCGGCGACAACCACCACCAGGGTGAAGCCGCTGATCAGCGCCAGCGCCAACCAGACCTGCCGCCACCATGGCGCCAGAACTTCGGGCATGGTCTGCGAGACCACCACCACCATGCCGTCGGGCATGATGCTCCGGTAGACGCTCAGCCGTTCCTGGCCGTCGACCTTGGAGACGGTGGTGTAGACACCTTCCGGCCCCCGCGGCACCATTTCCCGGAACAGATAGCCGTCGGCCACCGACCGGCCGAGGCTGCCGGGGACCGACGGCGAACGCGCCAGCAGGATGGCGTCGGACCGAAACAGCGCGATGGCGCTGCCCTTGCCGTGGCGGATGCCGTCGAAGATGCGTTCCAGCGCCGGGATGTGAATGGCGGCCAGCAGGACGGCAATGCGGTTGCCCGGGTCGGTCATGCGCAGCGACATCGGGATGAACCATTCTCCCGAGGTGCGGCCCCGCACCGGGGCGGAAATGGTGGGGCGCCCGACCTTGGCGTCGCGGACATAGTCCCGGTCACCGACTGGAACCGGCGACCGGTTGGGGGAATAGGGAAGGATCACGGACATGTCGGCGTGGTCGATGACGACCACGTCGAGGCCGCCGCCCACATGGTCGAGCAACCGGGTCACCCGCTTGGCGACCAGCGGGCCGTTGAGCATGTCGATCTCCCCATCGGTCAGGGAGATGATCTGCTCCAGCGAATCCAGGAAAATATCGGTCAGGGAAAGCAGGCGCTGGGTCTGGTCGGCGGCGGCGAGGCAAAGGCGGGTCATCTCCTGCTCCGCCGTGAACAGGGTCTGCCGGTAATCCCGCCACAGCCAAGCGGCCGTGACTCCCCAGGCGATCGCCATCACGGCCACCACCGAGGCGATCACGGCTAGCCGTGTTCTCTTGTAACCCTTTAGTATTGGCATTGCCGCCCGAATTCCAACCCAGGATTAAATAGTTACAAAATACAATATCACTATCAACGGAAATGGAGGGGCCAGACATGCGGAGGGCATCGGGGTTAATACGGAAGAATGACTTGCCCGAAAATTCCGCCCTCGGGCCAAAACGGAAAGGGGCGCCCCGAGAGCGCCCCTAAACCCGATGACCGGTAAAATCCGCGCGGCCTTGGCCGCGCGCAGCTTACTTGATCTTGGCTTCCTTGAACTGGACGTGCTTGCGCACGACCGGATCGTACTTGCGGAACTCCAGCTTTTCGGTCGTCTTGCGTGGGTTCTTTTTCGCCACGTAGAAGAAGCCCGTCCCGGCGGAGCTCAGGAGCTTGATGAGAATAGTGGCTGGCTTGGCCATGACGAAAATCCCGACAGACGTTGGTGATCGAAACTCAGGGGGCGCACCATACTGATCCCGCCAACAGAGTCAAGGGTAAAGCGGGTTTTGATGCCCGTTCCGTCAGAACAGCTCCATGTCGCCGACGGCGTGGTCCTCCTCGGGGGTCAGCTTGCCGTCGTCGAGCAACTGCTCGTAGGACCCGACCTGATCGCGGCCATGCTCCTTGGCGTAGTAAAGCGCCTTGTCGGCGCTGCCGATCGCCACCGACGGCAGGTCGTCCGACTGGATGCGGACGAAGCCGATGCTGACGGTGACCTTGCCCACCTGGGGAAAGGCGAAGGCGGCGACGGTGGCGCGGAAACGCTTGAACACCGCCGCCGCGTTCGTGAAGACGGTGGGGGCCAGCAGCACCACGAACTCCTCGCCGCCGAAGCGGAACAAAAGATCCTCGCCGCGGAAGGCCTTGCGCATCAGCGCCGCCATCAGCAGCAGGACCTCGTCGCCGAAGACATGGCCGAACGTGTCGTTGACCCGCTTGAAATGGTCGATGTCGATGATGCCCAGCCAGTGATGCTCGCCAGCCAGATGCCGGTGGCGGCGGTCGTCGGTGAACGGCACTTCCAGATGGCGCGAATTGGCGACGATCCGGCTGAAATTCTCGTCGAAGGTCTTGCGGTTCTTCAGCCCGGTCAAGGTGTCGCGGGCGGCGTCGCGCAGAATGGCCAGATAGTTGCGGTAAATGGCGGCGAAGCCGCCGATCAGACCCAATTGCTCGGTGCGGCCGGCCGGCGACAGGGTCACCAGGAAGGCGCAGACGGTGCCGCGGTCGTCGACGATGGCCAGGGCGCGCCGCATGCTGCCGTCGGGCTGGGGGACGGCCCGGGTTCCGCCCGTCGCCAGGCATTCCAGCAACAGGGTGTCGGTGCCGATCTCGGTCATCTGTTCGGGCGGGGCGAAGCCGTCATGGGCGGTCACCGCCACATAATCGATGTAGATGCCGGTGGTGGCGTGGGTGGGGCGGCAGATGCCGCAGAACGCCAGACCGGCCAAGTCGGCCAGGGTCGATACCAGACTGTCTTCCAGATGCTGCTGACTGCGCTGCTCGGTAATGCGAACCACCGACGACAACACTGATTCCGGCGTGATCGACCTGTCCATATTTAACCCTTGGTTCTGCGGCCCTGGATATGGATCACTCGGCATCGGGGAGTCAACTAGTGTTGAACCGCCTCGGCTTCTCCGGTTCCGCGCGGCTGGAGGGCTTCCAGGGTTCGGGTCGGCGCCGACAGGGCCAAGGCGCGGGCGAAGGCGGTGCGGTTGGCCAGCAGCTTTTCCGCCAGTTCAAGGTCGCCCTTGACCTCGCTGCGGCGTGACGGCGGGCAGGTGTCGCGCAGCCGGTGGCGCAGGTCCGTTTCCGCCAGACCGGCGTGACGCCACACCGCCAGGGTCTCGGGCAGCTTGGCCGACTGGGTGCCGCGCGTGAGGCCGTCGACGATGGCGGCCGGCGTGGCCGTGCTGGCCGAGGTGCACAGCGCCGGCAGCACGCCCAGCCCATGCAGGGCGTAGCCCGACGGGGTGTGGAAGCGCGACCAGGTCAGGGTGATCTCGCCGTCGTTGGGCAGGCCGATCACGGTCTGGACGGTGCCCTTGCCGTAGGAGTTGGTGCCGATCACCACGGCGCGTCCGGCGTCTTGCAGGGCCGAGGCGACGATCTCGGCGGCGGAGGCGGAACGGCCGTCCACCAGGACCACCACCGCCAGATCCTCGCCGATGTCGCCGGGATGGGCGTCGAAGGCGTTGCTGGCCTCGGGATGGCGGCCCTTGGTGGACACGATGGGGCCTTGGGCGACGAACAGGTCCACCACCGCCACCGCCTTGTCCAGCAGGCCGCCGGGATTGCCGCGCAGGTCCAGCACGACGCCCTGCATGGCGCCGCCCAGCTTGGCGCGGGCGTCCTTCAGCAGGTTCTCCAGGCCGTAGGCGGTGCGCTGGTTGAAGCTGGTGATCTTGAACTCGGCGACGCCGCCCACCAGGGTCATGGTGACGGTCCGGGGCACGATCAGCGAGCGGCGCAGGGCGAGCTGAAGCGTCTCGGTGTCCCGCCGCACCGTCAGGGACAGGTCGCTGGCCACCGCGCCGCGCAGGCGGGCGGAAATGTCGCCGCGATCCATGGCGCGGATGGGCTCGCCGTCGATGGCCAGGATGACGTCGCCTACACGCAGGCCCGCCTTGGCCGCCGGCGTCTCCTCGATCACCTCGACGATGCGGGCCTCGGACTCCACCATGTCGAACTTGATGCCGATGCCGCCGAAGCCGTTGCGGCTGGCCCGGTGCTCGCGGGCCTCGGCGGCGCCGGCATAGCGGGAATAGACGTCGGCCTTGCCCAGCGCCCCCTCGAACACCGCCTGATACAGCGTTTCCGCCTCGGCGTCGCGCAAGGGGACGGAGACGGCGCGGCCGGCCTCGATGGCGGTGACGGCAAGTTTTGCCCAGCCGGCCGAATCGTCGGTCGCCGGGGCGGGGTAGTCGCCCACCACCGTGTCGGCGCCCATCTTCGCTTCCACCATGGTCAGGCGCACCCGGTCGCCCTGCGGCGAGACGGAGACGGCGATCTCGGGATCGATCTCGGCCAGTCCGCGCAGGCCGTCGACGGCGACGGAGGCGGCGGTGACCGCTTGCAGGTGACGTTCGACGATGGCGGTGAAGCCGAAGGCGATGGTGCGTTCGGCCTCGGCGGCGTTCCATGTCGTCGCCGCCCGTGCCGGCATGCCGAACACCGCCGCCGCCAGGATCAGGAGCGGCGGGACGAGACGCGGGATCATGCGGATGAGGGCCGGAGTCGCCACGATGCCATCCAAGTTTCGATTCGGCCAATTTAGGCGCAAGACAGCGGCGGCGGGTACATAAAAAAGCCGGCGACCTTTCGGGCCGCCGGCTTTTCCGGTTAAGGGTGCTAGCGCTTGATCTGGAGCAGTTCGTCAAGCATCGAGTCGGCGGTGGTGATGATCTTGGCCGCCGCCGAATAGGCGCGCTGAACGACGATCATGGTGGTGAACTCGGTGCCGATGTCCACCGTGGAGGATTCCAGCGAGCTTGCGGCGACCGAGCCGGCGCCGGCGTTGTTGGCCTGGCGCAGGGTGTAGGCGCCCGAGACGTTGGTCTCGATCCAGCTGTTGCCGGTCAGGGATTGCAGGCCATTGGGGTTGGTGAAGGTGGCCACCGGGATCTGGAACACCGGCCGGCGGACGCCGTTGTCGAACAGCGCCGTCACCACGCCGTCCGATCCCACCGAGACACCGGAGAAGTTGCCGAACTTGGCGCCGTTCTGGTTCATGTAGGCCAACTGATAGTTGCCGCCCAGTTGGGTCATGCCGTCGGCCTGCGAGGTGCTGCCGACGAACCAGCTGATGCGCTGGTCGGCGCCGGTGCCGTTGGGGACCAGGGTCATGCTTTGGGCGCCGTTGCACCACGCCATGCCAAACTTGCCGACATTGATGGTCTGCGGCGTGCCGTCGCCGTTGAAGAGCATGGCCGGGTTGGTCTGGTTGATGGCGTCCAGGGTGAAGGTGCCGGTGATCTGGTCCACCGACGGGATCGCCGCGCTCCACTGATGGGTCTGCGACTGGGTGCAGGAGGCCCCCAGGGTCGAGACGTTGACGCCGGTGGACGGGCCGTTGACCTGCTGCACCATTTCCAGGGTGGCGCCGTTGGAGCGGAACAGCGGCAGCGGGCTGCCGAGGGGGACCACCGTATTGCCGGCACCGAGCGCGGGATTGGTGGTCGTGTCCCAGTTGCGCGGGTTGCGCAGCGCGTTGGCCACCAGGTTGGCGACGTCGGAGCCCGAGGTGTAGTTGGTGTTGCTGAGGTCGATCACCACTTCGTGGCCGGCGGCGGCGACGACGGTGCCGGTGGTGTCGAAGGTGACGTTCAGGCTCTTGCCGTTGACGGTGAACGACATGGACTTGCCGTTCAGGGCCAGGACGTCGGTGCGCGACGAGGCGGTGAAGTCCAGACGTCCCTGGCTGCCATAGACGTTGCCGGTGGTGTCGTAGGTGTCCATCACGGCGGCGCCGCTGGGTGCCGGCACGCCGCGCTGGGCCTCGTAGGGCTGGGTGTCGATGCCGATGTAATCGGCCGGCACCAGGGAGTAGGTATAGGCTCCCGCCGCCTTGGCGCCGACGGCGTTCACCGTGTAGTAGCCGGTATTGGCGCCGGAACTGATATAGATCGTATCGTTGGCCGTCAGGACCGGATCGGTGCCGAAGGTGACGGTGCCGGCGCCGGCATTGGCGGAGCAGCTGGTGATGGTGCTGGTGGTGGTGCCGTGGGTGATGGTGATGGAGCTGGGGCCGGCGTCGTTGGCGATGGCCGTCGAGGTCTGCATGGCGGTCTTGACCACATAGGTGCCGTTGTTGGCGGCGGCGGTGGCGGCGTTGACATTGAAGACCGTGCCGGCCGGCAATTTGCTGGCGGCGGCGGCGATGCCGTTGTGGGGCCAAGCGATGGCGCCGCCGCTGGCGAAGAATCCCATGGGGTAGGCGCCGGCCACGGTGGCGGGAGAGGCCACGGTGGTGGCGGCGCCGCCGTTGGGAGCAGCGGCGTTCGGGTTGGCGTTGCCATTGATGGTGAAGGTGGCGGTGGCTTCGTTGGCGGTGCCGGTCAGGGTGGTGGGGGTGGCGGCGTAGAAGTTGGTCTTGTCCTGGACGTCCCAGGTGTTGGCGTTGGTCTTCATCCAGTCGATGTTGAAATTGTGGGTGGCGCCCAGCGAGTCGTACATCAGCACGCTGGTCTGGTGCAGGCCGGTGGACGAGGTGACGCTGGGGTCATAGACGGTGTCGCCGGCCGGCAGGTTGGCGCCCATCTTGATCTGGGTGGTCTGGTCCGCGGTGCCGCCGATGGTCTTGAGGTTCAGCGACTTCATTTCCTGCGGATTGATGATGTTCTGGTTGACGTAGTGGAACTGGCCGGTGCTGTCCTTGTACGCCTTCATGTAGGTGTTGCCGTCGATGACGGTTTCGCTCGGCTTGGCCGAAGCGTTGTTGTTGGTGGGGGTCAGCGGCCAACCCTGCATGTAGAAGCCGGACACGTTCTGGAGATAACCGTTCGAGTCGGTCTTGAACGACCCGGCGCGGGTATAGGCGAACTCGCCGTTGCCCGAGGTGGCCGGATCGGGGTCGCTGTTGACCACGAACATGCCTTGACCCGACAGCGCCAAGTCGGTGGAGCTGGACGTCGCCTGCAGCAGACCCTGCACGTCGATGCCGCCGCGGGGCTTGGATTGCACGCCGCCGGGCGAGTACTCGGTGACCGAGGTCTGCTGGGTCACCAAGGTCTGGAAGTTCACCTGGGTGCCCTTGTAGCCGATGGTGTTGACGTTGGAGATGTTGTCCGAGATCGCGCCCATGGCGCTGGACTGTGAGGACAGGCCAGAGACACCAGAGAATAATGCGCCGTATAAGCTCATGATAGCCTCCTAGGACTACTGGCCGGTCGTCGACGACGAGGTCGACGAGGTGTTGGTGGTTGCCGACTTCAGCGCGTTGATCTGCGCCATCGCGGCCTGATACTGGGCGCTGGCGGCGCTCAACTCGGCATTGGTGGTGGTGTTGTTGGTGGTGACGCTGACGATCTTGCTGGGAGTGGTGGTCATCTTGGCGCCATTGGTGCCCGCGTCGATTTCCAGGGTGGTGCCGTTGGTGGCATCGTTGGTCACCTTGGTCACCTGCCCGGTGGTGGTGGTGGTGGTGGTCATGGCGGTGCCGTCGGCGTTGGTGGCGCTGACCGTGAGAGTATAGATGCCGTCGTCCAGCTGCTTGCCGGAGCTGTCCTGGCCGTTCCAGCTCATGCTGTGGCTGCCCACGCTGGAGTTGCCTGTGGTCGAGTAGACGATGGCGCCGGTCGAGTCCGCGATCTGCACCTGGACGTTGCTTGCCGCCGACGGCAGGGTGTAGCTGAAGTTGGAGCTGCCATTCTGCAAGGGCAGAGAGGTGCCGGAAACTTCCACGTTCTGGCCGAGATAGGCGGTGGCCTGCGACGTCTGGTTCGCCTGTTGCAACGAGATCAGTGTCGCCAAGTTTGAGTTGGTGTTGATCTCCTGCTCGACGCTCGAATACTGGACCAACTGGCTGGTGAACTGAGTGGAGTCCATGGGCGACAGCGGGTCCTGATGCTGCAACTGAGTCGTCAGCATGGTGAGGAAGGTGTTGAAGTCGCCCGCCAGGCTGGTCTTGGCGGTCGCGGCCGTATTGGCTGCGGTAGAGCCCGCTGTGGCGGCGGCGGCAGTGGTGTTCTGGGTGGTGGATCCGACGGTGGTCATGGCGATTCTCCTAAACCGAGATGTCGACGCCGGAGCGAGCGCCCGGACCGGTCGATTGCGCGCCTTGCGTCGCGCCGATGGCCGCGATGTCGGGGGCGAGCCCCGCTCCACGGCCACGGCCCCTGCCGGAGCGCTGGTTGTTGTTGCCGCGGTCGGCATTCTGCTGCTGTTCGCCGCCGCGCAGGTTGAAGCTGGTGGAATTGGGTTCGGGCTTGAGGCCGGCGTCTTCCAGCGCCTTTTCCAGACCCTTGGAGTCCCTTTGCAGCAAGGCCAGGGTCTCGGGCTTGTCGGCGGTCACCGTGGTCGAGACCCGGCCGTCGACCACTTCGAGCTTGATTTCGATCTTGCCGAGGTCGAGCGGCTTCAACTGGATCTTGACGGTATCGACGCCGTCCTTGACCGCCTTGTCGATCTGGACGGTGACTTGGTTCATCACCTGCTGCTGCAACGGCACGCGCGGGGCGCGGGCGGTCTGGGCGGCGGTCTGGGCCGAGCCGGTCTTGTCGGTGGCCTGGGTGGCGCCGACCGCAGCCAGGGCGGCGACGGGCTGCTGTTGGGCGGGTTGCTCGGTGGCGGGCGCGGTTGCCTCGATCTGGGCGGCCAGCACGGTGCTGAACGTCCGGGTCTCGTCCACCACCGGAGCGGCCGTGGCGGCGTCGGTGGCGGCGGCGAGTGTCGAGGGATCGACCACCTGGGCGTCGGGGGTGTTGTTCTGCTGCCCGGTCTGGTCGGAACCCGCATTGGCCCCCTGCTGCCCCTGGGCCGCCAGATCCATCTGGGCCATGGCGTTGACCGCCGTGGCGGCGTTCTGGGTCGTGGGGTCGGTGGCGGCGGCGGTCTGGTTGGTCTGAACCTTGATGTCCAGGCTGACGCCGGAGCCGGCCACCATGTTGGCGAGGTCCTGGGCCTGGGCCTGGGTGGCGTCGCTCTTGCCGCCCGCCTGAAGGCCGGCGGCCATCTGGTGCAGGTTGGTCTTGTCGATCAGGGTGCTGACCAGCTGGGTGGCGGCGTCGAGGGCGTCGTTGGCGTCGCCGGAGCTGAGATCGGCCATGATCTTCTGCTGCAGGTCGGCGACCCGCTGGCGGTCCTCCGGGCTGAGGCCGGCCAACGGATCCTTGGCGCCGGCATCGGCGGGGGTGGCGGCGGAGGGCGTCAGCAGGGCATCGGGCGAGGCCTGAGCCGGCGCGCCGGCGGCGGCGTCGGTGCCGGCGGTGGGGACCTGGACGACCTGGACGGTCTCCTGGATGTCGATCTCGATCACCACCTGATCCTGGGCGACCGGCACAGCCACGACCGGCACGGCCTGCGGGTCCGCCTGGGCCTGCTGGGACGGGTCGCTGCCGTCGTCGGCCTGCTGCTTGTCATCCTTGGCCGTGGTGGCGGGCTTGCCGTCGTCGGTGGCGGTGGTGACGGTGGAAGGAGTATCGTCGGCCGTGGCGCTGGCGGCCGGGGCGTCGTTGTTGGCGTCCGCCTTCTTGGGCGCGGCATGGGCCGGACGCGGCCGGTCGGCCTTGGCGGGGCGCGGCGTCGCGGCGGCGGGAGCCGGATTGTCGTCGCGGGCCGCCGGCGGCCTGTCGATCGTCAGCTCCATGTGGGTGGTGGTGACGGTTTCGGACAGCAGCTTTCCGACCGGAAGGGTGTTGGCGAAGTTGTTGCCGAAGCGCTGCGTCGTCTGCTGGAGCAGCGCGACGAAGGCATCCTCCACCGACTGGGCGCCCTGGGGGGCTGCCGCCGTCATGTTCGTATCGGGAGTCAGTCGCTTGTCGATGGATTGCACGGTCATGGTCACGTCCCCGCAAATGGGATTTGTCGCGCCAATCTCTTCGCAAGGGCCGGGCCAGTTGCCGTGGCACGGCTTAATCAGCTGATTCAAAACGATTTTATGTTTGGCGTGGGGGCCGGGAGGGCCGGAGCGGAGCCGGGGGGAGGGAAAATTCTGCCGGGCGGCGGGAAAAGGCTGCCGGCCTAGAAGGAATCGTCGTCCTCATCGTCGCTGGCCAGACTCATGATGCCGACGGCCATGGCGACGCCGCCGAAGGTGACGATCAGGCCGAAGAACATCAGGGCCAGCACCTCGAAGGGATTGGCCGCTTCCATCAGCATGGCGCGGATATGGCTAAGATCGGTGGCCAGGACCAGGACGCCGAAGGTGATCGCCGCGACCACTCCGAAAAAAAGGTGCTTCGCCAGGAATTTCAGCGGCTCCTTCTCGGTCGGGGTCATGGCGGTCTTATCCGTCGAGTATGGCGGCGGTCAGGGTGTCCGCCAGGATCCGGGTCTCGGCCATCACCCGGTCCAGCGCCGCCGCGTCGGTTCCCCGCGCCACCACCGTCACCAGCGAGCGCCCTTCGGTGAACGAGGGGTAGCTGCCGATCTCTATCTGGGGGTGGCTGTCCTGGAGCGCGGTCAGTCCGTCGGCCAGGTCGCCCTCGCGCACCACCAAGGTCAGCGAGCGCGACAGTTGGGGCGGTCCGCCCGCCAGTCCGTCCTTGATGCCGTCGAACATGGCCTGGAGGATGCGCGGCACCCCGGCCATGACGAAGACGTTGTCGAGGCGGAAGCCGGGGGCCTGGCTGACCGGATTGTCGATCAGGCTGGCGCCCTCGGGCATCTGGGCCATCTTGAGGCGGGCGGTGTTCAACTCGCCGGCGGCATAGCGGCTTTGCAGCCGCCGCACCGCCTCGGCGTTGCGGATCAGCGGCCGCTCGAAGGCGGCGGCCACCGCCGCGGCGGTGATGTCGTCATGGGTGGGGCCGATGCCGCCGCTGGTGAAGACGTAGGTGTGGCGGCGGCGAAGGGCGTTCAACGCCTCGACGATGGCGTCGGTGTCGTCGCGGACGATGCGCACCTCGGCCAGGGTGACGCCGCGCGCCGCCAGTTCGCCGCCCAGGAACGCCACATTGGCGTCCTGGGTCCGACCCGACAGGATCTCGTTGCCGATCACCAATATGGCGGCGGTGCTCATACCCATTCCCTCAGGACGGCGACCAGCGGGATGTCGGCCGGCGGCATGGGCAGGTCGGCGAGGCGCGGGGCGCGGACCCAGCGCAACTCTTGGCCTTCGCGGGGGGCGGGGCTGCCCTTCCACACCCGGACCACGTAAAGCGGCATCAGCAGATGAAAGGTGTCGTAGTCGTGCGAGGCGAAGGCCACCGGCGCCAGACAGCTTTCGGTGACGTCGATGCCCAACTCCTCCTCCAGCTCGCGGATCAGGGCCAGCTCCGGGGTCTCGCCGTCATGCACCTTGCCGCCGGGAAACTCCCACAGTCCGGCCATGGTCTTGCCGGTGGGACGCGAGGCCATCAGCACGCGGCCGTCGGCGTCCACCAGCGCCGCCGCCACCACCAGCAGGATGGGGCGGGTGGCCCGCGCCATCTGCCATTCGCCCTTCTTCAAGGCGAAGACCGGCGCCACCACGCTTTGGCCGCGCGCCGGCATGGCGCAGGTCTCGACCCCGGCATAGGTCAGTCCGGCCTTTTCCAGCACCCGCTTGGAGGCGGTGTTGTCGGGATGGAACGAGGCCCAGATCCGATGGTATCCCAGCGTGTCGAACAGATGGCGGATCAGGCGCTGCAAGGCTTCGGTGGCATAGCCCTGGTTCCAGAAGTCCTTGCCGATCCAGTAACCCAGCTCGGGGTCGTCGCCGCGATCCAGCCCGAAGCCGACCACGCCGATCACCACGCCGTCGATGGTGCGCTCCAAGGCCAGGGCGACGCCCTTGCCCTCGATGCGGCGGACCTCCTGGTCGGTGACGAAGCGCTTGGAATCCTCGATGGTGAAGGGATGGGGAAGGGCGGCGGTCAGGCGCACCACCTCCCAGTCGTCGAGCAGCGCCGGCAGCCGTTCGATGTCCTGCGCCGCCACCGGACGCAGCCGCAGGCGCGCCGTCAACAGGGGGTGCCCCGCCCAGACCGTTCCCGGTTGCCGGCAACCCGCTTGCGTCATCTCACCCTCCCGACAGGACCCTCGCTCCCGTGAGGGTAACAGGCTGGGCCGGGACTGTCATGGTTGTGTTGTCGCCGTCGAACCCGATTGAAAGTCGGGCAGGCCTCACCATATTAGCATGGCGGAATATTAAGACAGGGAGGACGCCTATGCTGATCGACGGCTTCAATTCCGACGGTGTGGTCACCGTCAACCGGGTGGTGTTGCGTCAGGGCTACACCGTCGACGACCTGGAAGAGCGGGTGGCGCTGCTGTGCGAGAACGTCAAGACCTGGCATTCGGAGACCGGCTTCGTCGGCGGCTTCGTCGGCCTCAATTCGGGAATGATCTCCAACGAGGGCTCGACCGTGGGCCAGCCGGTGGCTTCGCCCATGGCCGGCCGCGAAGCGCTGATCGTCACCTTCTGGCGCAGCTTCGAGGAACACGAGCAGTCCCATCGCAGCCCGACCTTCCAGCCGCTGTTCGAAAGTGTCATCGAACTATGTGAGAACGGTAATGAAGAGATCGCCTATACCATGCTGTGGCAGGGCAAGGCCTACGGTCCCGACGAGGCCAAGGCGGCCCAGCGCGCCAAGACCAGCCACGCCCCCTAGGCCGCGCCCCCCTTGGCGCGGGCGACCTTGGAGCCGGTGGGGCGGCCCAGCGCGGCCGAGATGAAATTTCCGGCCGCGATCAGGCGGTCGAGGTCGATGCCGGTCTCCAGTCCCAGCCCGTTCAGCATGTAGAGCACGTCCTCCGACGCGGCGTTGCCCGAGGCCCCCTTGGCATAGGGGCAGCCGCCCAGCCCGGCCACCGAGGCATCCACCACCGCCACGCCCTTTTCCAGCGCCGCCAGCAGATTGGCCAGGGCCTGGCCGTAGGTGTCGTGGAAATGGGCGGCCAGCATCTCCACCGGCAGCCGCCGCGCCACCGCCGCGATCAGGGTCTGGACCTGGGCGGGGGTGCCGGTGCCGATGGTGTCGCCCAGCGAAATCTCGTAGCAGCCCATGGTGGCCAGCCGGCCGGCGACCTCGACCACCGCCGCGGGCGCGATGGCGCCCTCGTAGGGGCAGCCCAGCACGCAGGAGACATAGCCCCGCACCCGCAATCCCTCGGCGCGGGCCTTCTCCACCACCGGGGCGAAGCGCTCCAGGCTTTCGGCGATGGAGCAGTTGATGTTCTTGCGCGAGAAGGTCTCGGAGGCGGCGGCGAACACCGCCACCTCGCCGGCCTTGGCGGCCAGCGCCGCCTCCAGGCCCTGCATGTTGGGCGTCAGTACCGGATAGGACACGCCGGGCTTGCGGGTGATGGCGGCCATCACCTCCGCGGTGGCGGCCATCTGCGGCACCCATTTGGGGCTGACGAAGCTGCCCGATTCGATCACCGGCAGGCCGGCGGCGGTCAGGCGGTCGATCAGCGCCACCTTGACCTCCACCGACACCGGCTTGGCCTCGTTCTGGAGGCCGTCGCGGGGGCCGACCTCGACCAGCTTGATACGCTTGGGCAGTCTCATGGCGGTATCCTCGGCTCGGCCCCCCCACCTCAACCCTCCCCACCAAGGGGAGGGGGTAAAAGGAGAGGCGCCATCGTTTTCTTCTCCCTCCCCCCGGTGGGGAGGGCCGGGGTGGGGGCTACTGCGCCGCCTCGAACACCAGCAGATCGGCGCCCTCGGCCACCGGATCGCCGACCCGGTAGAGAATCTCCGCCACCGTGCCGTCGGCGGGGGCCTTGATGGTGTGTTCCATCTTCATGGCCTCGACCACGATCAGCGGCTGGCCGCCGGTGACGGTATCGCCGGGCTTGACCAGCACCTGCACCACGGTGCCGGGCATGGGCGCCGCCAGTCTGCCGTCACCGGCATCGCGGTCGGCGGCCTTGGCCGAGGGGTCGTCCAGCTTGATCCGCCAGGTCTGGCCGTCGTGCAGAACCGTGATGTCGAGACCGCTTTGCACCACCGTGGCGGTGCGGCGTTCGCCGCCGATCTCGGCGGTCAGGGTGCGGCCGGCCAGGGTGGCGCGCCGGGCGGAAAGCGGGCCGCCGGGCAGGTCCAGCCGCCAGCCGTCCCGCACGAAATGCACCGTCACCGGGCAGGATTCCGCACCATCCATGAAGCGGAAGTCGTGGTGGTTGTCATCGTTGAGGCGCCAGCCATTGGTCTGATGCCAGGGGGAATGGGGATCGCCCGAGCGGGTGGCGGCGCGGGCCGCTTCCTCGTCGCGCCACAGCAGCAGCGCCAGGGCGGCGAAGGCCAGCCCCAAGGCCGGCACCGGCACCGGCGGCGGCAGCAGGTCGGCGCGGTGGCGCTCGATGAAGCCGGTGTCGATCTCGCCGGCGGCGAAGGCGGCATGGCCGGCGATGGCGCCCAGGAAGCCGATATTGGTGGTGACGCCGGCCACGTGGTAGTCGGCCAGGGCGCGGCGCAGGCGGCGCAGGGCGGCGTCGCGGTCCTCGTCCCACACGATCAGCTTGGCGATCATGGGGTCGTAGAACATGGAGACCTCGTCGCCCTGGCGCACCCCGGTATCCACCCGCACATGGCGGTTTTCCACCGGCGGCTCCAGATGGGTCAGGCGGCCGATGGCGGGCAGGAAGTCGCGTGACGGGTCCTCGGCGTAGAGGCGGGCCTCGAAGGCGTGGCCGTGACGGGTCAGTTGTTCCTGCTCCAGCGGCAGCGGCTTGCCGCTGGCCACCAGCAACTGCCACTCCACCAGGTCGAGGCCGGTGATCATCTCGGTGACCGGATGCTCCACCTGAAGCCTTGTGTTCATCTCGATGAAGAAGAAGCGGCCGTCCTGATAGAGGAACTCCACCGTGCCGGCGCCCACATAGTTCACCGCCTGGGCCGCTGCCACCGCCGCCTCGCCCATGGCGCGCCGCACATGGTCGGACAGCGCCGGAGCGGGGGCTTCCTCGATCACCTTCTGGTGGCGGCGCTGGATGGAGCAGTCGCGCTCGAACAGATAGACGGCGTTGCCCTGGGTGTCGGCGAAGACCTGGATCTCCACATGACGCGGCTTGGCCAAATAGCTTTCCAGCAGCAGGGAATCGTCGCCGAACGCCGCCTTGGCCTCGCGCTTGGCCGAGGCGATGGCCTCGGCCAGCCCGGACTCCTCGGTCACCACCCGCATGCCCTTGCCGCCGCCGCCGGCGCTGGCCTTGACCAGCACCGGATAGCCGATCCTGGCCGCCTCGGCGGTCAACTCGCCCACCGACTGCTTGGCGCCGTGATAGCCGGGCACCAGCGGCACTCCGGCGGCGTCCATCAGCCGCTTGGACTCCGACTTGGAGCCCATGGCGCGGATGGCCTCCACCGGCGGACCGATGAAGGTCACCCCGGCCTGGGCGCAGGATTCGGCGAAGCCGGCATTCTCCGACATGAAGCCGTAGCCGGGATGCACCGCTTGCGCCCCCGAGCGGGCGATGGCGTCGAGGATGGCGTCGGTGCGCAGATAGCTGTCCGCCGCCGGGGCCGGACCGATCAGGAAGGCCTCGTCGGCCATGGCCACATGCATGGCGTTGGCGTCGGCCTCGGAATAGACCGCGACGGTGCGGATGCCCAACCGCTTGGCGGTGCGGATGACGCGGCAGGCGATTTCGCCCCGGTTGGCGATCAGGATCTTGTCGAACATCGGGGCTATACCTCCACCCAACTCGGCTTACACTTGTCCAGGAAAGCGGCGACACCCTCCTGGCCTTCGTCGCTGGCGCGGATGTCGGCGATCTGCTCCGCCGTCCAATCGCGCAAGCTCTCGTCCAAGGGATCGTCGGTGACACGGCGGATCAGGCGCTTGGCCGCCGCCATGGCTTGGGGACCGTTGCCCAGCAGCTTGGCCAGCCAGAGGTCGCGGACCTGCTCCAGCTTGTCGGCGGGCACCACCTCGTGCACCAGACCGCAGGCCAGCGCCGTCGCTGCGGTGAACACCTCGGCGGTGATGGCGTAGCGCCGCGCGGCGCGGCCGCCCATGGCGCGGACCACGAAGGGACTGATGGCCGCCGGGATCAGGCCCAGCTTGACCTCGGACAGGCAGAAGCTGGCGCTCTCGGCCGCCACCACCAGATCGCAACAGGCCACCAGACCGACGCCGCCGCCATAGGCGGCCCCCTGGACCACGCCGATCACCGGGCGCGGGCAGGTGTCGATGGCTTCCATCACCCCGGACAGCGCCTTGGCATCGGCCAGATTGTCGGCCGGACTGTTGCCGGCCATGCGCTTCATCCAGGCGAGATCGCCACCGGCGGAAAAGCTCTTGCCGGTGCTTTGCAGCACCACGGCGCGGCAATCCTCCACCGCCTGGAAGGCCTGGGTCAGTTGGGCGATCAACCCGTCGTCGAAGGCATTGTGGCGGTCGGGCCGGTTGAGGGTGACATACCGCACCGCCCCCTTGGTCTCGATCAGCAGGGCTTCGGTCATGGCGTCACATCCGGAACACGCCGAAGCGCGTCTGTTCGATGGGGGCGTTGAAGGCGGCCGACAGGCCGAGGGCCAGCACCATGCGGGTCTCGGCCGGATCGACCAGACCGTCGTCCCACAGCCTAGCGCCGGCGTAATAGGGGTGGCCTTGGGTTTCGTACTGGTCGCGGATGGGGGCCTTGAAGGCGTCCTCCTCGTCGGTCGGCCAGCTTTGGCCCTTGGCCTCCAGGGCGTCGCGCTTGATCTGGGCCATGACGTTGGCGGCCTGGTCGCCGCCCATCACCGAGACGCGGCCGTTGGGCCACATGAACAGCATGCGCGGCTGGTAGGCGCGGCCGCACATGCCGTAATTGCCGGCGCCGAAGCTGCCGCCGATGATGACGGTGAAGCGCGGAACCTTGGCGCAGGCCACGGCGGTGACCATCTTGGCGCCGTCCTTGGCGATGCCGCCGGCCTCGTACTTCTTGCCGACCATGAAGCCGGTGATGTTCTGCAGGAAGATCAGCGGAATGCCGCGCTGGCTGCACAGTTCGACGAAATGGGCGCCCTTCTGGGCCGATTCCGAGAACAGGATGCCGTTATTGGCGACGATCCCCACCGGATAGCCCCAGATATGGGCGAAACCGGTGACCAGGGTGGTGCCGTAGCTCTGCTTGAACTCGTCGAGGCGGGAACCATCGACGATGCGGGCGATGACTTCGCGCACGTCGTAGGGCTTGCGGCGGTCGGCGGGGATGATGCCGTAGATCTCGCGCGGGTCGTAAAGCGGCTCTTCCGGCTTGGCGATGTCCATGCTCACCGGCTTGGTGCGGTTGAGATTGCCGACGATGCGGCGCGCGATGGCCAGGGCGTGGCCGTCGTCCTGGGCGTAATGGTCGGTGACGCCCGAGACGCGGCAATGCACGTCGGCGCCGCCCAGTTCCTCGGCACTGACCACCTCGCCGGTAGCGGCCTTGACCAGCGGCGGGCCGGCCAGGAAGATGGTGCCCTGGTTCTTGACGATGACGCTTTCGTCGCTCATGGCCGGGATATAGGCGCCGCCGGCGGTGCACGACCCGTGCACCACCGAAATCTGCGGAATGCCGGCCGCCGACATCTGGGCCTGATTGTAGAAGATACGGCCGAAATGGTCGCGGTCGGGAAAGACCTCGTCCTGGTTGGGCAGGTTGGCGCCGCCCGATTCCACCAGATAGACGCAGGGCAGGTTGTTTTCCTTGGCGATGTCCTGGGCGCGCAGATGCTTCTTGACCGTCAGCGGGTAGTAGCTGCCGCCCTTCACCGTGCCGTCATTGGCGATGATCATGCATTCCTGGCCCTGGATCGAGCCGATGCCGGTGATGATGCCGGCCCCCATCACGTCCTTGGAATACATGTCCCAAGCGGCGAGCTGGGAGAATTCCAGGAAGGGCGAGCCCACGTCCAGCAGCCGGCGGATGCGCTCGCGCGGCAGCAGCTTGCCGCGCGCCAGATGGCGTTCGCGCATGGCCGGGCCGCCGCCCTGCTTGACCGCCGCGACCACCCGCCTGAGGTCGGCGACGGTGGCCTCCATGGCCTCGGCATTGGCCTTGAACTCGTCGGAGCGGGGGTTGATGGAGGATTTGATGACGGTCATATTATTTGTCCCTCAGTCGCCGGGCGCCGCCTCCGGCGGCTTGGCTTTCGCGCCACGCGGCGCGCCGGCCCTTGGCCGCAACTCCGGGCCTATCGGCCCGTCGGATTGCTTCTCGGCAGTTACTTCGTCTCTTCGAACAGCTCGCGGCCGATCAGCATGCGGCGGATTTCGCTGGTGCCGGCGCCGATCTCGTAGAGCTTGGCATCGCGCAGCAGACGGCCGGTGGCGTATTCGTTGATATAGCCGTTGCCGCCCAGGGTCTGGATCGCTTCCAGCGCCATCCAGGTGGCCTTCTCGGCGGCGTAGAGGATCACCCCGGCGGCGTCCTTGCGGGTGGTCTCGCCCCGGTTGCAGGCCTTGGCCACCGCGTAGGTATAGGCGCGGCAGGCGTTGAAGGTGGTGTACATGTCGGCCAGCTTGCCCTGCATCAGCTGGAACAGGCCGATGGGCTGGCCGAACTGCTCGCGCTCGTGGACATAGGGCACCACGATGTCCATGCAGGCGGCCATGATGCCCAGCGGCCCGCCGGTCAGCACCACCCGCTCGTAGTCCAGCCCGCTCATCAGGACGTTGACGCCCTTGCCGACGGCGTTCAGCACGTTCTCTTCCGGCACCTCGCAGTCCTGGAACACCAGCTCGCCGGTGTTGGAACCGCGCATGCCCAGCTTGTCCAGCTTCTGGGCCACCGAGAAGCCCTTGAAGGTCTTCTCCACCAGGAAGGCGGTGATGCCACGCGGGCCGGCGGCAAGGTCGGTCTTGGCGTAGACCACGATCACGTCGGCGTCGGGGCCGTTGGTGATCCACATCTTGGAGCCGTTGAGGATGTAGCGGTCGCCCTTCTTCTCCGCCTTCAGCTTCATGCTGACCACGTCGGAGCCGGAATTGGGCTCGCTCATGGCCAGGGCGCCGATATATTCGCCGGAGATCAGCTTGGGCAGGTATTTGCGCTTCTGGGCCTCGCTGCCGTTGCGGCGGATCTGGTTGACGCAGAGATTGGAGTGCGCCCCGTAGGACAGGCCGACCGAGGCCGAGGCGCGGCTGATCTCCTCCATGGCGATGACATGTTCGAGATAGCTCATGCCGGCGCCGCCGTACTCCTCCTCGACGGTGATGCCCAGCAGGCCCATATCGCCCAGCTTGCGCCACAGCTCGTTGGGGAACTCGTTGCTGCGGTCGATCTCGGCGGCGCGGGGCGCGATCACGTCGGCGGCGAAGGCGGCCACCGAATCGCGCAGCATGTCGGCGGTCTCACCCAGATCGAAGTTCAGCGCGGAATTGAAGCCCGGCATCAGTCGGTTCCTCTCAAGCGGTCCAGAGCGTTAAACGAGCATACGTTTTTTTAATCCCGCCGCAAGGGGATTCAGAATCCCCCGCTCACCAGCATGATCCACAACGGCAGAACCACCGCCGCCGCCAGGGTCTGGACCGACAGCATGGCCGCCACCAGAGGCGCATCGCCCCCCATCTGGCGGGCCAGCACATAGGAGGTGGGAGCGGGCGGCAGGGCGGCATAGGCGACGCTGACGGCCAGCGGCACCCCCGTCAGTCCCGCCAGCGTTCCGGCTTGCCAGACCATCAGGGGCAGGACCAGCCCCTTCAGGACCAGGGACAGCAGGACCGGGGGACCGGCGGTTTTGACGCTGCCGAGGGGCAGACCGGCGCCGACCGCCAGCAGGCCGAGCGGCAGCGAGGCGCTGCCCAGGATCATGAGAAAGGACTGGGCGGGCACGGGCAGGCGGAGCCCGGCCAGATTGACGGCGATGCCCAGCAGGCTGGACAGAATCAGCGGATTGGTGACCACCGGGACAATGGCGGCCCGCCAGCGGAAACGCTCCGGTCTGGCCCAGCGCAGCATGACCAGCACGCTGAGCAGATTGACCAGCGGCACCACGACGGCGAGGCAGACGGCGATCAAGGCGATCCCCTCCGTCCCCCAGACTCCGGCGGCCACGCCCAACGCCACATAGGAATTGGGGCGGAGAATGCATTGGAACAACGAGGTGAAGCCGGGACCGTCCAGGCGGGACCATGGCCGAATCAGCCAGGACGAGGCCAGGACCGCCGCCGCGGCCATGGCCAGCAGGGTGCCGCCATGGACCATGGCCAGCCGTCCCACCGGCACTCCGTCCAGTCGGGCATTGGCCAGACTGGTGAACAGCAGGGCGGGAAAGAACAAGACATAGGTCAGGCGCTCGGAACCGGGCCAGAACGCCTCGTCGACCCAGCGCCGCGACCGTATCAGGTGCCCCAGTCCGATCAGCAGGATGATGGGCGCCAATGCGGCGAGAATCGGCCCCATGGACGGTGTCTAACTCTCGATCCCGTGCTCCGCCAGAATCGCCTTGGCGTCGGCGAGATCCTTGCCCACCACCCGGATGGTGGTCAGCAGCGACTGCACCAGGGTGGTCAGGCCCGGCGGCGCCTGTTCCATCATGGAGCGGATGGCGTCCTTTTCCAGCACCAGACAGACCACGTCGTCATCGGCCAGGGCGCCGGCCATGCGCGGCGCGTCGTCCATCATGGACAATTCCCCGAACACCTGGAACGGCCAGACGCGGCCGATGGTCACGCGCTTGCCGGCCACCGTCTTGAAAATGCGCACGGTGCCCTGTTGCAGCATATAGGCCTCGTGGCCCACCTCGCCCTCGCGGAAGATCACGGTTCCGGTGGAAAAGCTGCGGCGTTCGGGCATGCCACTCTTCTTGTCGGTCATCTCGTCCCCTCAATGGTCCCCGGTGAGGACGGCAGCATAGCGCGCGCCGCGTCCTGAGTCAGGTTGCTCATGCTCTGGACCAGGAGTAGGCTCGAAAAAAAAGATCAGGGACCTTCTCTATCGGGAGGACAGGCAATGGGTAAGACGCATAAAATCGCGCTGGCCCTGCAAGGGGGCGGTGTTCACGGCGCTTTCACCTGGGGGGTGCTGGACGCCCTGCTGGATGAGGTCGTCAACGGCGAACTCCATGTCGTCGGGCTCAGCGGGTCGTCGTCGGGGGCCTTGACCGCCACCGCCATGGCCTACGGCTACCACGAGGGCGCGGCGTTGCCGGGGCCCGCCACCGCCCGGACGCGGCGCATGGCCGAGGCGGCGCGCGGCAAGCTCCGCGAGCTGTGGGAAACCGTCGCCCGCACCGCCTTCTGGGGCGGCAACCCCTTCGTCGCCGCCATCGGCATGGCGCCCAGTTGGAACATCGACGACACCGCCGCCGCCCGCTGGGCCGACGTGGCGACCTCCTCGGGGCAACCGGCCGAGACCGGCCTCGGCGCCACCCTCACCACCGTTCTGCGCGAGGTTCTGCCCGAGATTCCCGCCATCTTCGCCCTGCCCCAGGACGGCACTCCCATGCTGGCGGTGGCCGCCACCGACATCGTCGATTGCCGGCGCCAGATGTTCGTCGATGGCGCCGTGTCGCCCGACGTGATCAAGGCTACCTCCTGCCTGCCCACCAGCTTCCAAAGCGTCGCCATCGGCGACCGCAGCTACTGGGACGGCGGCTACATGGGCAACCCGCCGCTGACGCCGCTGATCGAATGCATGCGCGAGACCGACGCCCACGACCTGGTGGTGGTGACCCTCAATCCCCTGCATCGCGCCGGCCCGCCGGCGGGGCCGCGCCAGATGCTGGACCGCCTCAACGAGGTGACCTTCAACGCCTCGCTGGTGCACGAGGTCAACGCCATCGAGACCATCAACCGGCTGATCGACGCCGGCATGGTCAAGGACCCGCCCGCCCGCCAGCATCCCTTCACCCGGGTCAACCTGCACCGCATCCATGCCGACGAGGACATGAGCAAGCTGGGGATCTATTCCAAGGACGCCCCCGCCTGGGACTTCCTGGTTCATCTGCGCGACCTCGGCCGCGAGACCTTCAAGAAGGCCTGGCCGGAGATCAAGCCGGCCCTGGGCCAGCACTCGTCCTGGGACACCACCGCCCTGTGCGACAGCATCCTGTCGCGCAAGGCGATCACCACGCGGGAGAGGGAGCCCTCGCCTCCATCTTGACCGATTGCAGACACTCGTCCATCCTCGCGCCATGGACGAGGGCACTCGCACATTATCGGCGGCGGAACGGTTGGACTGGCTGCGGTTGATCCGCAGCGAGAATGTGGGACCGCGCACCTTCAACCGCCTGCTGGAGCGGTTCGGCAGCGCCGGCGGCGCCCTGGACGCCCTGCCCGACATGGCCAAGCGCGGCGGTTTGCGTCGTGCCATTTCCATCTGCTCCAAAGCCGATGCCGAACGCGAGATGGCCGCCGTCGAGCGGATCGGCGCCCGGCTGCTCGCCACCATCGAACCGGCCTATCCGCGCTGGCTCGCCGGGGCCGAGGATGCGCCGCCGCTGCTGTCGGTGATCGGCGACGCCTCGGTCCTGACCCGGCCCATGGTGGCCATGGTGGGGGCGCGCAACGGCCGCAACTTCGCCCGCAAGCTGGCCGCCGACCTGGGGCGCGCCGGCATGGTGGTGGCCAGCGGCATGGCGCGCGGCATCGACACCGCCGCCCATCAAGGCGCCTTGGCCTCGGGCACCGTGGCGGTGCTGGCCGGCGGCGCCGACGTGATCTATCCGCCCGAGAATGACGGGCTGTGGCGCGACATCGCCCAGGCCGGCGTGGTGGTGTCCGAGATGCCGCCCGGAACCCAACCCCAGGCCAGCTATTTCCCCCGCCGCAACCGCATCATCTCGGGCCTGTCGCTGGGGGTGGTGGTGGTCGAGGCCAATGCCCGCTCGGGCTCGCTGATCACGGCGCGCTTCGCCGCCGACCAGGGCCGCGAAGTGTTCGCGGTGCCGGGCTCGCCCATGGACCCTCGGGCGGCCGGTCCCAACGACCTGATCCGCCACGGCGCCACCTTGACCGAATCCGCCGAGGATGTTTTGGCCGTGCTGTCGGACCTGTTGCGGCGGCCGCTGGGAGAGGACAAAACGGCGCAATATCGCGGGCCGGCGGCCACCCTTCCCGCCGAGGACGAGGCCGCCCGGGCGCGGTCCCAGATCCTCGAACTGCTGGGGCCGTCACCCGTGAGTGTTGACGAAATCATCCGCCAATGCCAATTGTCACCCTCCGTGGTGTCCTGGGTGCTGCTGGAATTGGAACTTGCCGGCCGTCTGGACCGCCACCCTGGCAACAAGGTATCGCTCTTGATGGGCTGAGCCTGTTGCCCTGTACCGACGGGCGGATTCGCCCGGAGGCAAGGCCAAGGGCCGCAGCGCCACATGGCGCGCAAGCCAAGCCCACGGATGTGGGCGCCCGGCGCCTGAGGGACAATAGGCGTGTCACGCCAGTGGCTCGCCGGCATGCAAAGTGTGATCGGAAGCGGATGAAAGTCGTCGTCGTCGAGTCTCCGGCCAAGGCCAAGACCATCAACAAGTACCTGGGAAGCGATTTCCACGTGCTGGCCTCGTTCGGCCATATCCGCGACCTGCCGGCCAAGGACGGCTCGGTCAGGCCCGACGAGGCCTTCGCCATGGACTGGGAGACCGATCCCAAGTCCGAACGCCACATCAAGGACATCGCCGCCGCCGTCAAGGGGGCCGAGAAGCTGTTCCTCGCCACCGATCCGGATCGCGAAGGCGAGGCTATCTCCTGGCACGTCAAGAAGGTGTTGGAGGAGCGCAAGGCGCTGAAGGGCGTCGAGGTCAAGCGGGTGGTGTTCCACGAGATCACCAAGACCGCCGTGCTCGACGCCATGCGCCATCCCCGCGACATCGACCAGGAACTGGTGGACGCCTATCTGGCGCGCCGGGCGCTGGACTATCTGGTGGGCTTCACCCTGTCGCCGGTGCTGTGGCGCAAGCTGCCGGGCTCGCGCTCGGCGGGGCGCGTCCAGTCGGTGGCGCTGCGGCTGATCTGCCAGCGCGAATCCGAGATCGAGGCGTTCAAGTCGCAGGAATACTGGACCATCGCCGCCGACTTCCAGACCCCCAAGGGGCCGGTGCTGAGCGCGGCGCTGACCCATCTCGACGGCAAGAAGCTCGACAAATTCGACCTGCCCAGCCAAGCAGCCGCCAAGGCGGCCGAGGCCAAGGCCGCCGCCGCCACCTACGCGGTGGCCAAGGTGGAGCGCAAGCGGGCCAAGCGCAATCCGTTCCCGCCCTTCACCACCTCGACCATCCAGCAGGAAGCCAGCCGCAAGCTCTATTTCGGCGCGGCGCGGACCATGCAACTGGCCCAGCGCCTGTATGAAGGCGTCGATATCGGCGGCGAGACCGTGGGTCTCATCACCTATATGCGAACCGACGGCGTCCAGATGGCGGCCGAAGCCATCGCCTCGGCCCGCGAGGTCATCGGCAACGAGTTCGGCAAGGCCTATGTGCCGGAGGCGCCGCGGCTCTACAAGACCAAGGCCAAGAACGCCCAGGAGGCCCACGAGGCCATCCGCCCCACCGACCTGGCCCGCCGGCCGGAAGACGTGGCCCGCTATCTCGACAAGGACCAGTTGCGGCTCTACGAGCTGATCTGGAAGCGCACCATCGCCAGCCAGATGGCCTCGGCCGAGCTGGATCAGGTGGCGGTGGACATTGCCAGCGCCGATCGCCAGATCACCTTCCGCGCCACCGGCTCGGTGGTGGTGTTCGACGGCTTCATGAAGGTCTATCGCGAGGACCGCGACGATTCCGACGACGAGGATGCCGAGAAGCTGCTGCCCGACGTGAACGAGGCCGATCCCATGGCGCGCCGTTCCATCAAGGCGGAGCAGCATTTCACCCAGCCGCCGCCGCGCTTCTCCGAAGCCAGTCTGGTCAAGCGCATGGAGGAGCTGGGCATCGGCCGACCCTCCACCTATGCCTCGATCCTGACCGTGTTGCAGGACCGCAACTACGTGAAGCTGGATAGCCGCCGCTTCATCCCGGAAGATCGCGGCCGGCTGGTCACCGCCTTCCTGGAAAGCTTCTTCGGCCGCTATGTGGAGTACAACTTCACCGCCGAACTGGAAAACCAGCTGGACGACATTTCCGGCGGCCGCATCGACTGGAAGAAGGTGCTGGAGCAGTTCTGGACCGCCTTCTCCGGCTCGGTGGACGAGACCAAGGACCTGCGGGTCACCCAGGTGCTCGACGCGCTGGACGCGCTGCTGGGGCCGCACTTCTTCCCCGATGACGGTTCGGGCCACGATCCCCGCGTCTGCCCCACCTGCAATGCCGGAAGGCTGTCGCTGAAGCTGGGTAAGTTCGGCGCCTTCATCGGCTGCTCGGCCTATCCCGAATGCCGCTTCACCCGGCCGCTGACCAGCGGCGAGAGCGCCGGCGACGAGGAAACCCGCGAGGGGCCGAAGGAACTGGGCTTTGATCCCGCCTCCGGCCTGCCCGTGACGCTGCGCAAGGGGCCTTACGGCCATTACGTCCAGTTGGGCGACGAAAGCACCCTGAAGGCGGCCGAGCCCGCCCCCGAACCGGTTGCCGAGCCGACGCCTGCGCCGGCCAAGGGCAAGAAGGCGGCCAAGCCGAAAGCCGTCAAGGCTCCCAAGGCCGCCAAGGCGCCCAAGCCCAAGCGGGTTTCGCTGTTCCGCGGCCTGGAACCGGCCGACGTCACCCTGGACGTGGCCTGCCAACTGCTGGCCTTGCCGCGCGAGGTCGGACTGCATCCCGAGACCAAGCTGGTGATCAAGGCCGGGGTCGGCAAGTTCGGTCCTTATCTGATGTATGACGGCGGCTACAAGTCGCTGACCAAGGGCGACGACGTGCTGACCATCGGCATGAACCGCGCCGTCGAGCTGCTGGCCCAGGCCAAGGGACGCAGCGCGGCGACGCCGCTCAAGACCCTGGGCGAAAGCGACGGCAAGCCGGTCACCCTGCACGAGGGCAAGTACGGCCCCTATGTGTCGTGCAACGGCGTGCACGCCACCCTGCCCAACGGCACGGTGCTGGACGCGGTGACCCTGGAGGCGGCGTTGGAGCTGATCAAGGCCAAGGCCGCCAAGGGGCCGGCCAAGAAGCCGGCCAGGGCCGCCGCCGCCAAGAAGGCTCCGGCCAAGAAACCCGCCGCCAAGCCCAAAGCCAAGGCCAAGAAGGCGGCGGAGTAGGACATTCGGCCCCTCGCCCGCTTGCGGGAGAGGGAGGGGCCCGCCGCCGCAGGCGGTGGGAGGGTGAGGGCCCTCACCCGGCTCGGCCGTGCCTCGCCACCCTCTCCCGCAAGCGGGCGAGGGTTCATTGGGAGATGCATGACATGAAGCCCGCCAATTCCATCCTGTCGTCGTTCGGCACCACCATCTTCGAGACCATGTCGCGTCTCGCCCAGGCCCATGGCGCGGTCAATCTGGGCCAGGGCTTCCCCGAGGGGCTGGAGCCCGCCGACGTGGTCGCCAAGGCCGCCGAGGCGACCCTGGCCGGCCCCAACCAGTACCCCTCCATGATGGGCACCCCCGACCTGCGCCAGGCCGTCGCCGCTCACGACAAGCGGTTCTACGGCCTCGACCTCGATCCCATGGCCGAGGTGATGGTGACCTCCGGCGCCACCGAGGCGCTGGCCGCCTGCCTGTTCGGGCTGATCGAGCCGGGCGACGAGGTGGTGTTGATCGAGCCACTCTACGATTCCTATCTCCCCATCATCCGCCGGGCCGGCGGCATCCCGAAGCTGGTCCGGGTGGCGCCGCCCCACTGGGAGCTGCCGCGCGACGAATTGGCGGCGGCGTTCTCCGAGCGCACCAAGCTGATCGTGCTCAACTCGCCCACCAACCCCGCCGGCAAGGTGTGGGACGCCGACGAGCTGGCCTTCGTCGCCGGCCTGCTGGAGCGGTTCGACGCCTATGCGGTGTGCGACGAGGTCTACGAGCATCTGGTCTACGACCACCGCCGCCACATTCCGCTGATGACCCTGCCCGGCATGCGGGAACGCTGCCTCAAGATCGGCTCGGCCGGCAAGATCTTCTCCCTGACCGGCTGGAAGGTGGGCTGGGTCATCGCCGCGCCGGCGCTGTTGCAGCCGGTGGCCAAGGCGCATCAGTACCTGACCTTCACCACGCCTCCCAATCTTCAGGCGGCGGTGGCCTATGGCCTGGGCAAGGAGGATGCCTATTACGACGGCCTGGCGGCCATGCTGGAGGCGCGGCGCGACCGGCTGGCGACGGGACTGGGCCGGGTCGGCTTCCAGGTGCTGGACACCGGCGGCAGCTATTTCATCTCGGCCGACTTCCGCCCGCTGGGTTTTAACGGCGGCGACGAGGACTTCTGCCGTCACATCACCGAGAAGGCCGGCGTCGCCGCCATTCCGGTCAGCGCCTTCTACCAGGGCAAGGACGTCACCCACTTCGCCCGCTTCTGCTTCGCCAAGACCGAAACCGCCATCGACGAGGCGGTGGCGCGATTGACGAAGCATTTCAATTAGGGAGCTGCCCTAGGGCAATGTTCGATGAACCAACGGCTCTCTGTCGTTGGTTCGGAGTTGCGGGCAAGGCCCGGTGCCGCTCGTGCGGCGAAAGCCAAGGCGGACGAAGCTCCGCCGCCCGGCGATTGAGGGACCTTTTCAGAGGATAACCCCTTGACGGCACCATGGGGTATTCGCTACACATGCGCCCTCCGGTGGCGGGTGTAGCTCAGTTGGTTAGAGCGCCAGTTTGTGGTACTGGATGTCGGCGGTTCGATTCCGCTCACTCGCCCCATTCTTTTCAATGGCTTATGGACGCCCCGGCTTGGCCGGAAAATCCCCTAGCTACCAATTAGCAACCACAATTCCGAGATCGGGGTGTCTTGAGGCCCTTAGGCCCACCCCGATCTATACCCTCGAAACGCCATCCTGATGCGCTCGAGGTCATTCGCGCCATTGAGCGCGGCTTTTTCATCTCTACCAAAGTGGCACTCGTCGCATGAGGCTTTGCCGTCCCAAAGGGGTGGCATACAACTGGACAATGGTCCGGGGCGACGCCCACGTGATATGGTCCCGCCATGCAACGGCTTCAGCACAATCCACCTGCCCTGGTCCGGGTAATCTTCACGACCATCCGCGTTGCCCGCGAGGCTGGCCTGGATCGACTTGGCCAGGAACAAAGGGCGGCGAAGGCCATCAGGATTGTGCGGCCCGATTGATCGCCGAGGATAATCACCACAGGTCACGCCAAGCCGATGATCTGAACCGGGCGGCCCACTGCGGCGGCCTGGGCAATGCGGCCACCACCGTGTCCACCAGATCAAGGGGCGGGAAGTGGCGAGAACCGACAATGGCAACGCGGTCGGGCGAAGTGGTCATGCTTCACCTACCTGATGGGTAAGACCTGCCGCCTTTTCGGGGATGCTCACGATCTGCTGTAGCGGTGCCCCCTCATGTGAGGCGGGGTCAAGGTCTTAACGTCAACGCCAGGGATATCCGGCCCCAAGTATTTCCAATGGCTACGGCCGTCCTTGTATTGAAGGTGAATCCAGTTGCAGTCATCGTCGGCAGGGCTCGGAGGTCCACACCTTGGTTCAGGTGCCGGAGGTAAATCGACCGTCGCCGCACGAGGCTCCAGCGTTATCTTAACGATGAGCAAAACCAGCCACCCGACCACGATGGGCGAGCCGATCAGCAGAAACGCATAGAAAACCACGGAAGACCACGGCTCGCTCGCGTCCCACATCCCACCCATGGCCAGCACGACGACCAGAGCCACCAGGGTGCAGCCGCCCCATACGACAGCCACCCACTCCCATCCGGCCATGGATTCGCCTCCTCATATTCACCCACGAATATGGACACCAGCGTGCGAGAAGATCAATCTTGGCCGGTGCCATTAGGGCTCGTTGGACGCGAAGGCGCTGGAAATCTCAACGCAAGGGAGGCCGCCATGCGAGCGGAATGCGAAGTCTTTGTCGATAGTGTCGATTTTGAAGACGTGGTGTTGACGTTGCCCGACGCTGTGTTCTACCACGCGCTTCATCCTGAATTTGCGATGACGCGGTTTTCCCCTATCCCCGGCGGCGTCGAGATTTCTACTCCATGGCTCACGGCGGAGTTGATGGGGACGGGGCGATGGACGAAGGTCGTCGAGGTGGGGGCCTTGCGGCTGAGCGCCATCGCAGAACGCACCGAGTTTATGCCTAAGGTCAGGCTTCTGTTCGTCGGAAGCATGATTTATCTCAACGCAACCGGCACTACCGCTTATGAGGTGCGACAGGCACCCAAGATGGAAAAGGTCGGCCCCGGCTGGCAGGCCATGTTGCCCGGCATGACCCCTGTGACCGAGCGGGAGCGCCTACGGCATGCAGCATCCCAGCCCATGCGGCCGAAGAGGGCCCAGCGGTCAATGATTGGCACATCACTGTTCGGTCGATAACGATGGGCGGTCGCTACGGCTTCACGGCCCGCTTGGAACGGAACACAGCGGAAGCCGGGCGACGCTGCGTGGCGCGAGTTGCTCCACTGATGCCGCCTGGAACTGAGGTGGCGTCGTCTTCATGACGCAGAAGATGACGTGATATCAGGTGCTGATTTGAATTTGCAGTTCAATCGCGCCGACTACGTGATGATAAAGAGCATAAATACGCCAGGATATTATAATGGATTTGCCTAAGAATAACAGTATCTCACGGTGCGCCCCGCCAAAAAAATCCGTAAATTTTGCGCCGTCAGTTGCATTGATATTTTTTACTCTAACTGCTTGCTCTCATGCAGCGGTTATTGGTGAATTTGCGTTTTATCATATTGGCGATGCTATCGATGCAGTTGACGCATCGTCATACTCCGCGTCTCACCAGAATAACTCATCCAGCAGGCCCGCTTGTGAGGCGGCGAGCGGCTTTCGGTTTCGATCTGGAAGTAACGCATGTCCGGCAGGAACAAAGCAAATTGAAGATACTGCCAGCGCTGAGTTAACCGCGCCTAAATAATACCAATTGTAATGGGATATCGACCTTACGGGACTCCCGTGATAAGCCGTGATCGAAGATGATGAGGCCGATGTGCGATCAAAATTTGCAGATCTGCCACTTGCTGGTAAGGGAGGACGGAATGAAGTTTCGTTGGTTTGCAGCTTCAGTAACAACCCTAGTGCACTGACTCATTCAGAAGGTGCAGGCAGGCGGGAGAGTTTGTCGAAGATGACCTCGGCGGTCTTGGTCCAGACGAAGGGCTTGGCCTGACCGTTGTGGTCGCGGATATAGGTGCGGATGGCATCCTCCAACTCGGCAACGGATTTAAACACGCCACGGCGAATTTTCCGCCGGGTGATCGATGGTGAAGAAGCCCGGCTTCTCTCCGGTCGAGGTGGTATCCGCACCAGCAAGCTTTCCGATCCGCTTGATCTCGTTGATAAACTCCCGCCCCGCTATTGCCCGCTCCAGCCGGCTCATGGCCAGAGGCATCGCCCGAATGTCCCGGATGACCTCGGCCCCTTCGTCAACCGACTTCACCGCCCGCTCGAATTCCTCGACCGTCCGATTCTTGCGGTGCAGGGTATTGGGAGAGAAGGTGGTCAGGTTGCGGCCCATGGCATCCAGGCCCGCCGCCTTGTCACCCGACTTCCCAATCTTTCCCCAGGTGCCATCAGCACCGATCACGGCGGCGGCGCGCGGGGTCCAGAACGGCAGGCCCTCGCCCTTGACCATTCCGGCCTCCAGCGCCCGGTTCCATAGGGCCTCGGCGTGGCGGCTCATCTCCTCCACCACCAGCCGCTGTTCTTCGGGCAGAGCGTAGATGCCGGTCTTGTCCGCCTTCATCTCCGCAATAATGTCCGGAAGCTCGGCGCGGGATTGAGCCTTTGCCTGGGCCTCATTCATCTCATGGTCTTCCTCCATGAACCGAGCAACCCGCGCGTCCACCTCGTCCTGTGCCCGCACCGAGGTTTCGTCCATGGCATTCCACATACGGGTATGGTCATCCTTGGTGAACCGCTGATTCAGGAAGTCATAGAACCTCTGATTGACCCAGCGGGACTTCCGGCAGGCGTTGGCGAAGTCCTTGGCGGTCGCCTTGGCACGGTCAGACCCGACGTCCATAGGGGTGGCGAACATCTGCAGCTCGGCCTTGATCGACGTGGCGAATTCCCGCCCGGCGGCCGCCATCTCGCGAACCTTGGCCACCGCAGGGAACCGCTTGGCCATCCGGTCCAGGTAGGATGGTTCCTCAGAGGGGACGATGGATTCGTAACCTAAGCCACGCGGCTTACGCGGAGTCCGGGTCAGTCGTCCGTCATCGTCTACTCCCCCTTCCACCACTTGGCTTCGCCCGGCTTCTTGTCCCTCCGGTCCTCGATCTCCTTCGTGACCCGACGAATCGCGGCCTTCACTTTGGGGTCGTCCCGATCCGGTCCGGTCCCCTCTTTTTCCAAAAACTCCATCAACTCGGCCGTCGGTGCGAAGGGCGTCGGCGCGTGTAACAGCATCAATCCCATGTTCATTCTCCCAGAAGTTCTTCGCGAGGAGGGAAGCCATCTCGGATGCCTTCCGCACGGCGTTTACGCTCTGAGCTGCAACAGACTTCTCAATCGGTCGGCTCGTCTGGTACTCCGTCACTCCAGCATGGCTGAGGGCGCGATTGACGAGATCCAACGCAAGAGGGCCACTCTGCTTCTCCTTGATGAGTCCATTTTTAACCCAAGCATTCACAAGCTTCATTACCACCCTTGCGGCCGCAACATATGTGTTCTCAAGGTGGGTTTCCGATACATCCGATCCAGCCCGATCGATCCCTTGCCTCGTGGCATCGGAAAGCCTGACTGCATATGAATCCCCTGCCGTATCATGCGCCACTACGGAATGAACTCCGGGCGATAGAAGAGACGTCAGGTCATCAATGCTGGGGCCACCTTCCCCAGGATGGCTATGGTGATCCCTGCAGTCCTGATGATCATTTTATCGCGATAGGCGAGATACTGCGATAGTGCGTCGACTTGGTCATCATGAGCCCCGTTTGGGAAGGCCCCGGCTTCGATCCGAAACACCTCCAGCCAGGGCGCCGCAAGAGGGACGCCAACCTGCCCACATTCGATCTTCGGCAGAACTCGAATCACCCGATCTTGCTTTCCAGTTGTTGGTTGGATTTTATGGACCTTTTGATGCAGGCGGTCGCGCAGGTGCTGATACAGGATGCTCCCGACCCCACCATTCTCGATCAGAATTCCATCGACATTGTAGCGCTCGATCAGTTGGAGCAGACGATCTGTCAGAGGGGTAAACTCGAGTCGCTTGCGTTCGACGTGCAGGATGTAGTCCTTCTTGCCGACGACACCGATCACCAAGGCTGCGGTATAGTCGGCATTGGAATGAGTGGCATAAGCCGGATCCACGCTCATGAACACGTAGTCGAACTTTGGCGTTTGATCATACGGGAAGAACCACTCCCAGCGGATGAAGCAGTCGTTATCGAATTCTGGTTGCTGCTGGTACTGGGCATTGAATGCCGCCGCCCCCATGGTGGCCCGGATTTCATCGAGCACTGGGGGCGGTTCGCGAACGGGGTCCAGCACGTCACCAATCTGGCGGATGTGGGTGGCCTCGCCGTTGATCCGTGCGAGAGGATAGCTTCTGGTCTCCGTGGCCCTGGCAGGCAATGCCACCTCGCGCCAAGCGCCGGTGGCGAGAAGCCGGCCACCGGGATCGTCGATATGTAGGCGCTGGCCGACGACGATGATGCTGCCCTTGGACTTGTTGTCGAGTCGGCTGGCGACTGTCCCGGTGATCCAGTCAAAAACATTCTGCCGCTCAACCTCGGACAATGCATCTGCGGCTTTGATGGCATCATCGATGATGATGAAATCCCCGCCGATGCCGGTCAGCGGCCCACCCACCGAGGTTGCATAACGCCAGCCGTTGGCGGTGGTATTCACCGCACGGTCGGTACACGTCCCACCCGCCAAGGCAAAGCTTGGGAACAGCTCCCTGTACCACGGCGACTCGATGATCCGGCGGAAATCTGATGAAAGGCGGAAAGCCAACTCCTGGGAATAGGACGCGCAAATGATCCGGAGAGAAGGATTGTGTCCCAACAGCCAGGCCGGAAAAGCCACTGAAACGATTGTTGACTTGCCGTAGCGAGGCGGCAAGGCAATGACCATGCGCCGACACTGTCCCTCCTGGCAGCGCAGCAATTCCCAAGCAAGATACTCCACGTACCATGCATCGACCAGCTCGACGCCCGGATTGAGGGTATGGAAGCACTTGATGATGAAAGAGACGAAATCAGCCCGGAGCAGGCTGTTGAGCGTCATTTTAGTCATGATCGTCTCCCCCTCCTGTCTCGACGCCGTGCATGGCCAAGAAGCGTGCCAGGATCTTTGCGTCATTCTCCGGCAAATCCGTGCTGCCCGCCGGTTGGGCACTGGGATCGATGACCTTGAGCGTCAGGCCATGCGCATCCATCGCCGTGGTGTCGAACTGCGTCTCGTCATCAATTCAGATACAGCAGCAACCCGGGCCGATCCTGCCCTGGTCAAGGCCACCGCCCGAGCCCGCACATGGTGGAATGATCTTGCCTCCGGCGCCATGC
>NZ_CAINTR010000050.1 GCF_903853455.1 uncultured Magnetospirillum sp.
CCTCCTTCCTTGGGTTGCCCCGGTGAAGTAGGTCCCAATCCCGACGATTGGTGAATGCTTCCTTGCCGTTTGGCAGTCCAGTCCGGCCCTCCCCTTACAGGGGAGGGCCGGACTGGACTGCTGTTGCCTTCCGCCGGGGACCCCGCGCCAAGCCATAAGGAGCGGCAGCCAATGTCAGCCGATGTCCGCCAGAAGTTTCGCTTTTGGCGGCACCAACACTCGCTTGCGCGATTTCCGGGGCGGTTTGGCGGTGTCGGTCGCGCTGGCCTCTGGGGCTGCGTTGCCGGGCTTCACCCGCGTCCGGGGCTTTTGAAGTGGTGGCGGTTCGTGGAAGGCTCGGGTCGGTTGCTGGGCACGGTGGAGGTGGGAGAGATCCAGCGGAGCGAAGGACAGGGCGCGCAGCAGGGGGGCGGTGTGCTTCGGCTCAAAGCCGCCGAAATAGGCTTCGTCCATTTCGTCTTGGGCGTGTCCTAGCAACTGCTTCACCATGACCGGATGGGCGTGCAGTTCTTGGTAGAGGCGGGTCTTGAACGTCCGGCGGAAGGAATGGAAGTCCATCCACTCTTCATATATAGCCCCGGCCTTGCGAACATCGGTGAAGAACCGGGAAATGACCTCGCCGGGGTCGCGATAGCGGCCATGCAGTTCCGGGAACAGGTGGTCATGGCCTGCTGTCCGGACTGCGGCCTGATAGTCGATGATGCCGATCTTCTCCAACTCGGGATGGACGGGGACCTTACGCGGGGCGTTGTGGGTCTTGCCCTCCTTGATGTCGAATACCCAGCATTCGGCACCCTTGTCGAAAATCAGGTCGTCGAGTGCCAAACTGGCGATTTCATCCTCTCGTGCTCCGGTGAAAAGCGCGATCAGGGGCACCCAGAACCGGCCATCGTCAAACACAAGAGAGCCTCGCGTCGTCCGTCCGCTCCGGTTTTCCGCCCCCGTCCATGCCGGGAGGTTGAAGAGGGCTTGGAGGTTCTCCGCTGACCAATTTTTCCGTGATTTGGCATCTTTCTTGCGGACCTTCTCGGGAAATGCTGCGCCGGCGAAGGGGTTCTGGCCGGTGAAGGCTCCCCGCTGGCTCTTACCGTTGTAGATCCCGACAAGCATGATGATGTGACGATTGACGGTTGTTTTCGACAGTTTCCGCGCGTATTGCGCGGCCTTGTCGCGCGGCACCTCCGCGCTACCCACACGGATGGTCTTGGCCCGCTTGTTGGCGTCGAGGGCCTTTTCCACCGCCTCACGAAGGTCGATGGCCTTGGCCGGTTCGAGGCCGGTGTAGATGGATCGACCGAACAGGGAGGGGAGGCCGCACAACCAGGTGCGGAAGGCATGAGCGTCGGCTTTGACGATCTGGGCATAGGGGAGGTCGCCCTTGAAGGCGACGAACAGTCGGACGGCCAAGCGCATCTGATCCGGCGTTTCGCTGTCCTTTTTCCATAGCCCTTCGCCCATCTGTTTGGCGATGTGCTCCACTGCCGCGCCGGACAGGAGCATCCTCGCGGCTTCGGTGCCGGCTTGGGTCATTTCCGAGGCGGGCACGCCCGACACCGACACGAACGGATGGAAGGGCGGGCGATACATCCCGCGCTCGCGTTCGGCGTCGATGGTGTAGGCCGCTTCGAGAGTTCCCATGGCCTTGCGAAGGAAGCCACGCCATTCCAATGGTGCGGCGGGCGGGGCGAGGTTGCGCTCGGCCAGTTTGTCGCGGACCCAATCCTGAACCGGATCGAGGCGGTTGCTGGCGAGCCAATCCCGCCACAATTCGACGCGGCGTTCCGGGTAGTCCTCTTCGGCAAGCATCTGTTCTTCCTCGGAGGCGTCGCCATCGACGGTCCAAGGAGAAAATCCGGGATGGCGGGCGGTGCGGTTGAGTTCGCCGGTTTCGAGGACCTCGGTGAAGAGGTCCATCAGAATGCGATCGAGATCGGCTTTCGTCGGCGGGTTCCCGGCCATCATGTCTCCCTTCACCGTGGCGGCCAATTCCTCTACCACCGCAGAGAGGCGGCGGGCAAGGCGGCGGGCTTTGTCCGGCTGGGAGGTATGAAGGGAGCGGGCGAGATGTGTGCGTCCGATGAGTGAGGCGATTGGCTTGGGCAGGCGTGCTCGCCACCAGTAGATCGCGGAGCGGCGGAACAGGTGATTGGTCGCCATGATGCGTCCGGTTCTGGGCCGATGGTGCGACGGTCCTGTGCGACACATGTGTGCGACAGTGCTCCGGATGCACTCGGCCAATGGGCCAGCGCAGGCGACGATTTGTTATTCTTTTCCAGATGGTTAAATGAACAAGGGGCCGATCACTTGCGTGGTCGGCCCCTTGGTTTTGGCTCCGGAGGAGGGATTCGAACCCCCGACCAGCCGGTTAACAGCCGGCTGCTCTACCGCTGAGCTACCCCGGATTATCAACGGCCCCTGCGGTACGGGCACGCTGAGAAATTCACTCTGTCCGTCACGTCTCCCTGGCCCTGGGACGGTGGAGGCCGAGGCCGGAATTGAACCGACGTACGCGGATTTGCAGTCCGCTGCATAGCCACTCTGCCACCCGGCCTAACCGGCCCATTCGGCCGGGGGCCGACGTGAGGACCGTGCTTATACGCGCTGATTTGCCCTCGGTCAAGCCGCTGTTGCGGTCCAAGGTGCATTGTTTTCAGACCACGGCGCTACTATAAATTCAGGTGGCGGTTCGCCCTGGGCAATGGGGGGGAGGGGCGCCAATTCCCTGGAATTGTCGGGAGCAGAAACGTCATGGATTTTGCCGCCGCTCGATACAACATGGTCGAAAATCAGCTTCGCACCAACGGGATCAGCGATCCCTTGGTGACGCAGGCGCTGGCAACGACGCCGCGAGAGGTGTTCCTGCCCAAGGCCATGCGTGGCTTTGCCTATGTGGACGAGAATGTACAGATCGGCTCTGGCCGTTTCCTGGTCGCGCCGCTGGTGCTGGCAAGGGTGCTGCAAGCCGCCGAGATCAAGCTGTCCGACGTGGTGCTGACCATCGGCGACGCCACCGGCTGGGCCAGCGCCGTGGTGTCGAGGTTGGCCAGCACGGTGGTTTCCCTGGAATGCGAGGCCGACCTGGTCTCGCGCGCCAGCGCGGCCTTGTCCGAGTTGGGCTGCGACAACGTCGCGGTGGTCCGTGGGCCGCTGGACGGTGGTTATCCCGCCCAGGGGCCTTACGACGTGATCCTGTTCATTGGAGCGGTCGCCGAGATCCCTCCTGTCTTCGGCCGTCAGTTGGCGGACCGGGGGCGCATGGTCGGCATCGTCAACAATGGTGTGGGGGTCGGCAAGATGGTCCGGATGGTTCGGGCCGGCGACACTTTCGGCCGGTGGACGCTTTTTGACGCGACAACGCCTTACTTGCCGGGGTTTTCGCCGAAGCACGGCTTCAAATTCTGACAGGAATAGTCCTTGATCTTCCGCTCCGGCAGGCTAATCTTCGGGAACGCTCTTTTGCCGATATGGGGTGGGGCTCCCGTCAGAGTTGGAATAGGTGTCGTATGAGGAAGGCGGGCATTCTGCTGGCCGGCGTCGTTGCCGTTGGTGTTTTCGGGACTGGATCGGTTCAGGCCGAATCGCTGGACGATGTGCTGTCGTCCACTTATACGACGAATCCGACCTTGGCGGCGCGGCGGGCGCGGGTGCGTTCCACCGATGAAGCGGTCCCGCAGGCGCTGTCCAATTGGCGTCCGACCGTCACCATGACCGGCTCCATCGGCCGCGGTAATTATTCCGCCAACTCCTTTGCCAAGTACGGGTCGGTTCGCACTCCCAAGACCGGTGCCCTTACCCTGACCCAGCCGCTGTTCCGCGGCGGTCGCACTCTCGCCGCCACCTCGCAGGCCGACAACACCGTGCTGTCGGAACGGGCGCTGCTTGCCGCGACTGAACAGACCGTTCTGCTCGGTGCCGCCACCGCCTATCTCAACGTGGTGCGCGACGAAGAGGTGGTGAAACTCAGCATCAATAACGAGCAGGTCCTTCGCAAGCAGTTGGAAGCCACTCAGGAACGCTTCAAGGTCGGCGAGATCACCCGCACCGATGTCAGCCAGGCCGAGGCGCGGTTGTCGAAGGCCACGGCTGATCGTGTCGCCGCCGAGGGAACGCTGCAAACCTCGCGGGCCAATTACATGAACGCCGTCGGCCATGCGCCCGAGCGGCCGCAGCAGCCCGGTTTTCCTGCGGCTCTGCCGGCCAGCCTGGACGAGCTGACGGCCACGGCCCTGGCCGCCAATCCCACGGTGGTGGCGGCGGATTACGCTTATACGGCGGCTCAGGATGGCGTCGATCTGGTGTTCGGCGAATTGCTGCCGACCCTGTCGTTGAGCGCCGACGTCACACGTTCATTGCAGACGTCGGCCATGTCCACGGGGGGGGCGACTTCGGAAAGCATCGCCCGCGAGGTGCTGCTGAATCTGTCCGTTCCGCTTTACGAGAGCGGCTCGGTCTATTCCCGTGTCCGTGCCTCCAAGCATACGGCCGGCCAACGGCGCATCGAAGCCGACCAGGCGCGACGCGACGCGGTGGAAACCGCGGCCAAGGCTTGGGAAGGCTTGCAGGCGGCCAAGGCTCAGGCTCAGGCCTATGATGCGCAGATCAAGGCGTCGGAATTGGCTTTGGCCGGTGTGCGCGAGGAGTCCAAGGTCGGATCGCGCACCGTTCTCGATGTGCTGAACGCCGAACAGGAGCTGTTCGATGCCCGCGTCAACTACACCAGGGCTCAGCATGACGTCCTGGCGGCGGCGTATCAGGTGAAATCTTCCGTGGGCCAAATGACCGCCCAGGGGCTCAATCTTTCTGTCGAAATTTATGATCCGACCAAACACTACGACGATGTTCGTGGCAAGTGGATCGGCAATGGCATCGACACGGAGAATGGATACGAGTAGAAGTGGAGGGGGGATTGGTTCTGGCCGACAGGTTGGCTCAATTTCCTCTTTGGGACTCGCGAAATTTTAACCATTTGTTACCGGCCGTAAGGCATCATTGCGGCAGGTCCCTTTTCCGGGCGCAGGCAGATAGAATAGCCGTGACATGAGCGAAGACAAGGCCCAGCAAGAACCATCAATGGAGGACATTCTCGCCTCTATCCGACGCATTTTGTCGGAGGACGAGGTTGAGGATAAGCCCAAGGCCCCAGAGACTCCGCCGCCGGAGCCTGAGCCCGAACCCATGCCGGAGCCGGAGCCAGAGCCGGAGCCGGAGCCGTCTCAGACCTTCGCTCAGGATGATATCGACTCGATGTTCGATACGCCGGCTCCCGCGCCGGAACCTGAGCCTGAGCCTGAGCCGGAGCCTGAACCCGAGCCGGAAGACGACGTCCTCGAACTGACCGAGGACATGGTGATGGAGGAGGCGCCGGAGGAACCGGAGCCGGCTTTCGACATCAATGATTTCAAGGCCGATCTTGGCGATTTCGAGCCTGACCCGCCTCCCGTGATGGCGCGTCCGGTTATCGAGGATTACGAACCGCCGCCGCGCCGCCCGCGGCCGGTGGATGACGAAGCCTTGATGTCGCCGCCCAGCATCGATCACGGCGCGTCCTTGCTGTCCAATCTGGCCCGCGAGATCGTGCGGCAGAAGTCTTTCGGTCTCGGCAACAGCGCCGTCACCCTGGAAGACTTGGTCAACGAGCTGCTGCGCCCGATCTTGAAGGAATGGCTCGATCAGAATCTGCCCTACATGATCGAACGCATCGTCAAGAAAGAGATCGAGAGGATGGTAAACCGGTCCGAAGACTACTAGTCTTGGCCGTGTCGTGTTAGAGGGGCGGCCCCGGCGCAACGGGCCGCCCTTTCCGTTTTCACCCATGGATGAGCGCGAGCCAATCGCAATGCTGGATAAGACTTATCGTCCCGCCGAGGTCGAGCCGAAGCACTACGAGCAGTGGGAAAATTCGGGCGCTTTCGCCGCCCGGACCGCCTCGGACAAGCCGCCCTACACCATCATGATGCCGCCGCCCAACGTGACGGGCAGCCTCCATATGGGCCACGCGCTGACCTTCACGCTTCAGGACGTGCTGATCCGCTATCGTCGCATGAGCGGGCGCGACGCACTGTGGCAGCCGGGCACCGACCATGCCGGCATCGCCACCCAGATGGTGGTGGAGCGGCAGTTGGAGGCGCAAAAGGTCACCCGCCACGATCTGGGGCGCGACGCCTTCATCAAGCGAGTGTGGGAGTGGAAGGCCGAATCCGGCGGAACCATCACCCGTCAGCTGCGCCGCCTGGGCGCCTCGCCCGATTGGGCCAAGGAACGCTTCACCATGGACGAGGGCCTGTCCAAGGCCGTCCGCAAGGTGTTCGTCACCCTGCATCGCCAGGGCCTGATCTATCGCGCCAAGCGTCTGGTCAACTGGGACCCCAAGCTGCACACCGCCATTTCCGACCTGGAGGTGGAGCAGCGCGAGGTGAAGGGCCATATGTGGCACTTCAAGTATCCCGTTGAAGGCCTTGATAATACATATATTACCGTGGCAACGACCCGGCCCGAGACCATGCTGGGCGACAGCGCCGTGGCGGTTCATCCCGAGGATGAGCGCTATACCGCCCTGGTGGGCAAGATGGTGCGCCTGCCCATCGTCAACCGCCTGATCCCCATCGTCGCCGACGAATATTCCGATCCGACCAAGGGCACCGGCGCGGTCAAGATCACCCCGGCCCACGACTTCAACGACTTTCAGGTCGGCGGCCGTCACGATCTGCCGCTGATCAACATCTTCGACCGCGATGCCCGCACGACCGACGCGGTGCCCGAGGAGTATCGCGGTCTCGACCGCTACGACGCCCGCAAGAAGGTGGTGGCGGAGTTCGAGGCTCTGGAACTGCTCGACAAGATCGAGCCCCACACCCACATGGTGCCCTACGGCGACCGTTCCGGCGTAGTAATCGAGCCGTGGTTGACCGACCAGTGGTTCGTCGATGCCGCCACCCTGGCCAAGCCGGCCATCGAGGCGGTGGAGACCGGCAAGACCCGTTTCGTGCCGAAGCACTGGGAAAACACCTATTTCGAATGGATGCGCAACATCCAGCCGTGGTGCATTTCGCGCCAGATCTGGTGGGGCCATCAAGTGCCGGCCTGGTACGGTCCCGATGGAACCTTCTTTGTCGAGGAGGATGAAGCGGCAGCCCAAGCCGCTGCCGCTGCTCATTACGGCAAGCCGGTGGACCTGGTGCGCGATTCCGACGTACTCGACACTTGGTTCTCATCGGCGTTGTGGCCGTTCTCCACCCTGGGCTGGCCGGACCAGACCCCGGAACTGGCGCGCTATTACCCCGGTGACGTGCTGGTGACCGGCTTCGACATCATCTTCTTCTGGGTCGCCCGCATGATGATGATGGGCATCCACTTCATGGGTGACGTGCCGTTCAAGGACATCTACATCCACGCCCTGGTCCGCGACGAGAAGGGCCAGAAGATGTCCAAGTCCAAGGGCAACATCATCGACCCCCTGGACCTGATCGACAAATACGGCTGCGACGCCTTGCGCTTCACCCTTTCGGCGCTGGCGGCCCAAGGCCGCGACGTCAAGCTGGCGGAAAGCCGGGTCGAGGGTTACCGCAACTTCGCCACCAAACTGTGGAACGCGGCGCGGTTCTGCCAGATGAACGAATGCCACCCGGTGGCCGGATTCGATCCCAAGACGGTCAAGGACACGGTCAATCGCTGGATCGTCGCCAAGACCGCCGAGGTCGCCGACCGGGTCGGCGCCGCCATCGAGAACTACCGCTACGATGCCGCCGCCCTGGGGGCCTACCAGTTCGTCTGGGGTAGCTTCTGCGACTGGTACCTGGAATTCGCCAAGCCGATCTTCACCGGCGCGGATGAGACCGCCAAGGCAGAGACCCGCGCCACTGCCGCCTGGGTGCTGGACCAGATCCTGCACATCTTGCATCCGCTGATGCCGTTCATCACCGAGGAACTGTGGCAGCAGACGGCGGAGCGTTCCGAGACGCTGATGCTGCGGCCGTGGCCTAAGCTCGACGGCTTGGTTGACACCGCCGCCGAGGATGAAATGGATTGGGTGGTCCGGGTCATTTCGGCGGTTCGCGCCGTACGTTCGGAAATGAACGTGCCGCCGGCGACTCAGGTCGATCTGCTGGGCAGCGGTCTGAATGATCGGACGCTCGGCTGGTCCAAGACCCACGCCGACCTGATTACCCGTCTCGGACGGCTGGCGGCGTTCGACGCCAAGGCATCCGCCGAGCGGGTGGCGCAGGCGTCGTCGCATGGAGCGGCTCAGATGGTGGTGGACGAAGCCACCCTGGTGATGCCGCTGGCCGGCGTCATCGACTTGGATAAGGAGCGGGGCCGGCTGGACAAGGAGATCATCCGGCTGGAAGGCGAGATCGCCAAGGTCGACAAGAAGCTCGGCAATGCCGACTTTGTCGCCAAGGCGCGCCCCGAGGTGGTTGAGGAGCAGCACGAGCGCCGCGCCGAATGGTCGGCGTCCATCGCCAAGCTGAAGGAAGCGCTGGAGCGCCTGTCCGGGGCCTGATCGGGGCGTTTCCTCGCCTTTGGTATAATTGGTGGGTCGCACGAGGCAATACTCCGTGCTATCACCAATGGTATTGCTGGACCACTCGGGCGGAGCGGAAATGGCCGATCTCGGCGAGCGCATCACACGGGAGCTGACGACGCGCTACATCGCGGTTCTGGCGATGCTGGGCTTCCTTGCCGTGCTGTCGTTCGTCGGGTTGAGCCAGATCATCTCCGAGACCCAAGGCATCGGCGAAGGCATCAACCTGACCGGCCGTCAACGCATGCTGGTCGAACGTGTCGCCTTCGCCGCCAACCGGCTGGCGGCGGTGGATGGCGCATCGTCCGCCGAAGCCGTCACGTTGTTGGGTGATTCGCTTAACCAGTTGGAGCAGCGCCACCTTCAGCTCACGACGGGCGAACCGTCGCCTCCCGCTGACGTCCTCGCCATCTTCACTGGCGAGACCTGGCATCTCGATCATGATCTTCGCGCTTTTATTGGGGATGGCCGGGCGTTGCTTGCCGGTGGAACCACCCTTGCCGGCAACGATCCCCATTTGCTGGCCATTTCGGCCGCCGCCAACGGACCGTTGCTCGCCGGTCTGGAGGAGGCGACCGGGTTGTTCCAGCGCTACAGCGAGGAAAAGGCGCATCAACTGCTGATGCTTCAAGGGGTTTCGCTGACCCTGGTGCTGGGGATGTTGCTGTTGTCGGCGCTCGGGGTGTTCCATCCCATGGTCGAGCGCCTGCGGGCCGACATGGATGATCGCTTCCGGTCGGCCCAGGATTTGCGCAAGAGCGAGGAACGGCTGTGGCGGATTCTGGAAGAGAGTCCCATGGGTGTCTCGGTGTCGCGGCGCTCCGATGGCGAGATCGTGTTCGCCAACACTCGCTTCACCGAGATTCTCGGTATGTCCAAGGACGAGTTCATCGGTTCGTCGGCACGGGATCACTATGTGGACGAAACCCAGCGCCGGGCGGTGCTGTCGGCGCTACGCAACGACGGCCGCATCGATGACGCCGAGGTGGAATTCCGCCGCAAGAACGGCAAACCGTTCTGGAGCCTGCTGACCATCCGCTCCACCGATTTCCAGCGCGAGCCGGTCAACCTGGCCTGGATCTATGACATTACCGAGCGCAAGGCCGCCGAACAGCAGATCCGGATGGCCGCCAAGGTGCTGGAAACGGTCAACGAAGGCGTGGTGATCACCGATGCCGCCAACCAGATCATCTTCGTCAATCCGGCCTTTACGACCATAACCGAATACGGTCGGGACGAGGCTCTGGGGCGCAATCCGAAGTTCCTGCATTCCGGTCGGCACGACCAGGACTTCTACTCCGACATGTGGGTTCATCTGCGGCGGACCGGCCGTTGGTCGGGCGAGGTCTGGAACCGCCGTAAATCGGGAGAATTTTTCGCCGAGTGGCTGTCCATCACCCTGATCCGCGACCCTGCCGGTGCCGTCACCCACCACGTTGCCGTCTTTACCGACATCACCCACCGCAAGGAGGATGAAGAGCGGGTCTGGCGCCAGGCCAATTACGACGTCCTGACCGGTTTGCCGAACCGGTCGCTCTTTCTTGACCGTCTGAATCAGGCGGTGCGTCAATCCCATCGCGAGGCCAAGAGCTTTGCCCTGATGTTCCTGGATCTCGACGGCTTCAAGGCGGTCAACGACACGCTCGGTCACGCCGCCGGCGACGTGCTGCTGCAGCAGGCGGCGGTGAGGTTGTCGGAGTGTATGCGCGCCAGCGACACCCTGGCGCGACTGGCCGGCGACGAATTCGTGGTCATCCTGCAAGGCATCCGTGGCCGTGAAGACCCCACCCTTGTCGCCGGGAAAATCCTCGGCCAGCTGAGCAAGCCCTATGAGCTGGAGGGGGGAATCGCCCATGTTCACGGGTCGATCGGCATCTCCATCTTCCCGGATGATTCCGAAGATGGCGTGGGGCTGATCAAACTGGCGGACGACGCCATGTATGAGGTCAAGCGCAACGGCAAGAACAACTTCCGCTTTACCGGCGACAAGGGCTGATCTACCCCAATCGCATCAGGAACGGCCTAAACGGCTTGTCGCTGGCGATGATGTGATCCAGCAGCCAGTGCTGAAGATACAACGCCGTTTCAAAGGTGAGGCGGGAGTCTTCCTCGGGCTGGGAGAAGCGCTCGTGAAGCTGTTGAATATCGGTCAGCAGATGGGCGTGTTCGGCCTGATGGGCCGCCAGCTGGGGATAGGAGCATTGATCCAGCAACCGCTCCTCAGCCTGAAAATGGGTGCGGCTGCGCTCGATCAACTTGCCCAGGATGGCGGCCAGCTGGGGCATGAGAGCCTGGTCCTCGGCCGCGGTCAGGAAGGTATTGGTCAGCGCCAGCAGATCGCGGTGATCGGCATCGATGGACGGTATGCCCGTCTTGATGTCGTCGGACCATTCGAGCAGATCCATTGGCCATACTCCCGAAAATATTGCGAAAGTATCATGCGCCCGAGGATGTTAACGCCTTGTTGCGAATGGCCGACAAGGTGGTACGGGTGGTGATGGCTTCCGGGTCCAGCTTGAGGTGCAAGAGCGCCAGCCGTCCCGCCGCCAGCGCCTGGGTGAAGGCGGCGGCGAAATCTTCGGTGCGCTCCACCGTTTCGGCCCAGGCGCCATAGGAGCGGGCCAGGGCGGCGAAGTCGGGGTTGGCCAGGTCGGTGGCCAGCGGTCGCCCGGGATGGCTGGCTTCCTGATGCATGCGGATGGTGCCGTACATGCCGTTGTCGACGATGATCACCACCGGCGCCAACTGGTGGTGCTTGGCGGTGGCCAACTCCTGGGCTGTCATGAGAAAGCAGCCGTCGCCGGCAAAGGCGACCACGATGCGCTCGGGATGAAGCGCCTTGGCCGCCAGCGCCGCCGGCAGGCCATAGCCCATGGAGCCGTTGGCGGGAGCGAGCTGGGTCCGGTAGCGGCGAAAGCGATGAAACCGCTGCGGCCAGCCGGTGTAGTTGCCGGCTCCGGTGCAGATGATGGCGTCCACGGGCAGGCGGGCCTCGATCTCCGCCATGACCCGGCCCATGTCCAGCGCGCCGGGGCAGGGGGTGGGAAGGCGATTGGCCAAGTGATCGGCCCGGACCGCCCGGGTCCAATCGCTCCAAGTAATCGCGGCGGGCGGCGGCAACTCGGCGACGCGCCGGGCGAAAGGCAGCATGGCGGCGACGATGGCGAGGTCGGGGCGGTAGACGCGGCCTAATTCCTCGGCTTCCGGAAAGACGTGGATCAGGGTCTGGGTCGGGTTGGGTGAGTTCACCAGGGTGTAGCCGTTGGTGTCGACCTCGCCCAGGCGGGTTCCCACCGCCAGCAGCAGATCGGCGTCACGCACCCGTTGTGCCAGGCTGGGCGCCACCGAGTAGCCCAATTCTCCGGCATAGATCTCGGACTCGTTATCGACGATGTCCTGGCTGCGGAACGCGGCAGCGACCGGCAGCCGCCAAGCCTCGGCGAATTGGGTGAACAGGGTGGCGGCATCCTGGCTCCAGCCGCCACCGCCGACCACCGCCAGCGGCCGCTGGGCCTTGGCCAGCAGTTCGGTCAGGCGGTCCAGCCGACAAGGGCCGGGATGGGGCAGGGCCGGAGGCAGCCGCTCCACATCCGCCACGGCGGCGCGCTCGGCCAGCATGTCTTCCGGCAGAATCAGGACCACCGGTCCCGGCCGGCCGCTCAGCGCGGCGGCGAAGGCCCGCGCTACCGCTTCGGGCAAGCGGGCGGCGTCGTTGACCTCCTCGACCCGCTTGGCCAGCGGCGTGAACATCTGCCGCAGGTCCACCTCCTGGAAGGCCTCGCGGCCGCGATTGGGGCGGTCGACCTGACCGATCAGCAGGACCATGGGGGTGGAGTCCTGGAAGGCGGTATGCACCCCCACCGAGGCATGGGTGGCGCCGGGGCCGCGTCCGACGAAACACACCCCCGGCCGGCCGGTCAGTTTGCCATGGGCCTCGGCGGCATAGGCGGCACCACCTTCGTGGCGGAAGGTCAGGACCCTGAGGCGGTCGCGGCGATCCCAGGCGGCGTCGAGGAAGGGCAGGAAACTCTCGCCCGGCACGCAGGTGACGGTGTCGGTCCCCTGGCCGATCAGGGCGTCGGCGAGAATTTCGCCACCGGTGCGTGATGCGGTCATCGTCTCGTCCTTCTGGTAGTGTAAGATGACAAGTGTAGCACAAGGGCGATGAAATCAATGGAGCCGGACTGGGACGAGCTTGCACGCCGGCTGTCGGCGGCCGTCGGTACCGATGCGGTATTGGATGCGGCGCTGGCGGCGGCTTTCGGCCAGACAGCCGCCGCGTTCACCTCGTCGGTGGAGGATTGTCGCGCCCTGGTCGCCGCCGCCTTGCCAGGCTGGCGGCTGCATCTGGGCTATGGCGCCTCCGGGATGTTCCCCTATGCCTTGCTGACCAACGCCGCCACCCGGATCATGTCCGACGCGCCGACGGTGCCGTTGGCCATCCTCAGGTCACTGGTGGCGGCAAAAGCATGTCCAGCGCCGTCAGCGCCGCCGCCAGCCTGACGGCGGCGCGGTCGCCGGCAAACACCTCCGCGTGGTGACGTGTCGGCTGCCCGATGGCGGCGCAGGCGAAATGTACCAGCCCCACCGGCTTATCGGGCGAGCCGCCGCCGGGGCCGGCGATGCCGGTGATGGCGACAGCGACCTGGGCGCGGGAATGTTTCAGCGCGCCTTCCGCCATGGCGCGGGCCACCGCTTGGCTGACCGCGCCATGGGCGTCGATCAACTCGGGCGGAACCCCCAGCATCTCCGCCTTGGCTTCGTTGGAATAGGTGACGAAGCCGCGATCCACCACCGACGACGATCCGGCGATGGCGGTCAGCGCCGCCGCGACCATGCCGCCGGTACAGGATTCGGCGGTGGCCGCCTTCAATCCCCGCGCGCCGAGAACGGCCAGGACTTCGGCGGCTCGGGCGGCAAGGTCGCTCGGCGCCACGGACATCATGTCCACACCAGCCCAAGGAGGAGCATGCCGAGCAGACCGTAGCCGGCGGCGAGGATGTCATCCAGCATCACGCCCAACCCGCCGCCGATGCGCTCATCGGCCCAACCGACCGGCCAAGGCTTCCAGATGTCGAACAGCCGGAACAGGGCGAACCCTACCAGATAGGACACAGGGTCGAGCGGGGCCAGCGACAGCACCAGCCACTGGCCGGCCACCTCGTCGATGACCACTTCGCTGGGATCGGCGGCCTTGGTGCGGGCCACGTAGACCGCCGAGGCCCACCAGCCCACCAGGAAACAGACCAGGGTGGCGGCCAGCAGCAGCAGACGGCCGCCGAGGCTCATCAGAATCCAGGCGAGGGGCAGGGCGGCGGCGGAGCCCCAGGTTCCCGGCGCTTTGGGCAACAGACCTGTTCCGAACCAAGTCGCCACGACGGCAGCGGGGTGAAGCGGAGTGATTCCGTCTCGGCGATAGGACAAGGGAGGGCTCCTGGTGGAATGGCAGGGTGAAGCCTATCACGTCAGAATGGCTAGGCAATCCGCAACGCCACTCAATATGAAAGAGTGTCTGTGAATGGGTGTGTTGAATTCAGTGGTTCAGCTAATGGTTTATCCGTAGTTCCGCTTGTGGGGGCCTCTGGACAGGCCGGTGGCAATTCGTAGAATTCCGTAAAAATTTGGATAGAAACATGGGTTTGTCTGTTGCGGCTTCGATACTAAAGAATGTTCAATATACCGCTGGGCTGAAAACTTCAAGGCTCCTCGCTATTCGGAGTGGGTGGCTGCGTGACCATTGGTTGATCACCCCTGCGTCCATCCCTATGTTCGATCTGAAGGCCATCCCTCCGTCCCGACCTGCGAATCTGGCATGCGGCTGAGCGGAGCGGCGGTCAAG
>NZ_CAINTR010000051.1 GCF_903853455.1 uncultured Magnetospirillum sp.
ACAATTACCGTAATTGTCGCTGCACTTCCTTATTGCTGAGCAATGCTTGCTTGTGATAGCGGTATAGGTGCTACTCGACGGTGTCTCATACCGGTCATCCTAATTGTCGCTGACCGGCCACCGTAATTGTCGCGCGCCACCATAGAGGGCCTTCTCCCAACGTGAGCAAAGCTTGACATCTTGCTCAAGCAGTCGGCGGTGTTTGACGAAGAATTCCTCGTCGTCCTCGGTGAAGTCGGAGCGACGCTCTCGCGACTTCAAATCCTCCAAGAGCTTACGGCCCTCGGCGTCAAGCGAATTTTCCTGGTCGCAGTCATGATCGAAGAAGCGCACCGTCGCATTGGCCAATCCAAGCTGCTTCTCCTTGGGCTTGTCGAAGGCAAGGCAGACCCCGTCTGCCTCCCATTCGAACTGGGCCAGGGCGGACGCCGCTTCCTGGTCACTCGCAGGGGCGGCGGCGAAGGCGTCGAGCGCCAGGCGCGCGGTTTCGGCGATCTCCGCCGCGTTGGCCTCAATGCGCTCGTTCAACTCCTCCGGATCCAGCGGCTGGCCGTTCTGGCGCAGCTTCTTGAGCAACGGCGCGCGTTGCATGAAGAGCTTGGTGAACCCTGCCGGATCAGGACGGACAGGACCGTTTCCAGTCGTAGATGTTGATCCAGAGGCAGGAAATAATTGTTCAGGCGTTGAATGCAGTGGACCCGCATTTCGTCGGGGAAGCTGCGCTCCCGTTCATGAAATGCCGGCGGCGCATTGAGCGCCTTTACCGCCGCAGCCATGGACAGAATGGGCGGCAGATTGGCGATGAATGGGTTGCCGCTGTATTCGGGCAGTTGGAATTCCTGGGGCTCATTTGTCGTCATCGCCGTCCTCCCCCAGGCTGCGCAGGATCTCGGTGATGTCGGGCTCGCTGGTGTCGTCGGTCCGGTTGCCTGGGAACGGCAGCACTCTGGCCGATTGCTGTTCCGGCTTGGCGAAGCGGAAGGCTTCCTCCGGTCGATTTGCCGCCTTTTCCTCCGCCCGATTCTTGCGAACACCCTTGGTGCGCTGGCTGTCGCTCTCGGTGTTGAAGGCCCGCGCCGCCTCGGTCTTCTTCTCCGCTCGGGCGATGGCGCCCTTGATGGCCTCGTTCAGATTGATGCGGCCTTCCAACTGGTCGGGGGACCGGGCGGCAATCTGGCGTCGCCCCTCTGCGCGCAATTGTTCGATTTCCCAAAGGGACTTACCGCGGTAATCGGCGCTGGCATCGGTCAAAGAGCAGGAAACGTACTGCGTCCCGATGGCATCCTCGTGAACATAGATGTCGTCCATCAAACGGGGATCGTAGGAAACCCGAATCTTCCACTTTCCCTTCTGTCTGGCACGTTCGAACCAGTGCTCCTCCAACGCCTTCGAGCAGCTATAAAAACAGCCCCAGAAGCGAATTCCTTGGGCGGTCACCGTGGCGTCCTCACTTGGAAGCAGCGACATCCGTACGCGGTCCGGCGGATACGAGCGCAACAACCCGCTGCGCCGTGTGATTCCCCAATGCCACATCTCGCTGGGAACCGGCGGCACTTCGTCGGCGACCATCTCGGGAGGACGCGGGTAATCCTTCAAGACGTGGTGATTGTTGTAATAGAGGACGCAACGCAGGAAGATTTCGGTGAAGTCGTCAAGATCGAGGCTGCCGTCCAGCCGATAGTCCGGCCCGCCCCGTTCCTGGAAGTCTGGAGCGACATAGCCCGGCACATACGGCTTCAGGGCGGCCGGAATCATATGGAATCGCTGTTCCACGATACCCTTCCAATCTGGCCGGTACGGTGCTGCAACTTCTCCTCCGACCCACAGGGACTTGACCAGACCTTCCGGGTTTCGGCTGGCCATCTCGCCACGGTCACCAAGGAGCTTGTCCGGCAATGCTGCACAGGGCCAGTCGCCGTCCTCGATCATGATGTCGAAGCGCCGGCAGTACTCGGCCTTGGGGGAAGTGGCGTTGGCCAGCGCCATCATCGCACCTACCCAGGACGGGCCTTCCAGCCCGATATAAACGCCTGTGATCATGCGGCTGAACACATCGACGACAATGTACACCACCGGCCGTCCGATGATCTTGTTGCGGTCGAGGCGGGACACCAGATAGACGTCGCCGATGGTGGCATCAATCTGATAGCGGAAGCCAGGCCCGATGGTCTCGGCGGTCGAGGAACCGATGATCGCCCGCATGTCCTTGTCGTAGACCCTGGGTGTGCGGCGCAGGCGGTCGATCATGAAGACGTCGTTGTCTTTTTCGTACCAGTACCGGAATTGCCGGACGCTCGGATAAGGCATGCGGGTAACCAGTTCCGTCGCTCCTGTCCGCTCGTTGACCACCCGATCCGAGAAATGATCGGCGATTACCTCGTTGTAGCAAGAGCGCAGATCCAGAGACCGCTTGCGGGCGAAGCGGCGGGTTATAGCCGCACGGAAAATTTCCCTGATTCCCGGCGTTATCACTGAGTTGTAGGCGCCATCTGCTGCCCGCTTGCGGCGCTTTTCCTCGGAGACCCGTCGGCTCTGTTTTGGCGACCCACAGCGCGCGAAATCGGGCAGCAAGGCATTCGGGACCATGCCGCGCTGCCAGTAACGGCGCAGTAGGCGATAGATAGTCTGCTTGGTCGCCTTGCCTGCGCTGACCAAGTCTTTCACGGCCTTGCCACGAACGCTGGGTTTGAAGATTTCGGGACTGTTCAGGGCCATGGGTGCAATTAAGTCCCAGGCCTCATCCCGCTTCACCCGATAATGGCCCGGAAGATGGGTGTCCACCAACGGCGCCAGCCAGCGGTCCGTTTCGCTTACACGCGCACTGCCGTCTTCGATCAGGATGGCAAGTTCGCCAGAGGCTCGGAAGACCGGAAAGGCAGTGTCAGATTGGACATCGATGACCTGATAGCCGCGCCCCAGGGGATCGACCCAAAGAATGCGAAGGACCACGCCTTCTGCGGGGATTTCCACCAGCTGATTGGTGAGAAGATCGGTCACCCCAGCCTCCCCACCTTTTGAACCGGTGCCGCCACATGAAAGCGGCTTACCGGGGCGGAATCGTCCAGCGGTAGGGTCATATCGCAGAGCAACCGCTTGCAGGCGATCAGGTGCCGCACGAGCAGCAGGGCCGTGCCCGTCTGCATGGCGAAACGCAAATCCAACCCCTGGCAGGCCTGCCGTAGCGAGGCGTCCTGCCAGAATGGCCAGTCCATAAGCATCAGTTCCGCTTTTTCGGCCAAGTACCCCGGATAGGGCTGATTGAAGTCCTCGATATCACGGTAGGAATGAACCCAGGAAATGTTTCGAACCAGGGGCTTGGAGATTTCTCCTTCCGTCACGATCCCCCAGGGCACCCCTTTACCCAGCCAATAAAGTCGCTCGATCTCCAGCTTTTCGGCAGTTCGCACATTGGCCAGGGCTTTCGACGGCTTCACCGCATAGGCGACCTGCCGCGCAGAACCATCGATAGAGACGTCCACCAGGAAGTCCGTGGTCATGACCAACGGCACGCGGGTATGGCGATCTACGGGGTAACCCACCGCCAGCTGCCTCGCGATCTCCTGCGTCTCGTCACGGTCCAACGGGAATTGCTCACGGATGTCGCTTACCGCGTCATGCCAGTCCAGCACGTAGAACAGCGCGACTTCGATGTCCGATAGAAAGTGATGAACGCGCCCGGTCTTGGCCCCGCGCAAGCGATGGGAACGCCCCTGCGAAGGGACATCCCCAATTTCCAGCCATGGCAAGTAATCAAAGCCAATGCCTGTCCCGCGCCCCTCCTTGCGGTAGCGGGCGATCAACGCTTCATCCACGGAATACTTCCGCCGCGCCATCGGGACACCCTCGGCCGATCGGCCCATCCGCACAAGGATAGGCGTCTCAACTGAAAGTGCAAGGGGTGCCCCCAGATCTCTCTGTCAGGCGCCTTGGTATGAATGATTAACGTCGAGTATGATACATTAACGTCGAGTATGATTGTTTAGCGTCGCCGCACAATTCCGTTGTCATGAACCGTTACTTAACTATTCGACGGTGACGCTTTTCGCCAGATTTCGGGGCTGATCCACGTCGGTTCCCTTGGCGACGGCGACGTGATAGGCCAGCAACTGGACCGGAATGGCGTAGAGGATGGGGGCGACGAAGGAATCGGCTTCCGGCAGTTCGATGGTGGCGGCGACCTTGACCGACAGCCGGGCGATGCCGGCCTTGTCGGACAGGAAGATCACCCGGCCGCCGCGGGCTACCACTTCCTGGACGTTGGAGGCGGTCTTGTCGTACAGCTCGTCGCTGGGGCAGACCACGATCACCGGCACCGAATCGTCGATCAGGGCGATGGGGCCATGCTTCAGCTCGCCGGCGGCATAGGCCTCGGCGTGGATATAGCTGATCTCCTTCAGCTTCAGGGCGCCTTCGAGGGCGATGGGATAGCTGGTGCCGCGGCCGAGATACAGAACGTCGCGGGCCTCGGCCACGCTGGGGGCGATGGCGTGGATGGCGTCTTCGTTGCGCAGCACCTCGGCGACGCGGGCGGGAACCTCGGCCATGGCCTGGCAGAGGCGGGCCTCGGTCTCGGCGTCGATGGCCTTGCGGGCACGGCCGAGCGCGATGGCCAGGCAGGCCAGCACGGTCAGCTGGGTCGTGAAGGCCTTGGTGGAGGCGACGCCGATCTCGGGACCGGCCAGGGTTGACAGCACCACCTCGGATTCGCGGGCGATGGTGCTTTCCGGCACGTTGACCAGCGACAGGATGCGCTGGCCGTGGTCGCGGCAATAGCGCAGTGCCGCCAGGGTGTCGGCGGTCTCGCCCGACTGGGAGATGAAGATGGCCAACCCGCCGGGAGAAAGCGCCGGCGAGCGGTAGCGGAACTCCGAGGCGATGTCCACCTCGACGCTGACGCGCGCCAGCTTCTCGATCCAGTAGCGCGCCACCATGCCGGCGTAATACGAGGTGCCGCAGGCGATAATGGTGACGTGGCTGATGTCGCCCAGCTCGAACGGCAGATGCTGGAGCGTGATGGTCCGGGTCGCCGGGTTCAGCATGGTGTTCAACGTGCCGCCGATCACTTCCGGCTGCTCGAAGATTTCCTTGTGCATGAAGTGGCGATGCTGGCCCTTGCCCATCAGGGCGCCGGAGAACTGGGTCTGGGTCACCGCGCGGGTGACGGTGGCACCGGTGGCGTCGCGGATGACGACGCTGTCGGCGGTCAGCACCGCCCAGTCGCCGTCGGAGAGATAGCTGATCTTCTGGGTCAGCGGCGCCAGCGCCATGGCGTCGGAGCCCAGATACATCTCGCCGTCGCCATAGCCCAGCGCCAGGGGCGAGCCCCGGCGGGCGGCGATCATGATGTCGGGGCGGCCGGCGAAGATGATGCCCAGCGCGAAGGCGCCCTGGAGCCGGTTCAGCGCTGTGCCGGTGGCCTCGACCGGGTCGATGCCCTGGCCCAGATACCAGTCGATCAGTTGCGCCACCGCCTCGGTGTCGGTGTCGCTTTCGAAATGCTGGCCGGCGGCGGTCAGTTCCGCCTTCAGCTCCTGGAAGTTCTCGATAATGCCGTTATGGACCACCGCGACGCGGGCGGTGGCGTGCGGATGGGCATTGCGCTCGTTGGGCACGCCGTGGGTCGCCCAGCGGGTATGGCCGATGCCGATGCGGCCGCTGACGGGATGCGCCTCCAGCAGCTTGGCCAGGTTGTTGAGCTTGCCTTCGGCGCGGCGGCGCTCGATGCGGCCATCCACCAGGGTGGCGATGCCGGCGCTGTCATAGCCGCGATATTCCAGCCGTCGCAGGCTGTCAACCAACAGCGATGCCACGTCCTGTTTGCCGATGATGCCGACGATGCCGCACATATGCGCTCAGCCTTCCGTTTTGTGATGCTGGGCCCGGAAACGGTCGGCCCAGCCCTTCAATTCCATCTGCGAGCCCCGGGCCACCGCCAGCGAGCCGGGACTGACCTCCTTGGTGATGACCGAGCCGGCGCCGATCACCGCACCGTCGCCGATGGTCACCGGCGCCACCAGGGCGGTGTTGGAGCCGATGAAGGCGCCTTTGCCGATATCGGTGAACGACTTGTTGAAGCCGTCGTAATTACAGGTGATGGTTCCGGCCCCCACATTGGCGCCGGCGCCGACGCGGGCATCGCCCACATAGGCCAGATGATTGATCTTGGCGCCGGTCTCGACCACCGCTTTCTTGACCTCGACGAAGTTGCCGATATGGGCGGCCTCGCCGATCTCGGCGCCGGGACGCAGCCGGGCGAAGGGGCCGAGGATGGCGCCGTCTTCCACGGTGCAGCCCTCGAAATGGCAGAAGCCCTTGATTTCCACATTGTCGCCGATGGTCACGCCGGGGCCGAACACCACATGCGGCCAGACGGTGACGTCCTGGCCGAGCTTAGTATCCCACGAGAAGCAGACGGTTTCGGGAGCGACCAGGGTGGCGCCGGCCTCCATGGCCCGGTCGCGCAACTGGCGCTGGACCACGTCTTCGGCGACGGCCTGTTCCAAGCGGGAGTTGACCCCCAGCAATTCCATGGGGGAGCCTTCCACATGGGCGCAACAGGCGCCGTCGGCGCGGGCCAGGGCCACCACGTCGGTCAGGTAGTACTCGCCCTTGGCGTTCTTGTTGTCGATGCGCTCGATCAGGCTCCACAGCCGCTTGCCGTCGATGGCCAGCACGCCGGAATTGCACAGCGGGATCTTGCGCTGGTCGTCGGTGGCCTCGCGGTACTCGACAATGGCTTTCAGCCCCTCGGCGCCCACCACCAGACGGCCGTACTGGCCGGGGTCGTCGGGCCTGAAGCCCAGCACCACCACCGCCGGATCGCGCGGACCGCGGCGTTCGGCCAGCAGGCGCTCCAGGGTGGCCCGGGTGATCAGCGGCGTGTCGCCGTACAGCACCAGCACGTCGCCGTCGAAATCGGCCAGCGCCGCGCGGGCTTGGGCGACGGCATGGCCGGTGCCCAGGCGTTCGACCTGCACCACGGTGGGGGTGGGGGCGACGGAGGCGGTGATCCGCTCCATCTCGGGACCGACCACCACGACGACGTGGTCGGGGTCGAGGCCCGACACCGTATCCATCAGGTGGTGAATCATGGGACGCCCGGCGATGGGGTGCATGACCTTCGGCAGGGCCGACTTCATGCGGGTGCCCATGCCGGCGGCAAGGAGAATGACGGCAAGCTTGCGAGAGGCCATGTTGGACGCCAACACTCAATCTGTTGCGGCTGCGTCGCGAAGGTGACACAAAAGGGCGGTCTCGGCCAAATCAATTAGTGTTTCGGACGGTTTCAATGGGCGAAGAGTTGCGCGCGGTGCTGTTCGATCTCGACGGCACCCTGATTCACAGCCTTCCCGACCTGGTGGCGGCGGTCAACCGTATGCTGGCCGGCGAGGGCCGGGGACCGCTGGAGTCCGAGGCGGTCAAGGCCATGGTCGGCGACGGCGCCGACGCCCTGGTCGAGCGCGCCTTCGCCGCGGCGGGCGGCTTGCCGGGGCCGGATGTGGCGCCTTTTCTCGACGGATTCCTGGCTGATTACGAGCCGCGTTCGGCCGAGACCACCGTGCCGTGGCCGGGGGTGGTCGAAACCCTGGCCGTACTGAAGAACCAGGGGCTGGCGCTGGCGGTCTGCACCAACAAGCCCAGCAAGGCCACGGCGGAAGTTCTGGCCTCGCTCGATCTCGGCCGCTTCTTCGACGTGGTGGTGGGCGCCGACGACGCCCCCGCCCTGAAGCCCGATCCCGCCCATGTTTTGGTGATCCTGGATCGCCTTGGCGTCACCGCCGCCCAGGCGGTGATGGTGGGCGATTCCCACAACGACGTGCTGGCGGCGCGCCGCGCGGGGGTGCGCAGCGTGGTGCTGTCGTTCGGCTATGCTCACGGGCCGGTGGCGGAGCTGGGGGCCGACGCGGTCATCGATCATTTCGGCGATCTCCCAGAGGTATTGAGGCGGGTGTGACTCTTGCGCCACGGCCCGTTCCCCGGCATGCTGGCTGACCGGTGAAGCACCTTGTGGGAGGGACTGTGTCCGAGCGGCAAGGGGTGGATTTGCATCGTAGGGTCGAGGAGCTGTCCCGGCGGGTGGACGAGCTTTCCTTGTATCAGGCGGTCTTCGATCACGCGTTCGAAGGCATGTTCGCCACCGATGGGAACAATCGGATCATCGCCATCAACCCGGCCTTCACCGCCATCACCGGCTATGGCGCCGAGGAGGCGATCGGCCAGTTTCCCAATCTGCTGAAGTCCGGTTTGCAGGATGCCGGCTTCTACGCCGAAATGTGGGCGACGCTGACCGAGAGCGGCTTGTGGCAGGGCGAGTTGATCGACCGCCGCAAGGATGGCCGGTTGATTCGCATCTGGCTGTCCATCTCGACCCAGCGTGACGAGGCGGGCAAGGCGGTTCGCCGCATCGCCGTGTTCCGCGACGTCACCGAGGCGCGCGAGACCGCCGAGCAACTGTGGCGGCGCGACAATTTCGATCCGTTGACCGAGCTTCCCAACCGCAGTCTTTTCCTCGACCGGCTGTTGCAGGCGCTGGTGATGGCGGGGCGGGAAGACTCGCGGGTGGCGTTGCTGTTCATCGGCCTCGACGGGTTCAAGAACATCAACGACTCGCTGGGGCACTGGATCGGCGACAAGGTCTTGCAGGAGGCGGCGCGCCGCTTCCAGAACAGCCTGCGCAAGGGCGACACCGCTGCCCGCTTCGGCGGCGACGAATACACCGTGGTGCTGTCCGGCATCCGCGCCCTGGAAGAGGTCGAGGCCGTGCTGCGCGCCGTGCTGGAAGCGTTGCAGGAGCCGTTCATCATCGAGCAGCATCAGGTGCTGATCTCGTGCTCCATCGGCATCTGCCTGTGGCCCGGCGACGGCGACGACGTGGAAGCGCTGATGCGCAACGCCACCGCCGCCCTGCAGCAGGCCAAGCAGGCCGGGCGCAACACCTTCCGCTTCTTCACCCCCGCCATGGATGCCCGCGCCCAGGCGCGGTCGCGTCTGGCCGACGAGTTGGCCGGCGCCCTGGGCCAGGGGGAATTCCACCTGGTGTTCCAGCCCTTGGTCGACGTCAGGAGCGGCGACGTGGTCGCCGCCGAGGCGCTGCTGCGCTGGCACAACCGCTATCTCGGCGTGGTCAGTCCCGAGCAGTTCGTTCCCCTGGCCGAGGAACTGGGCCTGATTCGGCCCATCGGCGAATGGCTGCTGGGGGCCGCCTGCCGCGAGGCCTTGTCCTGGCAGAACATGGGGCTGGGCGAGATCAACATCGCGGTCAACATGTCGCCGCGCCAGTTCCAGCAGGGCGACATCCTCGGCATCATCGAGCGGGCGCTGAGCGAGAGCGGGCTGCCGCCCCGGCTGCTGACCGTGGAAATCACCGAGGGGCTGCTGCTGGCCAACAGCGAGGAGGTTCTGACCAAGCTGGACAGCCTCCGCGCCATGGGCGTCACCTTGTCGGTGGACGATTTCGGTACCGGCTACTCGTCGCTGTCCTATCTCAAGACCCTGCCGGTCGATGTCCTGAAGATCGACCGCTCGTTCATCTCCGACATGCTGGACAACGCCGACGACGCCACCCTGGTGAACGCCATCATCGCGCTGGGCCACAGCATGCGCCTGGAAGTGGTCGCCGAGGGGGTGGAGACGCCGGCGCAGTTGGCCTATCTCACCGAGCATGGCTGCGACACGGTCCAGGGCTACCATTTCAGCCCGCCGCTGAGCCCGGCCCGTTTCCGCGACTTCGTCCTGGGGCGGGGCGGCGGCGCGCCGGTCGCCGCCGTGGAGCTCTCCAACGGGCGGCACGGCTCGGCGCCCAGCGGCATCCGGGTTCTGTTCGCCGACGACATGGAACTGGGCCGGCTGGTGTTTCGCGATTTCCTCGAAGGCACCGGCTGCGAGATCGAGGAGGCCGCCGACGGTGCCGAGGCCATCGCCAAGGCGGTCGGGGTGGCCATTCCCTACAATCTCGTGGTGCTGGACCTCTACATGCCGGGGACCGACGGCTTCAAGGCCGCCGCCGCCATCCGCGCCGACGAGGCGGCGCGGGGGCTGCCCCGGGTGCCGATCCTGGCGCTGACCGCCGGCCACAGCGAGGAGGAGCGCTGGCGGGCCAAGGATGCCGGCTTCGACCGCTTCCTGTCCAAGCCCATCGCGCGGGCGGATCTGCTGGAAGCCATGGCCGAGATGCTGCCGCCGGAACAGACCAACGCGGCGCCGCCGGTGGAAACCCTGGCTGGTCTCAACATTCCGTCGGGGCTGGAGCATCTGTTGCCGGCTTTCCTCGAGGAGATGGTCAAGGATCAGCAGCGGCTGCGGCTGCTGGCCGAGGGGATCGACCGCGTCGCCTTGGCCGAGCATGTCCACGCCATGCGCGGCAAATGCGGCATGTTCGGAGAGGAGGTCCTGTTCGAGTTGCTTACCCGGCTGGAAGACCTGGCGCCCAAGGGCAAGCCGATGGAAATTACCGCCCTGGTGGCAAAGGTCGTTGAACGGGTCGGACGACTGTAGCACCATGGTTGAAAGTCTAGGAATTCCGTCAAGCCAATGAAGATTACCCAGTTCACCGACTATTCGTTCCGGCTGCTGCTGTATTTATCGCGATCGCGGGATCGGGTCGCGACGGTGCGCGAGGTGGCGGATTATTACGGCATCTCCTCCGAGCATCTGAAGAAGATCGTCCGCAGCCTGTCGGATGCGGGGCACGTCCAGACCGTGCGTGGCAAGCATGGCGGCCTCCGGCTGGCCCGTGAACCGTCGGAGATCAATCTCGGCCGCCTGATCCGCGATCAGGAGAACCTCGCCCTGCTGCCCTGCCACGAGCCTTGCGACACCTGCCCGGTGCTGGACTGCAAACTTCGGGTTCTGGTGGACGCGGCGCTGGCCGCCTTCCTCGAAAAGTTCGACGGCCAGACCCTGGCGGATATTATTTAGCCGTCTCTCCCCCCGCCACCGGCGCCCACAGCACCTCCTCGATGGTGGCGGCACCGGTCAGCAGCATGACCAAGCGGTCGAAACCCAGCGCGATGCCGGCGGCTTCGGGCATGCCGAAGTCCAGCGCCGCCAGGAAATCCTCGTCCACCGGATGGCGCACACCGTAGAGCTCCTGCTTCAGCGCCATGTCGGCCTCGAAGCGGCGGCGTTGCTCGGTGGAATCGGTCAACTCGCCGAAGGCGTTGGCCAGTTCCACTCCCAGGGCGTAGGCCTCGAACCGCTCGGCGATCCGAGGGTCGCGAGGGCTGGGGCGGGACAGCGCCGCCATGGACACCGGATAGGAGTGCAGGAACACCGGCACGCCGTCATGGCCCAGATGGGGCTCGATGCGGTCCAGCATGATCTTGAAGAAGATGTCGTCCCAGCGGTCGGTGCGGCTGACCGAGATGCCGATACGGCCGGCCTCGACCGCCAGCAGGGCGCGGTCGGGGGCATGGGGATCGGGGGCGGTGGCCAGGATGTCGATGTCGGCGTAGTCCCGGAAGGCCTCGGCCACCGACAGCCGACGCCAGGGGACGAAGGGGTCGCAGGCGGCGCCGTCGCGGCGCAGCAGGGCGGTGCCGGCGACGGTGCAGCAGGCGCGCACCAGCGCCTCGGTATCCTCCATCAACTCGGCCAGCCCGGCCCCGGCCCGGTACCATTCCAGCATGGTGAATTCGGGGTGGTGGGTGGGCGAGCGCTCGGCGTTGCGGAACACCCGGGCGAGTTGATAGAGGCGCGGCATCCCGGCCACCAGCAGCTTTTTCATGGCGAATTCCGGGCTGGTGTGCAGCGCCAGCTCCTGGTCCGGCCCGCCATAGGGATCGACCAGGGCGGTGGTGAAGGCCTTGAGATGGGGCTCCATGCCGGGCGACACTTGCAGGCAGGGGGTCTCGACCTCGGCGAAGTCGCGGGCGGCGAAAAAGGCGCGGGTGGCGGCGACGACCTTGGCGCGGATGGCGAGATTGTTTTTTCGGCTGGCAAAAATCTCGGGACGCCACCACTCTTTACCAGACATCGCATTTCCCTTCCTGAACCGGGAGAGGTTCCATGATCGAGCTTTATTACTGGACCACCCCCAACGGCCACAAGATCACCGTCTTCCTGGAGGAAGCCGGTCTGGCCTATCGGCTGTTTCCGGTCAATATCAGCCAGGGCGAGCAGTTCAAGCCCGATTTTCTTAAGATATCGCCCAACAACCGCATTCCCGCCATCGTCGATCTTGATCCCGCCGAGGCGGGGGCGCCGGTCAGCGTGTTCGAATCGGGCGCCATCTTGCTGTATCTGGCGGAAAAGACCGGCCAGTTCATTCCCGCCGACCTGCGCGGCCGGGTCGAAGTGCTGCAATGGCTGTTCTGGCAGATGGGCGGCCTTGGCCCCATGGCGGGGCAGAACCACCACTTCGCCCTCTACGCCCCGGAAAAGATCCCTTACGCCATCGAGCGCTACGTCAAGGAGACCAGCCGCCTCTACGCCGTGCTCGACAAGCGCCTGGCCGACCGCGAATTCGTCGCCGGCGCCTATTCCATCGCCGACATGGCGGCCTATCCTTGGGTGGTGCCGTGGGAGCGCCAGGGCCAGAAGCTGGACGACTTCCCCAACCTGAAGCGCTGGTTCGACGCCATCGCCGCCCGCCCGGCGGTGCAACGCGCCTATGCGCGCGCCGCCGAGGTCAATACCGAAAGGGTGGTTTCCGACGAGGCCAAGAAGATCCTGTTCGGCCAGGGTGCCGACACGGTCCGGCGCTGAGGCCATGCGGTCAGCGGATCAACAAGGACTTGACTAAATCGGCATTCCTATACCAATTTAGTCGGACGAGGGTGCGAACTAAAAAATAAGCACCCCGTCAGGGATGGAAGCGCAGTCGCACTGACGCTTTGGATCGTGTTGCGGTCCGGGACGTTTTAGCTCTGGTCCAGGGAGGCTGCCCGTGCTTGGTCGCATTGCCAATGCTCGTATCGCTATCAAGATTTTCATCGCGCCGCTGCTTCTGGTAGTGTGCGTCGTGGTGCTGGGTGTCGTCTTCCACTTGGCCATGGGCCGTCAGGGCGACGCCATGGAACGCATGGTCACCGTCTCGTTCGCCAACAGCCGGGCCACCGCCGAGCTGGACGGCGTGGCGGCCAGCATCCAGTCCAATATCTATCGCTTGCTCGGCTGGCAGGCCGCGCGCGAGGACAAGGACAAGATCAAGGCGCTGGACGATGTGATCCGCAAGGACCTCAAGTCGCTGGGCGACAAGGCCGGCACCCTGCTGCAGGCGCTGAACGCCGAGCCGGCCGCCGCCAAGCAGATCAAGGACTACACCTTCGCGGTGGGTGACGTGCTGGACATCTATTCGTCCGACCATATCACCGCCCTGTCCATGATGGGGGCCACCGAGGTCGAGTATGACGCGACGCACAAGCTGCTGAGCGGGTTGTCCGAGCAGGCGGTGGCCAAGGCGGCCGACGATTATCGCGACACCACCGCCCTGGGCCGTTCGACCGAGGCCGAGTATTTCGGAGTGCTGCTCGCCTCGCTGGTGCTGGGCACCGTCGTCACCCTGGCCATGGTGCGGCTGATCGCCGGGCCGGTGACCGGCCTGACCGGTATCATGGGGCGGCTGGCCGATGGCAGCACCGAGGTCACCATTCCCTCCCTCGACAACCGCGACGAAATCGGCGCCATGGCGCGCGCCGTGGCGGTGTTCCGCGACGGCATGGAAAGGGCTGCGCGGCTGGAAGCCGAACAGCGGCGGCAGCGCGATCAGCAGACCCAGGTCATCGCCCGGCGCGACGAGCTGATCGCCCGCTTCAACACTGCCATGGAGCAGATCCTCGCCACCGTGGTGGGCTCCATCGACCACGTCCATCAGGCGTCCAGCTCGCTGCAGGCCACCGCCCAGCAGACCAGCCAGCAGGGCGCCGCCGTGGCCTCCGCCGCCGAGCATTCCGCCGCCAATGTGGCCACCGTCGCCACCGCCGCCGAGCAGTTGGGATGCTCGGTGCAGGAGATCAGCCGTCAGGTGGCGGAGACCTCGGCCATCACCGCCGAGGCGGTGAACGGAATTCATACCGCCAACGGCACCATGGACGGGCTGACCTCCGCTGCGGCCAAGATCGGCGAAGTGGTGACCCTGATCAACGACATCGCCGGCCAGACCAACCTGTTGGCCTTGAACGCCACGATTGAAGCGGCCAGGGCGGGCGAGGCCGGCAAGGGTTTCGCCGTGGTCGCCAGCGAAGTCAAGACCCTGGCCAACCAGACCGCCAAGGCCACCGACGAGATCGCCCAGCAGATCGCCGGCATCCAGTCCATCAGCAAGGAGGCGGTGGACACCATCCGCTCGGTGGGTCAGACCATCGACCGGGTCAACCAGGTGGTGGGCTCCATCGCCGCCGCGGTGGAACAGCAAAGCGCCGCCACCAACGAGATCGTGCGCAGCGTTCAGCAGGCGTCCGACGGCAACGCCGAGATCACCCGCAACATCGCCGACGTCTCCAAGGCCGCCGACGCCACCGGCAAGATGGCGGCGGGAATGTTCAAGGCCGCCGACGAGTTGGTGGAGGAGGCCGGCGCCCTGCGCGGCGAGGTCGGGACCTTCCTGACGGCGATGAAGACGGGCTGAGCCTTACCTTTTGGGATTGTGGACCGGCGGCTTGCGCACCACGCCGAACCAGTAGTCCTGGACGCCGTGGATGGCCGAGAACAGCTGTTCGATGTCGATGGGCTTGGTGACGAAGCCCGAGGCGCCGAGGTCGTAGGACTGGAAGACATCGCGCTCGGCATCCGAAGTGGTCAGCACCACCACCGGAATCCGCGCCAGCTTCGGGTCATGCTGCATGGCCTTGAGGACGTCGTAGCCGTTCATTTTCGGCATGTTGAGGTCGAGAAGAACCAGGTCGGGGGTGACGGCGTCGGAATGCTCCGGCGCGTCCTTGTGCAGGAACGCCATCGCCTCGATGCCGTTTCCCGCCACGGAGGTGCGGCAGATGAATCGCCCCTCGACGATGGCCGAGCGGATCAGCTCCACGTCCCCCGGCTCGTCATCGACGATCAGAATCTCGAAGGGTTCCACGGCGCTTTGCATCGACCTTCTCTCCCCATCCACGCTGGGTGCCGAGTTTAGTCGAAAGCGACGCCATGCGCACATGCTGAGTTGGTCGGGCCGGCCATGTCGCCATGGGGGATGAAATTCCCGTGACAAAATCCTAGCCGCAGCCAGCGTGGCGGCGGCGTGATATGATCGCCCATCGATAACTGATCCGTGGCCCGCGACCGCCGTGACTCCGTCCGAATCCCTCATTTCCGCCGCTTCCCCCATCGGTGTCCAGATCCTGCTGCTGGGCGAGCGTCTCGACACCCGTCGTCTGGAAGAAGGGGTGGTGCTGGCCACCGCGCCGCTGATCATTCGCGCCGGCCGCGCCGGTTACGCGGTGCTGTTCCGCTATGGGGTGGTGGTGCTGTTCGCCCTCGATCCCATGGAGGAGGCCATCTTCCTGGCCTCGCTCAGCAAGCTGGTGGCCGATCCCCTGCCGGTCCAGGGGCGCGAGGCGATCACGGTGGTGATCGATCCCGATGGCGAGGATCGCATCGACACGGGCGGACGGGTCTTCCTCACCGATTCATGCCCCGAGCGCCTGCAACTGGTCGCCGAGGTCGTGGCCCGCGAACTGGTGCTGGAGCATTACGAAACCCGCATCGCCAAGGTGTTCGATTCCATCGAGCCGCTGGCGGCCTCGCTCAGCCGGGGCAGCCTGCGCAAGCTCAAGACCAAGGATCTGTTGATCCAGATCGGCGAGGTGCTGCTGGCCGAGCATCGCATGGTGGGGCGCGTCGAACTGCTGGAAAGCCCGGAAGTGCTGTGGATCAAGCCCGAGCTGGAGCGGCTGTTCGTCCGCCTCGAGCGTGAATACGACCTGACCGCCCGCAACCGGGCGCTCGACCGCAAGCTGGAGGTGATCTCCGACACCGCCGAAACCCTGCTGGACCTCATCCAGACCCGCAGCAGCATGAAGGTCGAGTGGTATATCGTCGCCCTGATCGTGTTCGAGTGCCTGCTGACCATCTACCAACTGGTCTGGCGGTAGTTATACCAAAGCCCGATGAGAGCAACTCATCGGGCTTTGGTTAGGAGCAACGCGACGCGCGGCCCATGCCGCGGAAGGCAAGGGCGCTCGCGCCCGCCCGCCGCTTGGGCGCCGCTGATCGGTTCCGATCAGCGGGATACGGGATTAGCTCTCCATGAGACGCTTCAACGCCGCCATCAGACTCTCGCGCGAGAACGGCTTGGCGATGTAGCCGTCCACCCCCTTGCTCTTGGCCAATTCCATGTCGGCGACCTCGGTCTTGGCGGTCAGCATCACGAACTTGGTCAAGGGAAAGCGGATCTTGGCCGCTTCCAAAAGGGTGATGCCGTCCATGCCCGGCATGACCCAATCGCAGACGATGATGTCCGGGGCGGTTTCGGCCAGCCGTAGTTTGCCCAGGGCGTCGTTGCCGTCGGTGGCGACCACCACCTTGTGGGCGCCCAGGCTGCGCAGCAAACCCGCTTCCAGCAGACGCGAACTGGTCATGTCCTCGACCACCATGAAGGTCTTGTCGGAAATCCAATGATTGAAGGCTTCGTCTTCCCGGCTGATCATGGACGCGTCCCCTGATGAATTGCGCCGGGCTCGACCATTCGTCCAGTCGATACCGGGACTTTAGTTTGGGTCAAAGCGTGGCGTTTGTCACCCCCCTCACCTGGGCGGCCCCATAGAAAAGGGCCCGACGGGGGCCCTTTTCAACCTCGTGCGCATGACAATTATACCTCCGGGCGAATGGAGCGCGATCCATTCGCCCGGAGCTTAAAGACCAAGGCGGGAGTTCAGGCGGTTCCCGACGACCCTCCCGACCCCAAGGCCGCCTGCGCCGCCGCCAGCCGGGCGATGGGCACGCGATAGGGCGAGCAGGAGACATAGTCGAGCCCGGCGGTCTGGCAGAAGGCGATGGAGGCGGGGTCGCCGCCATGCTCGCCGCAGATGCCCAGCTTGAGGGTGGGACGGGTGGCGCGGCCGCGCTCGGCGGCGATCTTGATCAGTTCGCCGACGCCGGCCTGATCCAGGCTGGCGAAGGGGTCGTGCTCATAGATGCCCTTGGCGCGGTAGACTTCGATGAACGGACCCGAATCGTCGCGGCTCATGCCGAAGGTGGTCTGGGTCAGGTCGTTGGTGCCGAACGAGAAGAACTCGCCGGTCTGGGCGATCTCACCGGCCAGCAGGGCGGCGCGGGGCAGCTCGATCATGGTGCCGACCATATAGGGCACCGAGGCCTTCTTCTCGGCGAAGACTTCGGCCGCTTCCTTGTCGATGGCGGCCTTCATCAGGTCCAGTTCCTTCTTGGCGCCCACCAGCGGGATCATGATCTCGGGCACCACGGTGCGACCGGTCTCCTGGGACACCTGCACCGCCGCCTCGAAGATGGCACGGGCCTGCATCTCGTAGATCTCGGGATAGGTGATGCCCAGGCGGCAACCGCGATGGCCCAGCATGGGATTGGTCTCATGCAGCGCCGCGTTGCGGGCCTTGACCACGGAGGGCTCGACCCCGGCGGCCTTGGCCACCTCGGCGATGTCCTCCTCGCTTTGGGGCAGGAACTCGTGCAGGGGCGGGTCGAGCAGGCGGATGGTCACCGGCAGGCCCTGCATGATCTCGAACAGATCGATGAAGTCCTGGCGCTGGAACGGCAGCAGCTTGGCCAGGGCGGCGCGGCGGCCGGCTTCCTTCTCGGCCAGGATCATCTCGCGCATGGCGATGATGCGCTTGGGATCGAAGAACATGTGCTCGGTGCGGCACAGGCCGATGCCCTCGGCGCCGAACTTGCGCGCGGTGGCGGCGTCCAGCGGCGTTTCGGCGTTGGCGCGGACCTTGAGGGTGCGGATGGTGTCCACCCACTCCATCAGGACGCCGAAATCGCCGGTCATTTCCGACTGGATGGTGGGGACGGCGCCGATGAAGACTTCACCGGTGGAGCCGTCCAGGGTGATGACCTCGCCTTCCTTGACCACGTTGCCGGCGACCTTCAGGGTCTTGGCGGCGTAATCGACCCGGATCTCGCCGGCGCCGGCGACGCAGGGCGTGCCCATGCCGCGCGCCACCACGGCGGCGTGGCTGGTCATGCCGCCACGGGTGGTCAGGATGCCCTCCGAGACATGCATGCCGCCGATATCCTCAGGCGACGTCTCGACGCGCACCAGGATGACCTTTTCCTTGCGGTTGACCACCCAGTCCTCGGCGTCCTCGGCGGAGAACACCACCTTGCCCGAGGCGGCGCCGGGGGAGGCCGGCAGGCCGCGTCCCAGGATCTTGCGCGGCGCCTTGGGGTCGAGGGTGGGGTGCAGCAACTGGTCCAGCGACGAAGGATCGATACGCTTGATGGCGTCCTTGCGGCTGATCAGCCCTTCGCGCGCCATGTCGACGGCGATCTTCAGCGCCGCCTTGGTGGTGCGCTTGCCGGTGCGGGTCTGGAGCATCCACAGACGGTTCTGCTGAACCGTGAACTCCATGTCCTGCATGTCCTTGTAGTGCGCCTCCAGCTTGTGGCGGACGGCGTTCAGCTCCTTGAACACGTCGGGCATGCACTCTTCCATGGCTGGCAGGTCCGAGCTTTGGGCGTTCTTGCCGGCGATGGTCAGCTGCTGCGGCGTGCGGATGCCGGCCACCACGTCCTCGCCCTGGGCGTTGACCAGGAACTCGCCGTAGAAGTCGTTGTCGCCGGTGGAGGGATTGCGGGTGAAGCACACGCCGGTGGAGCAATCCGCACCCATGTTGCCGAACACCATGGACTGGATGTTGACGGCGGTGCCCCAGGCTTCCGGGATGTCGTGCAGGCGGCGATAGGTGATGGCGCGCTGGTTCATCCACGAGCCGAACACGGCGCCCATGGCGCCCCACAGCTGTTCGTGGACGTCCTGCGGGAAGGGCTGGCCCAGCTGTTCCTTGACCTTGGCCTTGTACTTGGCGACCACGGTCTTCCAGTCGTCGGCGGAGAGGTCGGTGTCGAGGCGATAGGCCTTGTCTTCCTTCACCTCCTCCAGCACTTCCTCGAAATTGTGGTGGTCGATGCCCAGCACCACGTTGGAATACATCTGGATGAAACGGCGATAGCTGTCATAGGCGAAGCGGGCGTCGCCCGAGCGCTTGGCGAGGCCCTCGACCGACTGGTCGTTGAGGCCGAGATTGAGGATGGTGTCCATCATGCCGGGCATGGAGGCCCGCGCGCCGGAGCGCACCGACACCAGCAGCGGATCGGCGACGTCGCCGAATTTGAGGCCGATGATCGCCTCGATCGTGGCCAGGGCAGCCATCACCTCGGATTTGAGCGAGGCGGGGTAGGTCTCGCCGTTGGCGTAGTAGTAGGTACAGACCTCGGTGCTGACGGTGAAGCCGGGAGGCACCGGAATGCCCAGATTGCTCATCTCGGCCAAGTTGGCACCCTTGCCGCCCAGCAGGTTCTTCATGTCGGCACGGCCTTCGGCCTTGCCGCCGCCGAAGCTGTAGACCCATTTCTCCATGGTCAGTCCTCGTCCCCAAGAGTGGCCAAAACGCAACGTTCGTATAATGCTCCGTCCCAGGCGGAATGCCTAGGGGAGGAGTTTGCTCATCCCTCGACCTTCGAGAAGTCGGCCAGCCGGCCCATGGCGCTGACGATCAGGGCCAGCAGGCGCAGGCGGTTGACGCGCAAGGCCGGCTCGTCGGCATTGACCGTCACCTTGTCGAAAAAGGCGTCCAGCGGCCGGCGCAGCGTGGCCAGGGCGGCCATGGCGGCGGCGAAGTCCTCGGTGGCCAAAGCATTCTTTACCGCTTGGTCGACATCTCTCAAGGCGAACTCAAGCGCCTTCTCTTCGTCCTGGTGCAGCAACTGAATGTCCGGCCAGCCGTCCACCGGCTTGCCGTCCTTCTTCTCTTCGATGCGCACGATATTGGCGGCGCGGCGATAGGCCACCAGCAGATTGGCGCCGTCGTCCGATGCCAGGAAGGCGCCCAGCGCCTCGACCCGCGCCAGCAGCCGCACCAGATCGTCCTCTCCCCCCAGGCTGAAGATGGCGTTGATCAGGTCGTGGCGGACGCCCTTCTCCTTCAAGGCTACCGTCAGGCGGTCGGCGAAGAAGGACAAGAGGTCGGCGCCATCGCCATCGCCCTCCAACCCCTCATAGCTTTTGCGGGCGGTCGCGAAGATCCCCAGCAGCGGCAGCCGCAACCCGTTCTCCACCACCAGCCGGATGACGCCGAGGGCGGCGCGGCGGAGGGCGAAGGGGTCCTTGGAGCCGGTGGGTTTTTCGTTGATGGCGAAGAAGCCGACCAGGGAGTCGATCTTGTCGGCCAGCGACACCGCCACCGACACCAGGGCGGTGGGGCAGGAATCGTTGGGGCCCAGGGGGGAATAATGCTCGGCGATGGCATTGGCCACCTCGGGCGGCAGGCCGTCGTTGAGGGCGTAGTAGCGGCCCATGATGCCTTGGAGTTCGGGGAACTCGCCCACCATCTCCGCCGACAGGTCGGCCTTGCACAGGGTGGCGGCCACCAGGGCGTGGGTCTTCGCCTCCAACTCCAGGAAGGGCATGGCGCCGACTAGGTTCTGGATGCGGATCACCTTGTCGGCCAGGGTGCCGAGCTTGGCGTAGAACAGCCGCTCGTCCAGCTTGCCCAGGCGGCTTTGCAGGGAGTGCTTGCGGTCGGTGTCCCAGAAAAACTTGGCGTCGGACAGCCGCGCCCGCAGCACCCGCTGATTGCCGGCGACGACGGCCTTGCCGCCGTCCAAGGCCTCCATGTTGGAGATGACGACGAAGCGCGGCGCCAGGGTGCCGTCGGCCTTCAGCAGGGAGAAGTATTTCTGATGGCTGCGCATGGAGGTGATCAGCACCTCGGCCGGCACGTCCATGAAACTGTCGTCGATGGAACCGATCAGCGGCACCGGCCATTCCACCAGACCGGTGACCTCGGCCAGCAAGCCGTCATCGGCTTTGAGCGTCAACCCCTCGGCGGCGGCCAGGGATTCGGCCCCCGACAGGATGGCGTGGCGGCGCTCGACCGGGTCGAGCATCACCTTGGCATGGCGCAGCTTGGCGAGGTAGTCGGCGAAGTCCTTGACGCGGAAGGTCTCGGGGGCGAGGAAGCGGTGGCCGGCGGTCAGATCACCGGCGGCGACCGGGCCGAAGCTCACCGGCACCACCGCGCCGTCCAGCAGGCAGAGGATCGACTGCACCGGGCGCACCCAGCGGACGCTGTTGCTTCCCCAGCGCATGGATTTGGGCCAAGGGAAACCGGCCATGGTCTCCTCGATGACCTCCTTCAGCACGGCGTCGGTGGGGCGGCCCTTGCGGTTGATGACCGCGAAGTAGAACACGCCCTTGCCGGTGTCGCGCTGTTCCAACTGATCCACGGCCATGCCGGTGGACTTGAGGAAACCGTCCATGGCCTGGGCGGGCGAGCCGACGCGGGGGCCGCGCTTTTCCTCGGACACGTCGGGACCGGCCAGCGGCAGCCCCTCGATCACCAGCACCAGCCGGCGCGGCGTCACATAGGACCGCGCCGCCTCGAAGGTGATGCCGTTCTTGGCCAAGCCATCGGACACCAGCTTGTGGAGGTCCTCGGCGGCGCGCGCCTGCATGCGGGCGGGGATTTCCTCGCTGTTAATTTCCAGCAGCAACTCGGCCATGATCTAAGCCACCTTGGGAGAACGAGACGCCAGCCAGCCTTCGCAGCAGGCTTTGGCCAGGGCGCGGACGCGGCCGATATAGGCTTGACGCTCGGTGACCGAGATCACGCCGCGCGCGTCCAGCAGGTTGAAGCGGTGGCTGGCCTTGATGCACTGGTCATAGGCGGGCAGGGCCAGCTTGGCCTCCAGCAGGCTTTGACACTCCTTCTCGGCGTCGAGGAAGTGTTGCAGCAGCATCTCGGTATTGGCGTACTCGAAATTGTGGGCCGAGTATTCCTTCTCGGCCTGGAGGAACACCTCGCCGTAAGACACGCCGTCGCCGTTGAAGTCCAGGTCGTAGACGTTCTCGACGCCTTGGATATACATGGCAAGGCGCTCCAGCCCGTAGGTCAGTTCCACCGCCACCGGGTCGCATTCGATGCCGCCGACCTGCTGGAAATAGGTGAACTGGGTCACCTCCATGCCGTCGCACCACACTTCCCAACCCAGGCCCCAGGCCCCCAGCGTCGGGCTTTCCCAGTCGTCCTCGACGAAGCGGATGTCGTGGGCCAGCGGGTCGATGCCGAGGCGGCGCAAGGACTCCAGATACAGCTCCTGGGCATTCTGCGGGCTGGGCTTCAGCAGCGCCTGGAACTGGTAGTAATGCTGGAGGCGGTTGGGGTTCTCGCCATAGCGGCCGTCCTTGGGCCGGCGCGACGGCTGGACATAGGCGCATTTCCACTTGTCCGGCCCCAACGCCCTGAGCGTGGTGGCGGGATGGAAGGTGCCAGCCCCGACTTCCATGTCGTAGGGCTGGAGAATCAGGCAGCCCTGCTCGGCCCAGAAGGCCTGCAAGGTAAGAATCAGGCTTTGGAAGCTGGGCTTCTTGGCGCCGCTTATGCCCATGGGAATCCGCCGTTCGGAAGGGGGTCGCAACAAAACTGCCGCAACCCTAACGGCGGGGTCGGAGCCGGTCAAGGGGAGGAGAGTCTGTTTGTCCCTCAGTCGCCGGGCGCCCTGCATTTGCAGGGCTTGGCTTTCGCCGCATGAGCGGCGCCGGGCTTTGCCCGCAACTCCGAGCGAATAAAATTCGCTCGTCGGAATCACACCACTCCGCTTCGACGCAATGCCGCCACCGCGTCGGAGTCCAGCCCCAGCATCTGTCCTAGAACCTCCTCGGTGTGCTGGCCCAGCAGCGGCGGACCGCGGTCATAGGTCACCGGCGAGGCCGACAGGCGCAAGGGACTGGCCACGGTGGGCAGGGTTCCGGTCAGCGGGTGGGGGACGTCCTGGCGGATGGCGCGGGCCTGGACCTGGGGGTCTTCGAACACCTTGTCCACGGTGTTGATGGGGCCGCAGGGCACTTGGCGGGCCTCCAAGGTGGCCAGCAGGGCGGCGCTGGCGAAGCGGCGGGTCTCGGCCTCGATCAGCGGAATCAGGATGGCGCGGTTGACCACGCGCGCCCGGTTGGTGGCGAAGCGCTCGTCCTCGGCCCATTCCGGGTGGCCCAGCTCTTCGGCCAGCTTGGCGAACTGGCCGTCATTGCCCACCGCGATGATCAGATGGCCGTCGGCGGTGGGGACGCTCTGATAGGGCACGATGGCGGCATGGCCGTTGCCGGCCCGGCCGGGCGCGGTGCCGCTGACCAGGTAGGTCTGGGCCTGATTGGCCAGCACCGAGACCTGCACGTCCAGCAGCGCCATGTCGATATGCTGGCCCTTGCCGGTGCGGTGGCGCTGCATCAGCGCCGCCTCGACGGCGATGACCGCGTGCAGGCCGGTGACCAGATCGGCCACGGCGATGCCGGCCTTCTGGGGGCCGCCGCCGGGGCGGTCGTCGCGCTCGCCGGTGACGCTCATCAGCCCGCCCATGGCCTGGATCATGAAGTCGTAGCCGGCGCGTGGGGCATAGGGGCCGGTCTGGCCGAAGCCGGTGATGGAGCAGTAGACCAGGCGCGGATTGATCGCCGCCAGCGAATCGTAGTCGAGGCCGAACTTCCTAAGACCGCCCAGCTTGTAGTTCTCCACCAGCACGTCGGCCTTGGCCGCCAGCCGGCGCAGGATGTCCTGGCCCTCCGGCGTCGCCATATCGACGGTGATGGAGCGCTTGCCACGATTGGCCGCCAGGTAATAGGCGGAATCGCCGCGCTCTCCCGTGACCGGATCGGCGAGGAAGGGAGGCCCCCAGCCACGGGTGTCGTCGCCTTCTCCGGGCTTTTCCACCTTGATGACGTCGGCCCCCAGATCGGCCAGCATCTGGGTGCACCACGGCCCCGCCAGCACCCGGCTGAGATCGAGGACGAGAATATCGTCGAGCGCCCGCATGGTCTTTATCTCTCCCCCAACAGACCGCAAAATCCGCCACCCTTCTCGTCGTCATTCCCGCGGAAGCGGGAATCCATGTGTCGGGAGGCTTATCTTCCGTGGCTCACATCAAACTTCGACCCACCATGGCCCCCCGCCTGCGCGGGGGTGACGACGGAAACAAGGCGCTAGCGCATCGCAAGAGTCAGGGCTGTCAGCCATCCCCCCTGCGCCACGAAGCAGGCCAGGGTGAACCAGCCGTTCCAGCCCAGCACGATGGTCTTGGCCGGCTTGCCCACCAGCTCGCCCAGCAGCATGGCCGAGGCGGTCAGGGTCGAGGAGTTGATGGACATGGACCAGCCGGCGATCAGCCCCAGCGCCAGCGATTCGGTGGCGATGGGAAGGTGGGGGGCGCTGTGCAGCGCCGAGGCCAGGATGGTGACGCTGACGATGGGGTTGATGCCGGCCAGCGCCGGCACCACCACCGCGAACATGGCCAGGGCCGGCAGCACGACCGGCGGCAGGAAGGGGGCGGTGATGATGTTGCCCAGCACCTCCGGCGGCACCAGGGCGGAGAACAGGGTGCCGATGAAGCCGGCGCTGGACAGGATGGCGATTTCGGTGCGGTAGTTGGGGAAGGTCTCGGCCGCCTTGCGCACCACCCGCCGCCCCACCAGCAAGGACCCGCGCTTGGTTCCCCAGTCCACGTACTGGCGGCCCAGCCAGACCAGCCCCACCAGCGGCGTCGACACCAGCATGGCCCGGCTGAGGGGAACCCCCAGCACGACTTCGAAGGCCATGGCGGTGAAGAACACCAGCAGCACCAGCCCGGTCACGCCCAACAGCGCCGCCACGTCGCGGGTCGGCTCGTGCGGCGGCACCAGATGGGCCAGGTGGGTCGGCGCGGTCAGCTTGTCCTCCAGCCAGCCCAGGCCGAGGATGATGATGCCGGTGGCGATGCCCAGCGGCAGCATGGAACTCCAGTGCAATTCGGGCAGGGCGGTCAGCAGCACCGCCAGCGAGATGGACAGCGGCGAGGCCAGCGGGGTGATGGAAAAGCCGCGCAGCAGGGCCAGCACCATGCGGCGCTCGCGGATGTCGCGGATCTGGGCGTTGCCGCCGGCGCTGGCCAGTGAGTTGCGCTGCTTGATCATGATGCCGAGCAGGCTGAGCACGCCGATATTGAGGATGATGCCGAACAGATAGCCGCCCAGGGTCAGCAGGGCGTAGCGCCGCCCCGGCCGCTGGTTGACGAAGAAGGCCGAACATCGGCTGACCAGCTTGGAGGTGCGCGCCGCCTCGCGCAGGAAGAACTGGTTGGCGAAGAAGGTGGCGAAGAAGGCGCCGGTGTCCAGCGACGACGCCACCACCTTGGTGGTGTCGCCGATCCCCGCCACCGCCGCCCAGACGGTGAGAAGTGCCGCGAGTCCGACCATGACGCGGGCGTTGTTGGCGATGCGGCTCCATTCCGCCGCGATATAGCCGATCAGCAGCAGCCGCGACACCCAGCGCAGCGCCTCCCACGGCACCAGCACATAGACCAGGACGCAGGCGATCATCCCCAGCAGGATCAGGGCGCTGAGACGGCTGCGGCGGAGCGTCATGGCGCCTCCAGGCGGGCGAGGCGGGCCAGGGCCGCGTCGGCCTCGGCTTCGAAGCGGCGGATGATGGCGGCCAGCGGCTCGACGCGGTCGGCGAAGGCCACCGCCTGGCCCACCGACAGGGCGGCCGTGCTCCAGTCGCCGGTTTCGTAGGCCTTGCGGCCGACCTTGCCGCTGATATGGGGCAGCAGGGCCTCGATGCCGGCGCCGTCCTTCTCCAGCGCCTGCACCGTCTCGGTAGTGGCGTTGCGCAGCACCCGGGCGGTATTGCGCAGCGATTGCAGGATCAGGGTGGTTCCGGTCTCGTCGGATTCGATCAGCCGCTGCTTGTAGCCGTCATGGGCCCAGATCTCCTCGGCCACCAGGAAGCGGGTGCCGACCACCACCCCGTCGGCACCCAGCGCCAGGGCGGCGACCAGATGGGCGCCGGTGCCGATGCCGCCGCCCACCAGCAGCGGAATGGACAGCTTGGATGCCGCCACATTGGCCTGAACCATGGTGCCGACCATCTCCATGCCGGGATGGCCGCCGCATTCGGCCCCCACCACCGCCACCGCATCGACGCCGACGGCCTGGGCCTTGAGGGCGTATTTGACCGCCGGCACCTTGTGCACCACGGTGATGCCGGCGGCCTTCAGCGCCGGCAGGAAGGCTTCGGGGTTGCGGCCGGAGGTCTCGACGAAGCGCACCCCCTCGGCGACGATCAGGTCGAACACGCCTTGAGTCCGCTCGCCCGCCACCAGCTTGGGCAGCATGGAGACGTTGACTCCGAACGGCTTGCCCTCGGCCAGGTCGCGGCAGCGCCGGATGGCGTCGCGCAGATCCGCTTCCTCGGGGTAGCTGGCGGCGGTGATGAAGCCGCAGATGCCGGCCCGCGCCGCCGCCGCCACATAGTCGGGCGTCGCCAGCCATTGCAGCCCGCCGGCCAGCACCGGCAGGTCGATGCCGAACAACTCGGTGATTCGAGTGCGGAACCTAGGCATTCAGCGTATCCCGGGCGAAATAGAGATCATGCAGGTGGTGCAGGTCCACCGCCGCGGCGGCTTCCGATAGCACGACCTTGCCGCCCCTGACCAGATAGACATGGTCGGCGATCTTCAGCGCCTTGTTGGTGTTCTGCTCCACCAGCACGATGGTGCGGCCTTCGTGGCGCAGACGGGCGAGGATGGCCATGACCTCGTCCACCACCACCGGCGCCAGACCCAGCGACGGCTCGTCCACCAGGATCAGCTCGGGCTCCTCCATGATGCCGCGTCCCATGGCCAGCATCTGGGCCTCGCCGCCCGACAGCGCGCCGGCCATCTGGTCGCGGCGCTCGTAGAGGCGGGGGAACATGTCGTAGACCAGTTTGAGGTTGGCTCCCGACCGCGCCCGGCATTTGGGCGGGAAGGCGCCCATCAGCAGGTTGTCGGCCACGCTCATGTCGCGGAACACCATGCGGCCCTCGGGGATCATGGCGATGCCGTTGCGGACCATGGTCCAGGTGGGCACATTGGTGGAGTCGACGCCCCGGTAGCGGACGCTGCCCGCGTCGGTCTTCACCAGCCCCATGATGGCGCGCAGCAAGGTGGTCTTGCCGCCGCCATTGGGGCCGAGGATGCAGGTGAGCTTGCCCTCCGCCACGGTCAGCGAGAGGTCCCACAGCACGTTGATCGAGCCATACCCGGCTCGCAGGGATTCGACCTCAAGCAGCTTCGCCACCGGTGTAACTCCGAATTACTTCCGAATCATTGAAAACATGTTCAGGAGTGCCCTCGGCGATAAGCTTTCCGAAATTCAACACTATCACACGTTGGCACAGACGGGTAATGGTCTCGATGTCGTGCTCGATGATCAGCAGCGCCAGGCCATAGCGCGCCCGCACCGCGTCCAGGGTGTGCATGAAGGCGCGCTTGCCGGCGGTCTCCAGTCCGGCCAGCACCTCGTCCAGCATCAGCAGCTTGGGATTGGTCGCCAGCGCCTTGGCCACTTCCAGCGCCTTCTGCTCGGTCAGGGCCAGCGCGGTCGAGGCTTCCGCCTCGGCCTTGTGGCCCAGTTTGAGCAGGTCGAGGATCTCGTCGATGCGCTCGTTGTCGATGCGGCCGGTGGCGAAGCGGCTGGCCACGATCAGATTCTCGCGCACCGTCAGCTCGTGCAGGGGCTGCGGCACCTGGAAGGCCCGGCCGATGCCGGCCCGGGCGCGGGCGTGGATGGGCATGGCGATCAGGTCGCGGCCCAGCAGCCGGGCCCGGCCTTGCGTCGGCCGCACCAGCCCCGACACCGCGTTGAACAAGGTGGTCTTGCCGGCGCCGTTGGGGCCGACCAGCCCCAGCACATCGCCCTCGGCCATGGTGAAGGAGACGTTCGAGACCGCCACCAGACCGCCGAAGGCGACGGTGATGCCGTCCAGCTCAAGCAGCATGGGAGGCCTCCTTGCGGGTGAATTTGGCGACCAGCAGCGGCATCAGGCCGCCGGGGCTGAACAGGATCATGGCGCCCAGCAGCACGCCCAGCACGATCTGATGCCCCTGGGGCAGGATCGCCTTGAACAGCAGTTGATCCACCAGATAGACCACCACCGCGCCCAGCAGCGGCCCGGTGACGGTGCGGTAGCCGCCGAAGATGGCCGAGACGATGGCCAGGGTGGTCCACAACCCGGCGAAGGCGTAGTCCGGCTCCAGGAAGTTGATGTAATGGGCGTTGAAGGCCCCCACCACCCCGGTGATGAAGGCCGACACCATCAGCATCCAGGCCTTCAGCATGGTGGAGTTGACTCCCACCACCTTGGTGGCATCCTCGCTGTCGTGCATGGCCTTCAGGGCCAGGCCGTAGGGGCTGCGGCGGATCAGCTGATAGCCCGTCATGGCCAGCAGGACGATGGTCAGGATGACGAAATAGCCGCCCAGCTTGGAGCCGAAATCGATCCCCAGCACCATGGGCAGGCGCGGAATCGACAGCAGGCCGGCGGCACCGCCGGTGACGCTTTTCAACTCGGTGGCCAGGATGCGGAAGATCTCGGCATAGGCCAGGATGGCCAGGGCGAAGTAGGGGCCGCGCAGGCGCAGCGCCGGCATGGTGGCGACCGAGGCGATGGCGGCGCCCACGCCCGCCGCCAGCATGGCGGGGAAGACCGGCCAGCCGGCGCGCATGGTCAGCAGCGCCGACACATAGGCTCCCACCCCGAAGAAGGCGGCATGGCCGAAGCTGACCATGCCTCCCAGATTGCCCAGCAGCGCCCAGGCGACGCTGATGCCGCCGATGGTCAGCGAGGCGACGATCAGCCCGATCACATAGGGGTTGCCGCCCAGCGCCAGCGGCACCGCGCCATAGGCCAGGACGAGAAAGATTGCGAGCTTGATGGCGTTGGTCATGATCATCCCCGCCGCTTGGCGCGGCCGAACAGGCCGGACGGCATCAACAACAGAACCACCAGGAACAGCACCATGCCGGCCAGTTCCTGGAGGGCGGAGGAGGCGATGGTCACCGTCAGGCTTTCCACCACTCCCAGCAGCACCGCCCCCAGCAGCACGCCGGGCACCGAGCCGATGCCGGCCAGGACGGTGATGATGAAGGCCTTGACCGTCAGGTTGTGGCCCAGCGAGGGCTGGATCACCTTGGCGGTGTAAAGCGCCAGCCCCGACACGGTGGCCAGCAGCCCCGCCACCGCGAAGGACAGGATCTCGGTCAGCCGGGGATCGACCCCCATCAGCTTGGCGGCGTCGCGGTTGGAGGCCACCGCGCGAAGGGCGCGGCCGTACCAGGTCTTTTCCAGCCACCACCAGACCGCCCCCACCAGCACCACCCCGGCCCCGGCGAACACCAGCTCCGCCTGCATGGCGAACAGGGTGTCGAACAGGATGACGGCGTCGTGATACCACGGCGTGGTGGCGGAATGGATGTCGGCCGACCAGATCATCAGCATGGCGTTGGTCAGGATGACGCCGATGCCGAAGGTGAGGATCAGCGAGTTCAGCTCGCGGTCCTTCTTGATCAGGCTGATCAGATAGTAGACCACCATATTGGCGGCGATCACCACCATCAGGGCCAGCGGCAGCGAGGCCAGCGGATCGAGTCCCAGCCGCTCCTCGGCGGTATAGCTGACATAGGCGCCCAGCAGGACAAGCTCGCCATGGGCGAGGTTGATCACCCGCATGGTTCCGAACACCAGCGCCAGCCCGAGGGCGATCAGCGCGTAATAGGCGCCGGACAGGAGTCCCGAGAACAGGGACTGGGCGATAAGGTCGATCATCGGACGGTTACCGGAGATAGGGATTCCCTCGCCCGCTTGCGGGAGAGGGGGGACCCGTCGCGACAGCGACGGGTGGGTGAGGGCGGCGCACCGCGAGGTGCGCCTCGTTTCGGCAAAGACGTTTGCGGAGGCAGGTCATGGGCGCGCCGACGCGCGCCGCCCTCACCCCGGCTCACTGCGTTCGCTCCCCTCTCCCGCAAGCGGGCGAGGGGCTCAAATGCGGCGAGGCTCACCACGGCAGGCCCGGATACTTGATCTTGCCGGTGGCGGCATCGGCCGGCCAGACCAGCACCACCTTGCCGCCCTGATGCTGGCCCATGCGGTGGGTGAATTCCGGGTTGTCGCCGTTTTGGTCGAAGCGGACCTTGCCGATCACCGTGTCGGTCACCGTCTTGCGCAGTTCGGTGGCGATGCCGCCCTTGTCCAGGGTGCCGGCATCGGCGGCGCGGGCCGCCGCGTCGAACAGCAGCTTGGACTGGACATAGCCGAAGATGCCGAGATAGTCGGGGGCCTTGTTGAACATCTTCTGATAGGTCTCGGCGAAGTCCTTGGCTTCCTGGGTGGTGAACTCGGCCGGATAGGACAGGGTCGAGGTGCCCGAGACGTTTTCCATCAAATCGGGGAATTCCTGCGCCATCTTGGAGGTGGCCAGCGACCACACTCCGGTGATGGTCTTGATGTCGGGCTTCAGGATCTTGGCGGCGCGCAGGATGCCGACATAATCGTTCTCGTAGCCGATCATGGCGATGGCCTCGGGGCGATCCTGCAACTTGATCTTGTGGATGATCGGCTTGAAGTCGTTGGTGGCGGGGTCGAAGGCGTGCATGGTCACCTTGACGCCCTTGGCCCCCAGGCCGGTCTCCAGCATCTTGGCCACTTCCTCGGTGGCTTCCTTGGTGGAGTAGATCACCGCCACCGACTTGATCCCCAGCTCGCCGTAAAGCCCCATCAGGGCACGGGCATAGCCTTCCGAGCTGTTGATGCGAAAGAAGGTCTTGAGGCCGCGCTTGGTCAGTTCCGAGGCGACGCCGCCCGAGGTCATGTAGACCTTGCCCAGCTTCTCGGCGGCTTCCGAGGCCGGCCCGATGATATTGGAGCCGTAGCCGCCGGTAAAGGCCACGGCGCCGTCGGCCGCCAGCTTCTCCACCGCGCCCACCGCCTTGGCCGGCGAGGATTCGTCGTCCATGGTGATGATCTTGACGGTGTGCTTGCCGTTCTTCTTGTTGAACATCTCGGTGGCGACCTGGATGCCCTCGTTCATGGCGCCGCCGACCCGGGCGAGGCTGCCGCTCAAGGGGATCTCGGCGCCGATCTTGAGTTCGGCGGCCCGGACCGGCGCGGCGGCCAGCAGGGCGGCCAGCGCGATCATCGACACGGTGATCTTGGTGCTCGACATGTGTGTTCCTCCCAAATGATTTAGTTGGTCTGCGTCTGGTCGTAGGCGTGGTCGCGGGCCATTTCCGCCAGACGGTTCTTCAGGATCTTGCCGGTCGCTCCCGCCGGCAGGTGCTCGACCACCACCACTTCGGTGGGGCGTTTGTAGGGGGCCAGTCGGCTTGCGGCGAAATCCATCAATTCGACGGCCTCGACCGAGGTTCCGGGAGCCACCTGGACGAAGGCTACCACCTCTTCGTTGCCGCCCGCCACGGTGCGTCCCACCACCGCCGACTGAGTCACCAGCGGATGGGCGTTCAGCACCGCCTCGACCTCGGCCGGATAGACGTTGAAGCCCGAGCGGATGATCAGCTCCTTGGAGCGGCCGACGATGAACACGGCCCCGTCCGCGCCTTGCCGCGCGAAGTCGCCGGTGTTCAGCCAGCCGCCCTGGTCGATCACCGCTTCGGTCATCCGGGCGGCGCGGTAATAGCCCGTCATGACGCCGGGACCGCGCGCCCACAGCTCGCCGACCTCGCCGGGCCGCATGTCGCGGCCGCTGGGGCCGATGATGCGGGTCTCGACGCCGGGCAGGGCGAGGCCGACCGAACAGTCGGCGCGGGGCTGGTCCAGCCGGGTCTGGGTGATGGTGGGGCCTGCTTCGGTCAGGCCGTAGCCGTTGTTGAGGACCAGCCCGAACAGTGCCTCGGTCTCCGCCTTGACGGCGGGGTCCAGCGGCGAGCCGCCGGCCGACAGGAAGCGCAAGCGAGGAGCTTCGATGGTGGCGCCGGTCTGCTTGAGGTGCTCCAGCAGCTTGGCGAACATGGCCGGCACGCCGTTGAACATGGTCAGGCCGGATTTAAGGTCGGCCAGCACCTGGGCGGGGGCGAAGCGGGGCTGCACCAGCAGGCAGGCGCCGCCATAGAGGGCTCCCACGAACACCGAGGCCAGCCCGAACACATGGGAGATGGGCAGCACCCCGTAGACCACGTCGCCGGCGGCGATGTCGCGCAGCAAGCCGCCCGACACCGCGCCGACGAACATGATGTTGCGGTGGGTCAGCATCACCCCCTTGGGGGTGCCGGTGGTGCCCGAGGTGTAGATCAGCGCCGCCACCTGGGCCTCGTTGCCGGCTTCCACCGGCTCGGGGCTACAGTCCGCGTCGAGGCCACCGATGGCGAGGCGCCCCAACAGGGGAATGTGGCGGACTTCCGCCTGATGGCGCTGGCCGTGCGCCTCGGCATCCCGGGAGACCTCCAGGGTGTAGATGACGCGGCGCGGGGCGCAATGGTCGCGGATGGTGTCGATCTCGCGGGCCGACAGGCGGGCGTTGACGATGGCGGCCCAGGCGTCCAGGTCGCCGGCCGCCAGGATCAGGGCGCACAGGGCGAGACAATTCTCGTTGACCAGCATCACCCGGTCGCCCGGCCGCACCCCCAGCTCCACCAGCAGGGCCTTGGCGGCGCGCACCGCCTCGGCCAGCCGGGCATAGCTCCAGCAGGTCTCGCCCTGGATCATGGCCGGCGCGTCCGGAGTCCGCCGCTCCCATTGCCACAGCAGATGCGACAGGCGGGGCGGCAGCTCGTCGAGAATCTCCGTCACTGACCGCATCAGGCGATTTCTTTCAGCATGTTGCGGGCGATGACCAATTGCTGGATCTGGGTGGTGCCCTCATAGATGCGGAACAGCCGCACATCGCGGTAGAAGCGCTCGATGCCGTAATCGGCGATGTAGCCGGCGCCGCCATGGATCTGGACGGCGCGGTCGGCGATGCGGCCCACCGCCTCCGAGGCGAACAGCTTGCAGCACGCGGCCTCGGTGGAGATGGCCTCGCCCAGATCCTTGCGCCGTGCCGCGTCCAGCACCATGCAGCGGGCGGCGTAGGCCTCCATGCGGGAATCGGCCAGCATGGCCTGGACCAGTTGGAATTCGCCGATGGGCTTGCCGAACTGGATGCGCTCGGCGGCGTATTTGACGCTGTCGCGGATCAGGCGCTCGGAGACGCCGACGCAGGTGGCCGAGATGTGCAGCCGGCCGCGATCCAGCACTTTCATGGCGGTCTTGAAGCCCATGCCCTCGACCCCGCCGATGATGTTGGCGGCGGGCACCGGGCAATCCTCGAAGATGACGTCGCAGGTATGGGCGCCCTTCTGGCCCATCTTCTTGTCGATCTTGCCCAGGCTGAGGCCGGGCGAGTCCTTCTCGACGATGAAGGCGGAAATGCCGCCGGCGCCCTTGTCGTCGGGGTTGGTCCGCGCCATCAGGGTGAAGATGGACGCTTCCGGCGCATTGGTGATGAAGCGCTTGGTGCCGTTGATGAGGTAGTGGTCGCCGTTCTTGCGCGCCGTGGTGCGCAAGCTGGCGGCGTCGGAGCCGGCATTGGGCTCCGTCAGGGCGAAGGAGGCGATCATCTCGCCGGTGGCCAGCTTGGGCAGGTAGTAGGCCTTCTGCTCGGGCGTGCCATCCATGATGATGCCCTGCGAGCCGATGCCGTTATTGGTGCCGAAGATGGAGCGGAAGGCCGGCGAGGTCTGGCCGATCTCGAAGGCGCACAGCACCTCCTCCTCCATGGTCAGGCCAAGCCCGCCGTATTCCTCGGGGATGGACAGGCCGAACAGGCCCAACTCCTTCATCTCGGCGACGATCTCGGCCGGGATGGCATCATCCTCGGCGATGCGCTCCTCGTTGGGCACCAGACGCTCGCGCACGAAGCGCGAAACGGTGTCGAGCAACTGATTGAGCGTTTCCTGGTCCCTGATCATGGTTTCCGACCCTGTCTTGTGATTTTGGAATTCAGCGGCGGCCCAGGGCCGCCTCCATCTTGCGCGCCACCTGGACCAGGCGCGGCCCCAGATCGCCTTCCAGCCGTTCGCGCGGCAGCAGGAAGGCGGCGCCGCCGCAGTTCAGCCCCATCACCGTGCCGGTGGCGGGCTGGGTCACCGCGACGCCGACGGCGTGGACGTCGCTTTGCCATTCGCCCACCGACATGGTGAAGCCGCGCTTGGCGTAGTCGATGACGGCGCGCTCCACCCCGGCCTTGATGCGCGGCCATTCGGCCGGGTGGCGGGCGCGGACCTCGTCGAGGATGATGGCGCGCTGGGCGTCGGGCAGGGCGGCCAGGAAGGCGCGGCCCATGGCGGTGGTGGCCACCGGAATGCGCGAGCCGACGGTGAGGCGGATGGTCAACGCTCCCTTGCCGCGACAGGACTCGATATAGATCATGCTGGTGTGGTCGTGGCTGCCCAGCGACACCGCCACGTCGGAGTAGTCGGCCAGTTCCTGCATCAGCGGCCGCGCCACTTCGCGGATGTCCATGCCGGCCAGGGCGGTATAGCCCAGCGACAGCACGGCGGTGCCCAACTGGTACTTGGAATAGCGCTCCACATAGGTGAGGTAGCCCAGCTTGGTCAGGGTGTAGGTCAGGCGCGACACGGTGGGCTTGGGCAGGCTGGTTCGGGCCGCGATCTCCTGGTTGCCCAGCATGGACTCATTGGCGCGGAAGCAGCGCAGGACGTCGAGCCCACGCGACAGGGCGACCACGAACTGGCGGTCATGAACCTCTTCCGAAACGTCGTCGTCTGTGGTCACCAGAGATCCTTGGGCGGGAGCGCAAAATTTGTTTGCCAAGTGACGTAATCACGACCTAGGCTCGGGCGTCAACAAAATGTGAAATGCTATTTCGCACAGCGAAACATGAGGCGTCCATGACCGAAGTCCTGTTGGAAAGCCCCCTGGAGTCCGTGGCTCTCCTGCGCATCAACCGGCCCGAGGCCAAGAATGCGCTGAACGGCGAAGTGCGCCGCCAACTGGCGGAACACATGGCGCAATTGGGAGCCGACGCGTCCGTTCGCGCCATCGTGATGACCGGCAACGCGGAGGCGTTCGCCGCCGGAGCCGACATCAAGGACATGGCCGAGGTCGGCGCCATCGAGTTGATGCTGCGCAACAACCACTTGCTGTGGCGGACCATCGCCCAGTGCTCCAAGCCGGTCATCGCGGCGGTCAACGGCTACGCCTGGGGCGGCGGCTGCGAACTGGTGATGCATGCCGACATCATCGTGGCGGGAGAGAACGCCAGCTTCTCCCAGCCCGAGGTCAAGGTCGGCATCATGCCGGGAGCCGGCGGCACCCAGCGGCTGACCCGCGCGGTGGGCAAATACAAGGCCATGCTTCTTGCCATGACCGGTCAGTCTATCACCGGCGTCGAGGCCGGGCAGATGGGACTGGCCAGCGTGGTGGTGCCCGACGGCGAGGTTCTGGCCAAGGCGCTGGACATCGCCAAGACCATTTCACGCATGCCGCCCCTGGCCATCGCCCAGATCAAGGAAGTGCTGCTGGCCGGCCAGGACGCCTCGCTGGACACGGCGCTGATGCTGGAGCGCAAGGCCTTCCAACTGCTGTTCGCCAGCAAGGATCAGAAGGAGGGCATGAAGGCCTTCCTGGAAAAGCGCAAGCCTTCCTACGAGGGACAATAGCCATGACACTCGACGCCAATCGTTCGGATCTCGTTTTCGGCATGGTCGGAACCGGCGCCATGGGGCGCGGCATCGCCCAGATCGCCGCCGCCGCCGGCTGCACCGTCATCCTGGTGGATTCCCGCGCGGGGGCCGCTGCCGAGGCCCGCGACCATGTGGCCAAGATGCTGGGCCGGCTGGCCGAGAAGGGCAAGCTGACGCCGGAGGCCTGCGCCGCCGCTATCGACCGCCTCAAGGTCGCCTCCGGCATGGCCGATCTCGCCGGTGCCCATGTGGTGGTGGAAGCCATCGTCGAGGACATCGCGGTCAAGCAGGCATTGATGAAAGAGTTGGAGGCCATCGTCTCCGACGAGTGCCTGATCGCGTCCAACACCTCGTCGCTGTCGGTGACCTCCATCGCTGCCGCTTGCCGGCTGCCGGGACGGGTGGGGGGGTTCCACTTCTTCAACCCGGTGCCGCTGATGAAGGTGGTCGAGGTCATCGACGGGGTTCTGACCGAGGACTGGGTGGGCGAAGCGCTGACCGTCCTGGCGCGGCGCCTGGGCCATACTCCGGTCAAGGCCAAGGACACCCCCGGCTTCATCGTCAACCATGCCGGGCGCGGCTATGGCACCGAGGCGCTGAAGCTGGTGGGCGAAGGTGTCGCCGACTTCGCCGATGTGGACCGGGTGCTGCGGGACGCCGCCGGTTTTCGCATGGGGCCATTCGAGCTGCTGGACCTCACCGCCCTTGACGTCTCCCACCCGGTCATGGAAAGCATCTACGACCAGTATTATCAGGAACCTCGCTTCCGCCCGTCGCCCATCACCCGGAGCCGCCTCGCCGCCGGCCTGTTGGGGCGCAAGACCGGACGCGGCTTCTATGTCTACGAGGGCGACCGGGCCATCGTGCCGCCGCCGAAACCAAGTCCCGGGGGGTGGGCGGGTTCGGTGTGGGTCGCTCCCGGCGAGGGCGGACTAGCGGTAGCCGCCCTCGCAACCCAACTCGGCGCGACCGTGGAAACCGGCGAGCGTCCCGGCACCGAGGCATTGTGCCTGGTGGCGCCGTTGGGCGAGGACTGCACCAGCGCCGCGTTGCGTCATGGCCTCGATCCCCGCCGCACCCTGGCGGTGGACCCGCTGTTCGGGCTGGACAGCCACCGCACCCTGATGACCAATCCGGTGACCGAGACGGCATGGCGTGACGCCGCCCACGGCCTGTTGGCCAGCGACGGCAAGCCGGTGACGGTGATCCATGACAGCCCCGGCTTCATCGCCCAGCGGGTGGTCGCCGCCATCATCAATGTGGGCTGCGACATCGCCCAGCAGCGCATCGCCACCCCCGACGACATCGACCGGGCGGTGACCCTGGGCCTCGGCTATCCCAACGGCCCGCTGGCCTGGGGCGACAAGCTGGGCGCGGGCAAGGTGCTGGCGGTGCTTCAGGCCATGCTGGAGATCACCGGCGACCCCCGCTATCGCCCCAGCCTGTGGCTGAAGCGCCGCGCCCTGCTGGGCGTCTCCCTGCTGACTCCGGAGTCCTGAGCCATGCTCGACGCCTATCTCTATGACGGTCTGCGCTCTCCCATCGCCCGCCATGCCGGCGCCCTGGCCTCGGTGCGGCCCGACGATCTGGTGGCCGAGGTGATCCGCGCCTTGCTGGCCCGCTCCGCCTTCAAGCCCGAGCAGATCGAGGACGTCATCCTCGGCTGCACCAATCAGGCGGGAGAGGACAGCCGCAACGTCGCCCGCCACGCCGCCCTGCTGTCCGGCTTGCCGGTGGAGGTGGCGGGCCAGACCGTCAACCGCCTCTGCGCCTCGGGTCTGGCGGCGGTGCTGGACGCGGCCCGCAGCGTCACCTGCGGCGAGGGCGCGCTGTTCGTGGCCGGCGGGGTCGAAAGCATGAGCCGGGCGCCCTTCGTGCTGGCCAAGGCGGAAAGCGCCTATTCCCGCGACGCCAAGATCTTCGACACCACCATCGGGGCGCGTTTCGCCAATCCCAAGGTGGTGAAGGGATTCGGCAACCATTCCATGCCCGAGACCGCCGACAACATCGCCGCCGACCTGGGCATCGGCCGCGATGCCTGCGATGCCTTCGCCCTGGCGTCACAGGCCAAATATGCCGCCGCCAAGGCCGCCGGCTTCTATGACGGCGAGATCCACCCCATCACCATCGCGGGGCGCAAGGGCGACACGGTGGTATCCGAGGACGAGCATCCCCGCCCCGAGACCGACGCCGCCATGCTGGCCAAGCTGCGGCCGCTGTTCGAGGGTGGCGTGGTCACCGCCGGCAACGCGTCCGGCATCAACGACGGCGCTTGCGCCCTGCTGATCGGCAGCCGTAAGGCTGGCGAGGCGGCGGGGCTCAAGCCCATGGCCCGCATCGTCGCCGGAGCCTGCGCCGGTGTGCCGCCGCGCGTCATGGGGCTGGGGCCGGTGCCGGCCATCCATAAGGTGCTGGAGCGGGCCGGCCTGACCCTCAAGGATCTCGACCTGATCGAGATCAACGAAGCCTTCGCGGTGCAGGTGCTGGGGTGTGTCCAGCAGTTGGGCCTTGCCGGCGACGATTCGCGGCTCAATCCCAATGGCGGCGCCATCGCGCTGGGCCATCCCCTGGGTTGCTCCGGGGCGCGTCTGGCCTTGACGGCGGCGCGCCAGCTTCAGCGGACCGGCGGGCGCCATGCCCTGGTCAGCTTGTGCATCGGCGTCGGCCACGGCCTCGCCGCCGTGATCGAGAGGGTTTAATACAGATCCTGACTCATCGAGATCTGGTTAGGCGCAACGCGCCGCGCGGCCCATGCCGCGGAAGGCAAGGCCGCTCGCGCCCGCCAGCTTCGCTGGCAAACATATGATTGCACGCCTACGCGTGCCCGCCGCTTGAGGGCGTCGCTGATCGGGTACGATCAGCGAGACACGGCATAAGCCGCCGCCCGCCAGTTCCCTATCCGACTTCATCCGAGCCGACGGGCTTCACGCCGGTCGGGCGGGTCTGGGCCGTCTGATACTGCAAAGCCGTCTTGCTGGGATACTGGTACAAGGCCTCGCCGGTATTCTCGTCCCGGAAGGACAGCACCAACGCACCAGTGGTCGAATCGGAAGCGATGACCGGACTGGTGAAGGGCAGCAGGTTGGAAGGACTTGGGGCGCTGGCCTTGTCCTCACTCGCCTTCGCAGCCTGAAATCCGGGCGCGTTGGCGGGCGCCGCCGCAGATGATACCGGCGCCTTCGGCTCCACGGCCGGCGGCCCCTGTCTTGTAAAATTGACCGTGTCCATGACACGCCTCCCTCTCGGATCGGACGAATTGATCCATCGGCCTCAGCAATCACCAAGCATCCCGCGACGGGACGTCCCGGTACCGCTATGCTGAGATGTTGAGGTTACGGCCCCGATTGGGATCGACCGGCAGAGACTGCGCGGTTGAGCCGCTTTCCTGGGCCTTGGCGGCCTTGGATTCGGTGGCGTCCTTATCCTTGTCGCCATCCCTGTCGCGCACGACCGGTTGGGCCTGCTGCGGCGGCTGGACCGGCGGAGCGGGGGGATTGTTCGAGATCGAACTGGTGGACATATTCTATCTCCTTACCATGCGCGTTCTTGCACATTGGTTAATAATCCATGAATCGCACGAACAATGCAAGCGTTCCCACGGATCGCGTGGCCGTTCGGGCGCGAACCTACCTTCCCGGGTGGGCATGGGGGTGGGGCATGCAAAGCCGACGATTGCATTTCCCGGCATCCTCGGCTATGCGAGGGCTAACGAGAAGCGTCGCAAACGACGCCTCCAACAAGGGGGAACTTCATGGCAACGGGTGGACCAACAGCCCTCGCAAGAGGTGCCTTTGCCAAGGAAGCAGTAAGAAATGTCCCAATTATCCCAGATTACCCTCGACGCCGCCCAGGCCGCCCGGCCCAAGCTCGGCAATCCGGCGGTGGTCGGTCTGGCCGGTTTCGGCATGACCACCCTGCTGCTGCAGTTGCATAATGTCGGCCTCGCCGGCATCGGTCCGGTGGTGTATGTCGGTCTGATCTTCGGCGGCCTGGCCCAGATGGTCGCCGGGTTGCAGGAGCAGAAGTGCGGCAATAATTTCGGCTACACCGCCTTCACCTCCTATGGCTGTTTCTGGATCTCGCTGTGCGGCATCCTGCTCGGCAACAAATACGACGTGTTCAAGACCTCGCCCACCGATCTCGGCTGGTTCCTGGTGGCCTGGACCTTGTTCTCCAGCATCCTGTGGGTGGGTTCGCTGCGCATCAGCAAGGCCATGTTCGCCTGTTTCACCACCCTGATGATCGGCTTCGTCCTGCTTGACCTCGCCCATTTCGGCTTCCCCGAGCTGACCTTCTACGCCGGGCTCGACCTCATTGTCTGTGCCCTCCTCGCCTGGTACATGATGGCCCATCTGGTGCTGGCCGACCTCTTCGGCCGCGATGTGCTGCCGGTGGGCAAGCCCATCCTCTGACGCCCCCACCTTCTGACGCCATGGAGGCCGGGAGAGCGCTTTCTCCCGGCCTCATTTGCCCCCACGAGGTTGACGGAACGTCCTTCAATACCCATATGGATATGATCGTCGATAGCGTTTCCGGGCATCGACGGCTGAGAGAGGCCTGCACTCCCGCCTGATCCAAGAAGGGGTGCGCCATGGCTTCGTCGGCTGTTCCGCCAATCGTCCGTCCCATTTGTCGCGGTGCAGTGACCGTCGCGCGCCTTCCGCGTCGCGCTGCCACGTGAGTAGGCACGCGAGAGCCAACGACTGCGAAGCCGAACGCGCCGGATCGGGCTTCAAGGATCTCGTTCGCCGCGCCCTCGGACGCCCGAGACGCAAGTCGCCCTGGAACAGCACCGCCCCCATCCGGGGCGAACTCTTCAGTGTCGAGCGCATCGAGGAACATGCGCGCAGCTTGGCCCATGCCCAGCCGGTAACGCCAAGGCCGACCAAGGGCCGTCTGCTGGCGGGCCGGCTGGCCGAAAACGCCGCCGTGCTGCTGGTCTCGCATCGCACCATCGCCAAGGCTATCGACGAGGGCAGCACGACCACCCCGGCGGCGGAATGGCTGGTGGACAACTACCATCTCGTCGAGCGGCAGATCCAGGACATCCTGTCCGACCTGCCGCCCCACTATTACCGGCAGTTGCCCAAGCTTGCCGACGGACCGTTCAGCGGATATCCAAGGGTACTCGGCGTGGCCTGGGCCTTCGTCGCCCACACCGACAGCCGCTTCACCCCCGAGATGCTGTGCCGCTACGTCCGGGCCTACCAGGACGTCCAGCCGCTGACCATCGGCGAGTTGTGGGCCCTGGCCATCACCTTGAAGATCGTGCTTATCGAGAACCTGCGGCGCCTCGCCGAGGAGCTGGTGCGCAATCGTTCCGCCCGACAGAGGGCGGACGCGGTCGCCGACCGACTGCTGGGATCCGGCGACCACGCCGCCGAGCCCGTTCCCGCCGTGCTGACGGATCACGAGCAGGCGCCGCTGGCGGATGCCTTCGCGGTTCAGCTGGTGTACCGGCTGCGGGATCAGGACCCTCGGGTGACTCCGGCGCTGACTTGGCTTGACCATCGTCTGACGGCGCAGGAAACCACGGTCGACGCGGTGGTCCGGGACGAACACCAGCGGCAGGGCGCCGCCAGCGTCACCGTCCGCAACATCATCACCAGCATGCGTCTGATCTCCGACGTCGATTGGACCGAACTGGTCGAGCGCATCAGCCTCGTCGACGACGTGCTGGCCACCGGCAGCACATTTTCCGGCATGGATTTCCCGACCCGCAATCTCTATCGCAGCGCCATCGAGTCCTTGGCGCGGGGGTCGAACCAAACCGAGATCGACATCGCGCGCGCCGCCGTCGCCGCCGCGACCGCCGCGATTCCGGCCGAGCCGAGCCCAGCCGACATCCGTCTGGGCGATTCCGGCTACTATCTCCTCGCCGGAGGACGGCGCGCCTTCGAAGCCATGATCGGCTACCGGCCGTCGGCGCGCGCCTGGCCCGGACGCCTGAACCGTGCCTGCGGCATCGGCGGCTATGTGGCGGCCGTCACCGTCGTCACCGCCATCCTTCTCGCCGCCCCGTTGTTCGCCCTCACGGCGGCCGGGCTCGGCCACGCCTGGATCGGCCTGCTCGGCGTCCTCGGCGCGATCCCCGCCGTCGACGTGGCGGTAGCGCTGGTCAACCTCGGCGCCATGCGGGGCTTTGGAGCGGCGCTGATGCCCGCCCTGGAGCTTCGCGACGGCATCCCCTCCCATCTCCGTACCCTGGTCGCGGTGCCGACGCTTCTGACCACCCCGGAAGCGATCGAGGAGCAGATCGAGCGCCTTGAAGTTCATTATCTCGCCTGTCCGGAAGGCGACCTTGTTTTCGCCCTGCTCTCCGATTGGCTCGACGCCACCAGCCAACAGGCGGAGGGCGACGAGGCTCTCCTCGCGGCGGCGGCGGCGGGCATCGCCCGCCTCAACCAGCGCCACGGCCCCGCTCCGGGTGGCGAGCGCTTCGTGCTGCTTCATCGCCGCCGGGTCTGGAACGAGGGCGAAAGGCGGTGGCTGGGATGGGAGCGCAAGCGCGGCAAGCTGCACGAGCTGAACCGGCTGCTGCGCGGCGCCACCGACACCACCTTCGTAAGCATCGATGGACAGCCGCCCGTGCTGCCCGAGGATGTTCGCTACGTCGTGACCCTGGACGCCGACACCAGACTGCCCCGCGACACGGTGCGCCGTCTGATCGGCAAGATGGCACACCCCCTCAACCGGCCCCGGTTCGACGCCACGGTCGGCCGGGTGGTGGAAGGCTACGCGGTGATGCAGCCGCGGGTCACGCCATCGCTGCCGGTCGGCCGGGAAGGCTCGCTGTTCCAGCGCACCTTCTCCAGCATGAACGGCATTGATCCCTATGCCTCCGCCGTTTCCGACGTGTATCAGGATCTGTTCGGCGAAGGCTCCTACACCGGCAAGGGCATCTACGACGTGGACGCCTTCGAGGCCGCCCTCGCCGGTCGCGTCCCGGATTCGACGCTGCTCAGCCACGATCTGTTCGAGGGCGTGTTCGCCCGTGCCGGCCTCGCCTCCGACATCGAGGTCGTCGAGGAGTTCCCCGCCCGCTACGACGTGGCCGCGCTTCGCCACCATCGCTGGGCGCGCGGCGATTGGCAGTTGCTGCCGTGGCTGCTGGGCCTGAGGTCGCCGAAGGGCATGGAACGGGCGTGCCGCGCCATTCCCGCCATCGGCCGCTGGAAGATGCTCGACAATCTGCGCCGCACCCTCTCGGCGCCGGCGGCGATCCTGGCGTTTCTGGCGGGATGGACCTTTCCGTTCCAAGACGCGCTGATCTGGACCTCCTTCATCCTGGCGACACTCGTGCTGCCGCCCCTGATTCCGGTGGTGGGCGCGATCATCCCGCGCCGGGGCGGGATTACGCCGGACAGCCATCTGCGCGCCCTCGGCTGCGACATCCGTCTGGCGCTGACCGTCTCGGTCATGCAGGTCGCCTTCCTGGCCCATCAGGCGTGGCTGATGACCGACGCCATCGGACGAACCCTCACCCGGTTGTTCGTCACCCACCGCCATCTGCTCGAATGGGTGACGGCGGCCCAGGCGTCCATCGGCGCCCGCCTCGATCTTTTCGGCTTCACCCGCCGCATGGCCAGCGCGCTGGTCATCGGCGTCCTGGCCCTGGTCGTCGCCGGGTTCTCCCGGCATGGCACTTGGCCGCTGGCGGCGGTCTTCGCGGCGCTGTGGATCGCGTCGCCGGCCATCGCGCGGCTTGCCAGCCTGTCCCCCCTCGTCGCCGGCCGGCTGCCCATATCGGCTGCCGACGCCCACGCCTTGCGGCTGACCGCGCGCCGAACCTGGCGGTTCTTCGAGAGCTTCGTGACGGCGGCCGACAACATGCTGCCACCGGACAATTTCCAGGAAGACCCGCTGCCGGTCCTGGCCCATCGGACCTCCCCCACCAATATGGGCCTCTATCTCCTGTCGACGGCGACCGCCCGCGATTTCGGGTGGACGGGATCGACCGAGGCGACCGAACGGCTGGAAGCGACCTTCGCCACCATGGGCCGCCTCGCCCGCTTCCGTGGCCACTTCTACAACTGGTACGACACGCAGGATTTGCGACCGCTCGACCCCTGTTACATCTCCTCGGTCGATAGCGGCAATTTGGCTGGACACCTGATCGCCCTGGCCAACACGTTCCTGGAGTGGAGCGATCAGCCCCTCGCCGATGCGACGCGCCTGGCCGGCATCGCCGACGCGCTCGAGCTTGCCCGCGAGGAAGCCGCCCGCCTGAACGACGGACGGCGGACCCAGACGGTGACCTGGCACCAGCTCGACGACGCGCTCGCCGCCGTGGCGGCCGACGTCGAACGGGCGCCTCTGCACGGCGAGACCATCGCCGAACGCCTGTCGGGACTGGCCGCCCAGGCCGAGACCACGGCCGACATCGCCCGCGCCTTGGCCAGCGAACGGGACGACGACGTCGGCGACGACATGCTGTTCTGGGTGGAGGCCACCCGGCGTTGCATCGAGAGCCACCGCGCCGACCTCCGGCCGCCGGCGGACGCCGCCTCGGGGCTGGAGGCCCGCCTGTCGGCCCTGGAAGCGACCGCGCGGGCGACCGCGCTCGGCATGGAATTCGGCTTCATGCTCGACCCCGACCGCAAGCTGCTGTCGATCGGGTACCTGATGACCGAGGGAACGCTCGACCCGAGCTGTTATGACCTGCTCGCCTCCGAGGCACGGCTGGCCAGCTTCATGGCCATCGCCAAGGGCGACATTCCGGCGCGCCACTGGTTCCGGCTCGGCCGTACCGTCACACCCATCGCCCACGGCGCGGCGCTGATCTCGTGGTCGGGATCCATGTTCGAATACCTGATGCCGTCGCTGGTCATGCGCGCGCCGCTGGGAAGCCTGATCGAACAGACCAATCGTCTGATCGTACGGCGCCAGATGGATTACGGGCAGACCCTCGGGGTGCCGTGGGGCATTTCGGAATCGGCCTACAACGCCCGCGACCTGGAATTCACCTACCAATATTCCAACTTCGGCGTCCCCGGTCTCGGGTTGAAGCGCGGCCTCGGCGACAATGCCGTCATCGCGCCCTACGCTACGGCGCTGGCAACCATGGTCGATCCGCTGGCGGCGGCCCGGAATCTTGATCGCCTCGCCGAGATCGGCGCACGCGGCCGCTACGGCTTCTACGAGGCCCTCGACTACACGCCGGCCCGGGTGCAGGCGAACAATGGCGTCGCGGTGGTCCGCGCCTTCATGGCGCACCATCAGGGCATGACCATCGTCGCCATCGCCAATGCGCTGCTGGACGGGGTGATGCGGACACGGTTCCATGCCGAGCCCATCGTCCAGGCGACGGAATTGCTGTTGCAAGAGCGCACGCCGCGCGACGTGGCGGTCGCCCGCCCCCTGGTCGCGGAGGCAAGGACGACCACCAAGGTCCAGGAGATCGAGGCGCCCGGCGGCCGGCGGCTGACCACCGCCCATGGCGCGACCCCCGCCACCCACCTGCTTTCCAACGGACAATACACGGTGATGCTGACCGCCGCCGGCTCGGGCTACAGCCGCTGGCGGGATCTGGCGGTGACCCGGTGGCGCGAGGATGCCACCTGCGACGACTGGGGCTCCTACATCTTCCTGAGAGACGTCCATGGCGGCGGCGTATGGTCGGCGGGGTTCCAGCCGAGTGGTGCCGAGCCCGAGTCCTACGAGGTCGTCTTCGACGAGGACCGCGCCGAATTCATCCGCCACGACGGAACCCTGACCACCACCATGGACGTGGTGGTCTCGACGGAATACGCCGGCGAGGTTCGCCGCGTCTCGGTGGTGAATTCGGGCAACCGCATGCGCGAGATCGAGATCACCTCCTACGCCGAGCTGGTCCTGGCCCCCCAGGCCGGCGACATGGCGCATCCAGCCTTTTCCAAGCTGTTCGTCGAGACCGAATATCTCGCCGATGTGGGCGTCATCCTGGCGACGCGGCGGCGACGGACGCCGAACGAGCCCGAGATCTGGGCCGCGCATCTGGCCGTCGTCGATGGCGAAGCGGTGGGCAAGCCGGAGATCGAGACCGACCGGGCCCGTTTCCTCGGCCGTGGCAGCGGGATCCGAACCCCCATCGCCATGATCGACGGCCGGCCGCTGTCGCAGACCGTCGGCACGGTGCTCGATCCGATCTTCGCCCTGCGCCGCCGCGTGCGCGTCGCGCCGGGGGCCATGGTCCGCGTCTCCTTCTGGACCATGGTTGCGCCGACCCGCGAGGCGGTGCTCGACCTCGCCGACAAGCATCGCGACGTCACCGGCTACGAACGGGCTGCCATGCTCGCCTGGACCCAGGCGCAGGTGCAGCTTCACCACCTCGGCATCGACCGGGGCGAAGCCAGCCTGTTCCAGCGCCTTGCCGGGCACGTCCTCTATGCCGCCCCCACCTTGCGCTCGTCGTCCGAGACCATCCGGCGCGGTGGCGGCAGCCAGCCGGGACTCTGGCCACAAGGCATTTCCGGCGACCTGCCCATCGTGCTGCTGCGCATCTCCGACACCGAAAACCTCGCGGTGGCGCGGCAATTGGTCCAGGCTCATGAATACTGGCGGATGAAGCAGCTTGCCGTCGATGTCGTCATCTTGAATGATCGCGCCTCCTCCTATGTCCAGGACCTTCAGACCGCGCTGGAAACCCTGGTCCGCCTGAACCAGTCCCGGCGGCGGGTTCAGGTGGAGGGGGGGCAGGCAGGCCGAATCTTCATCCTCCGGGCCGATCTGATTTCGGCGGATATGCGCGCCCTGTTGTTGTCGGTGGCACGGGTGGTGCTGATCGGCCAACGCGGGCGGCTGTCCGACCAGCTCGACCAGGCCCCGGAAGCCAAGTCCCCGATCCGGTTCCCGACGCGACGCATGTTCGCCGGGCCACAGCTGCAGGTCCCGTTCCCCCTGCCGACGCTCGAATTTTTCAACGGACTTGGCGGCTTCGCCGATTCCGGGCGTGAATATGTGACGGTTCTGCGCCCCGGCCAATCAACGCCGGCCCCCTGGATCAACGTCGTCGCCAACCCGGTGTTCGGCTTCCAGGTCGCCACCGAGGGAAGCGGCTACACCTGGTCCGGCAACAGCCGCGAGCATCAGCTTACCCCCTGGTCCAACGACCCGGTCGCCGACCGTCCGGGCGAGGCGTTCTATGTGCGCGACGACGACACCGGCGACCTGTGGAGCCCCACCGCCCTGCCGATCAGGGACGAAACCGCCACCTATATCGCTCGCCACGGCCGCGGCTACAGCCGGTTCGAACTGGCGGCGCACGGGATCGAATTCGCGCTTCTCCAATATGTGCCTTTGGAAGACCCCATCAAGATCTCGCGGCTCAAGCTCCGCAACACATCGGGCCGCACTCGCCATCTTTCGGTGACCGCCTATGTGGAATGGGTGCTTGGCCCGTCCCGGTCGGCGTCGGCGCCGTTCGTGACCACCGAGATCGATTCCGACACCGGGGCGATGTTCGCCCGCAACCCGTGGAATTCGTCGTTCGGGTCGCGCGTCGCCTTCATGGATTTCGGCGGCCGCCAGACAAGTTGCACCGCCGACCGGCGGGAGTTCATCGGCCGCAATGGAACCCTGGCGCGGCCGGCGGCGCTGGCCGGCACGGCGCGGCTGTCGAACAGGGTTGGGGCGGGCCTCGATCCCTGCGGCGCGCTGCGGACCACGGTTGAGCTTCCGGCCAACGCCGTCATGGAGGTCGTCGTCTTCCTCGGCGAAGCGGAAACCGCCGAAGGCGCGCGGATCTTGATCGAACGTTACCGCACCGCCGATCTCGACGCGGTCCGGGCCGATGTCGAGCGGTACTGGGACAAGATCCTGGGTGCCGTCCAGGTGAAGACGCCCGACCGGTCCATGGACATCATGCTGAACGGCTGGCTGCTCTACCAGACGCTGGTCTGCCGGATCTGGGCCCGCTCGGCGTTTTATCAGGCCAGCGGAGCCTATGGTTTCCGCGACCAGCTTCAAGACGGAATGGCGATGGCCACGTCGAGCCCCGAGACCACCCGCGCCCATCTGCTGCGGGCGGCGGCACGACAATTCGTCGAGGGCGACGTCCAGCATTGGTGGCTGCCCCATTCCGGCCAGGGAGTGCGGACCCGCATCTCCGACGACCGCATCTGGCTCCCCTACGCGGTGGCGCATTATGTCGAGACGGTCGGCGACGCCGTCGTCCTCGACACCGCGATCCCCTTCCTGGAAGGCGAGTGGCTGGCGGCCGGCCAGCACGACAGCTTCTTCCTGGCGCCGGTTTCCGACGAGACCGCCACCTTGTTCGAGCACTGCGCCCGCGGCCTCGACCAAAGCCTCCTGCTCGGACTCCATGGGCTGCCGCTGATGGGAACCGGCGACTGGAACGACGGGATGAACCGGGTCGGAGAGGGCGGCCAGGGCGAGAGCGTCTGGCTCGGCTGGTTGCTCTACGCGACCTTGACCGCCTTCGCTCCCCTCGCCGACGCCCGCCACGAGACGGTCCGCGCCACCACATGGCGCGCCCATGCCGCCGTGCTGCGGGCATCGCTGGACCGCGAGGCTTGGGACGGCGACTGGTACCGGCGCGGCTGGTTCGACGACGGCACCCCGCTCGGCTCGGCCGTGAGCGAGGAATGCCGGATCGACTCCATCGCCCAGTCCTGGGCGGTGCTGTCGGGTGGAGCGGAGCCCGAACGGGCCGGCCGCGCCATGGCGGCGGTGGAGCGGGAGTTGATCCGGCCCCAGGACGGGCTGGCGCTGCTGTTCGCGCCACCATTCGACAAGACCTCCCTGGATCCCGGCTACATCAAGGGCTATCCGCCCGGCATCCGCGAGAACGGCGGCCAATACACCCATGCCGCCTTGTGGTCGGTCATGGCCTTCGCGGCACTGGGCGAGGGCGACAAGGCGGCCGCCCTGTTTTCGCTGCTCAACCCCATCAATCATGCCCGCACGCGGGCGGGGGTACACCGCTACAAGGTGGAACCCTATGTGGTCGCCGCCGACGTCTACGCGACGGCGCCCCATCTGGGGCGCGGCGGCTGGACCTGGTACACCGGCTCGTCGGGATGGATGCAGCGCGCCGGGGTGGAGAGTGTTCTCGGGCTGCGGCTGCACGGCGGGATCCTGCATCTTGATCCCTGCATCCCCACGGCATGGCCGGGCTTCGAGATCACGCTGCGACACGGTTCGGCGCGATACGAAATTCTGGTCGAAAATCCCACCGGCGCAGGGCGAGGCGTCGCCTTCGCCGCCATGGACGGCGCGGAGGTCTTGGAGCGTCCGTTGCGCCTGCGGCTCGCCGACGACGGCGCCCCCCACCGGTTGCAGGTGCGGCTCGGATAACCGGCGGCGCGCCGCCGCATGCTGCAACGCAACATACCGCTTGCGTCTTCGCTGGATTCGCCTATTATGCCGCGATGTTGCGTTGCAGCAATCGCTACGACCAAACCCCTCGCCAAGGAACGTCCGTCATGACCAACGCCACCGTCGATCAGATCACCGCCGCCACCAAAGCCAATGCCGAAGCCCTGACCAAGAGCGGCAACGCCGCCATCGCCGGCTTCCAGGAGCTCGCCAAGGCCTATCAGGCGCTGGCCACCAAGAATGCCGAGAAGCTGACCGCTTCGATCCAGGCGCTGGCCTCGGTCAAGAGCCCGACCGAGTTCGTCGAGCTGCAGCAGAAGCTGATCCAGGAAGGCGTCGATGCCGCCGTCAGCGACAGCCGCAACATCGCCGACCTGACCACCGCCGTGTTCACCGCCGCTTTCGAGCCGGTGAAGAAGCAGGTCGAAGCGGTGCAGAAGGCCGTGAAGGTCTAAGCTGCCTGGCCTCTTCGGCCATCGCTGCTGCTAAAGCCGCGCCCCTCGCCGGGCGCGGCTTTTTCGTGTGACGACGGCGTAGCCTGGTTCCGGCCGAGATGTCATAGTCATCGAACCGGCGGCAACACGTTTGATACCGTCTCACCCTCGAACTGACTTTTCAGTTCGAGGGTGAGACGGCAAGGGCGAAGCCCGCCGCGCCCCATGGCGCGAGAGCCAAGCGCGAGCGCCCGGCGACTGAGGGACAACAAGACGAGTCACGATAGTGGCTCGTCGGTATGAGAGCGCACGCGATCCCATGAAGACACAGACCTTGTTCGTGGTGACCTGGACCCTGGCCGTCACCCTGTCGGCCTGCGCGCAACTGGATTTCGGCAAGCACCCGGCCCACGCGTCGGACGACCGCCGGCATGATGCGACGCCCGCGTTGCTGTTCAGCCCCAATGGCGAACCGCTGAGCGGCGGCGTGCCGTGCGGCGACGCCATGAGCCAGTGGTTCGGCCGCGTCGATGGCAACCACGACGACAGAATCGACCGCACGGAATTCTTGGCCGACGCCCGCGTCCAGTTCGAGCGAATGGACCTCGATCACAACGGCTTCGTCACCGCCGACGAACTCACCGCCTTCCGGATCCCGTTCTTGAACAAGTCGCGGTCCGACGATGACGTCGCCGAGGCGCCTCGCCACCGCTCCCGAGGCGAGGAAGACGGCGTACGGCCGGCGAGCGGAACCGACCCCGTCATGTCGGCCGACACCAATCTCGACTTCAAGGTCAGCCTCGACGAGTTCCTCAAGCAGGCCGCCAGCATCTTCGATCATCTGGACACCGACCACGATGGAGCCCTCAGCCCCGCGGAAGTCCATGGGTTCTGCCCCGTCGCCCCTCAATAAAAGGGACCGAAGGGGCGTCGTCGCCGGTTCACAGACGGGCACGATGGAGCTATAACCTCTCTAAGAACAAGCGGTGGTCAGGCCTTGCGGAGTTCCCGAGGGAGCGCGGTTTCGATGCTTTTGCCGATTACTATCGACAAGCTGAGCTCCGTGTCGTTTCAGGAGCAGATCGCAGAGCAGCTTCGGCGCTTTATCCTGGAAGGGTTGCTGGTGCCCGGCACGCGCGTGCCCACATCGCGCGAACTGGCACGCCAGGCCGGCCTGTCCCGCAACACCGTCACCTTGGCCTATGAGCGCCTGATCGGCGAAGGCTATCTCCAGACCCGCCCGGCCTCGGGCACGTTCGTCGCCGAGGTGTTTTCCAACCCCGACCTGGCGCTTCCGGCGGCGGCACGGCCTGAGGCCAGCCTCGGCGGCATCCCCCGGCGACCGGTGGTGTTCAGCGGCCAGGCATGGCCCCGCCTGACGGCCAAGCCCGAGTTCGACTGCAGACTGTTCTCCGCCGACCCATCCATATTCCCCACCCGGGAGTGGCGCCGCCACATCCTGTCGGCGCTCGAACACCACGGCGGCCGCATGGGCAACACGCCGCCGCCGGCGGGCGAGCAGAAGTTGCGGCACGCCATCGCCCGCTGGCTGAGCGCATCCCGCGGGATCACCGCCACCGCCGACGACGTGCTGGTGGTCGCGGGTCGGCAGCAGGCCTACAACATCGCGGCCCAACTGCTGCTGCGCCCCGGAGACGGCGTGGTGGTGGAGGCCCCTTGCAACTTGAACGCCGCCCTCGTTTTCGAGGCGGCCCAAGCCAATCTGCTGCCGGTGCCGGTGGACGAGCGGGGAATCCGCCCCGACCTGCTCCCGTCCGGGCCGGCGCTCGCCTACCTCACCCCATCCCATCAAAGTCCGGTGGGCGGCACGCTGCCGTTGGATCGGCGCGAGGCGGTCCTCGCCTGGGCCCGCGCCAACGGCACCTACCTGTTCGAGGACGACATCGGCTGCGAATTTCATTACGACGGATGGCAGCCGCCGTCGCTCAAGAGCATGGACCGGAATGGGCTGGTGATCTATTGCGGCAGTTTCACCCTGACGCTGGGCGCGGGGCTGCGCCTGGGCTACATGGTGCTGCCGCCGGAACTGGCGTCCGCCGCCCTGGCCGCCAAGACGCTGCTCGACAACGGCTGCCCCTGGCTGGAGCAGGCGGCCTTGGCCAACCTCATGGAAACCGGCAACTTCGCCCGCCACGTCCTCGGCACCAAGAAGCTCTATCAGGAGCGCCGGGATCGTCTCGTCGAAGCCCTCCTGCAACGGTTCGGCGCCGCCACGGTCATCGGCTTCGAGGCCGGAACGCATGTGGGCCTGCGCCTGCCCGAGGGCTTCCCCGACGCGGCGACGATCCAGCAGAGCGGCGCCGAGCAGGGGATCGCCATCCATGCCGCCCCCGCCTGCTCGTTCGATGCCGCCGCCGACCACCGCTATCGCCAGCGCACCCTTTATCTGGGCTACGGCGCCCTACCCGTCGAGCGGATTCCGGCCGCCGTCGACCAACTTGTCGCCGTGATAGAAAACTTGGCTCCAGCCTTCGCGTAGCGACCCGAAACAGGGCAACTGGCTCCATTAAATTTCTGTCATCTGGCTCTACCGCAGCCCAGCCCAGGCAGGTAATGTCCCCATACTTAGAGGTAGTACTCGGACCTGGGGGAAAATTATGCAAAATTCCGGTTCCACGCCGTGCCGGGGCAAAGTGATGGGAATGATTCTCTGTCACAAAGCCAAGATTCTTTGTGCCGCCGGCTTCTTCATCGCCGGCATTATTTTTTGGGGTGGCTTCAACACGGCAATGGAAGCGACCAATACGCTGGAATTCTGCATCTCCTGCCATGAGATGAAGGACACGGTGTACCAGGAGTATACCAAGACTATTCACTACTCGAACCGCACCGGCGTCCGCGCCGTCTGCTCCGACTGCCATGTGCCGAAGTCTTGGATCTACAAGATGATTCGTAAGGTCCAGGCCAGCAACGAGGTCTACCACAAGCTCCTGGGGACCGTGGACACGGTGGAGAAGTTCGACGCGCACCGCCTGGAACTGGCGACCCATGTCTGGGAAACCATGAAGCGCACCGACTCGCGTGAGTGCCGCAACTGCCACTCCTTCCAAGGCATGAATGCCGAGATGCAGCGGCCCCGTGCCCGCGCTCAGCATGAAGACGCGCAGAAGACCGGCCAGACCTGCATCGATTGCCACAAGGGCATCGCTCACAAACCCGTACACAAGCTTCTGGAGGCCCCGGCCCCCACCAGCTTCGACATTCAATAAGATTGGAGGATTCGATAGTGAGAGCCTCGACCGCCGCCACCGTCCTGATTGGGCTTCTGGCCGCCACCCCCGCCTTCGCCGTCGACTGGGCCAAGGTGCCCGGCAAGGACGTCACGCTGATGTATCCGGGTCAGTCCTCGTACGAGTGGGTTCTGACTCCCTCCGAGCATTCCGGTGGGTTCAAGATCCGCGAGGGCAAGAATTGCCACGAGTGCCACACCGGTGAAGAAGACACCATGGGCAACCTGCTGGTGTCCGGTAAGAAGAACGAGCCGGCCCCCATCGCCGGCAAGCCCGGCTTCGTGAAGGCTTCCGTCAAGTTCGCCCACGACGACAAGAACATGTACGTCCACCTGGACTTCGCCCCGGGCACCCAGCCCGACGCCAAGATGGATGCCGCCAACGAGACCAAGGTCACCATGATCATCAACGACGGCGGCGTCGCTGAATCGAACCGGTTCGGCTGCTGGGCCGCCTGCCACGACGACGCGGCGACCATGCCGAGCGCCGCCGGGGCCGAGCGGACCAAGTATCTGCTGAAGACCCACGCCAAGGTCGGCCGCCAGGGTGGCGGCGACGAGCTGAAGCCGGCCGACGAGTTGGCCAAGCTGAAGGCCGCCGGCTACGAGCTCGAATACTGGCAGGCTCGCCTCAACCCCGGCGCCAAGGCCGTGGCTGTGGCCGGCACCATCTTCGACAAGCGCGAAGAGCTGAAGACCTCGGCCGTGACCGCCGACGCCACCTTCGCCGGCGGCGCCTGGTCGGTGACGCTGACCCGGCCGCTGGTGGCCGGTGCGCCCTACAAGGATCTGGTGGCGGGCAAGACCTACACCATCGGCTTTGCCATCCATGCCGGCCACACCGCGCGCCGGTTCCACTACGTGTCGTTCGAACGCACCTTGGTCCTCGACCAGGGCGCCGGAGATTTCGTCGCGACCAAGCAGTAGAGTTTGACCATTGCGGGGCCCGGGGAATGGGCCCCGCATTCGGCCATCTGGCCGAATAACGAGGGGGTAAGATTGATGAAAGCACGAACCTGGCTCTTGAGCCTTGTGTGCTGCGCTGCGTTCCTTTTTTCGGGAATCATCGCCGCTGACGCAGCCGATACTCCGACGGCGCCAGCAACAGGGACGGCCGCCGTTTCTGATGAAGCGGCACCGACAGCCGAGCCGGTCTATGCCGCGCGCGGCGCAGACTCTTGCATGCGTTGTCATGACAAGGGCACGCCGCTGAACATTCTGAAGACCGTGCATGCGATGACGGGCGACGCGCGTACGCCGTTCGCGCAGCACGCCTGCGAAACCTGCCACGGCGCCAGCCCCACCCATATGGGCACCCCGCCGTCTCCCGGCGGACGTCGCGTTTCGCCGACCGTGGTGTTCAAGGGCGACCGCAAATCGTCGCCCGAGGCCATCAACAAGGTGTGC
>NZ_CAINTR010000052.1 GCF_903853455.1 uncultured Magnetospirillum sp.
ATGAATCCCTCCCCGCGAAATTGGCCCGCCGTCGACATGTCGCAGAAAATGCCAAGGTCAAGGGCTCAAGGGGAGGAAAGTGCAGCTCGGTCTGCAAGACCGGCACCTACGCCGTCGGGTTTCCCGTTGGGAAAGCCGACCTGTAGGCCAGGGTGAGCCCCTGGACCCCGAAAACGCCGCCGAAGCGCTGTGCGTGTCTGTTGTTGAAATGGACCCCGCGATCACACCGCCCAGGACGGCACCGGCCCTCGTTGGGACCGTGTGGAACGGGCCAGCCTCCACCAGACTTGTGGCGGTCGCGGCGGCGGGCCCGTTCCACACCGCCGAAGATCTGCCCCGCGCCGATGGGCTGTAGACGCCCTGTAGACGGCCCCGGATCGGCCTGAGAGGCGCAGTATCCCTAGGGTTCCGGGGCATGGTGCCGACGCCGACGGGGGGTGGGCCTCGGAGCCGAAAAAATCCCCCGCACTGGCTTGATCCCCGCCGACTGGGGCATAGGTAACGTCGGCGGGCAAAGCCGTCCGTGCCAGGGAGGGAGACAGAACCATGTCGGGGAAAGCTCGAGCGGGGAAGGCGAAGCCGTTGACGTCGCAGCCGGAGCAATTGAGCCTGCTGGACCTGATCCATGAGGGTCGGCTGGGCTCGGAACAGACCGATGCCCTGCGCGGCCTGATGGCCGCCAAGCCGGCCTCGACCTCTTGGCGGGGCCTCACCATCATGCCGCCGGGCAGCTTGCTGGATCAGTCCGTCAATCTGTTCCAGCGCACCACGGATTTCCCGCTCGAGCTGCCGGCTTTCATGGTCCTGCACATGCTGGCCGCGCACATGCTGGACCGGGGCATCGAGATCGAGGTGGCCGGCACCCGGCTGCGCCCCGATCTGTGGACGACCCTGCTGGCCCCCAGCGGCGCCGGCAAGACCAAGACTGCCTCGGTGCTGGCGCGGGTCATGCCGGTGCGGCTGTTCCCCGAAACGACGTCCGCCGCACGCTTCATCGAGGAACTGGCCGCCCACAATCGCGGCCTGTGGCTGCAGGACGAATGGGGCCAGGTCCTGCGGCGCATGGAAACCCAGACCTACGCCGAGGAGATGCGGGAATACCTGCTCAGGGTCCATGACGGCAAGCCGCTGGCCCGGCGCACCGCCAAGGGCACCATCGAGGTCGACGAGCCGGCCTTGGTCATCCTGGGCACCACGGTGTTGGAGACGTTCACCCAGGTCGTCTCGGCCGAGAGCATGCTGGACGGCTTCATGCAGCGGTTCGGGATCGTCATCGGCGACACCGATCCCTCTCGCCCGCCGCATCGCTTCCCCATCTACCGCACCGAGGAGGCGGGCAATCTGGCCCCGCTGCACGCGGCCTGGCAGACCATCGCCGCCCTGCCGCTCCATTCCCTCTACACGGTGACCGCCGAGGGCGAGGCGGCCTACGAGGCCGGCTTCGCCCATCTGTTCGAGCAGCACCGCACCATCCCGGCATCGTTCTTCCGCCGCGTAATGTGGCGCGCCTTCAAATACGCCGCCGTCTACCATGTTCTCCTGGGCAAGGCCGACGACCGGATCGACGCCGAGGACGTGGGCTGGGCCATGCGGGTGGCGGCACTGCATCTGACCGACGCGCGGCG
>NZ_CAINTR010000053.1 GCF_903853455.1 uncultured Magnetospirillum sp.
CAAGGATCCCGTGCTGAGCAAGGAGACGCAGCCGCCGGTGTGCTTCACCTGCCATTCCGAGCAGCGCGCCGACAGCTATCAGTATTCGCATCACCCGATCCGCGAGGGTAAGGTCGTCTGCTCGGATTGCCATAATCCGCATGGCTCGGCCGGTCCGACCCTGCTCAAGGAAGTTCGCGTCACCGACACCTGCTACAACTGCCACGCCGAGAAGCGCGGTCCGTTCCTGTGGGAGCATCAGCCGGTTCGCGAGGATTGCACCCTCTGCCACAACCCCCATGGTTCCCAGAATGCCCGGTTGCTGAAGGAAAAGATGCCCTTCCTCTGCCAGGAATGCCATGGCGGCAACGACATGGGCGACCGTGGGTTTAATAACGGCAGCACTCCGCATGGTGGTTCCTACAGCAGCCAGCTTTCCGATCGTAGCTGCTTGAACTGCCACTCGCAGATCCATGGATCCAATAGCCCCAGTGGCTCAACGTTCTTCCGGTAAGGGGGGTGTGGCATGATTATTCGTAATACGTTTAAGGCAGCTGCACTGACCAGTGTATGCCTCCTTCCGCTGATGGCAGTCGCACAGGCGGCGGACGACACCGGCTTCGACCTCCCCGAGGCGATGCCCAATACCCAGGAGCTGAACCGGATCAGCAGCCAGCCGGCCGAGTATGACAACTCGGTTTCCGTCGGGCTGCGCGGGCAAAGTTCTACCTCTGCCGAATACGGGCGCTACAACGGCAACTACCGCGAGGGGGGGAGCGTCATCGGCGACTTCCGGTTCAGCGGCCGGTCCGACTGGAAGAGCACCGACACCTACTACTACAACCTGAACGGCAGTGACCTGAAGCTGGGCTTCGGGGGCTCCTTCGACATCGCCCCCAACAGCTCGATAAGCCTGAAGGTCGGCAACCAGGGCACCTGGGGGCTGACCGCAAACTACGACGCGATGACGTATGTGGCGTCCAATAATTTCAACGCAACATACAATTCCAACGGCACGCTATCCCCCGGAATTGCAGCAGGGGCGTATGTCGCTGGCCAATCGGGGCAGACTCAATCCCTCCTCATTGGTACGCGGAGGGATAAAGGCTCCGTCGAAGGCAAATATTACTATGGGGATCTTCTGTTTACTTCAGGGGTGACTCATGAACATAAGGAAGGCACCCAGGAAGGCTACATTTCCTTTCTGACCCAAGCGACCTTTGTGATGCCGATCAACTACGATACGGATCGTTTCACTGCCTCGGTCGCCTTCAACACGCCCAAGCTGCAGTCGAGCCTCAACTACACGTTCTCGAAATTTACCGACAACAACACAGCGGTAAATTTCGTTAACTTCAAGACGACGACAAATGGCGCCATCTATGTTCTTCCTCCGTCGAACATGGCGCATCAGGTCTCTGGCCAGGTTGGCTACAATCTGAACGATGACACCCGGCTGAATATCAATACCGTCTACGGGCTACAGCTGCAGAATGATGACTTTCAGCTAGCAACTCACGATAATGCCGTTACCCCCCCTCTGCCTTCCCAGGGGTCGCTTAACGGCTTCGTTCAAACGCTCTTTGGCAATGTCGCGTTAACCACGCGCCCCCTGCCCAAGACCGACCTGCGATTGGCCTACACGATTGATACGCGGTCGAACAACACCAACACCCTGAACCCTGTCGATGGGCTCCGGTCCGATGCTGGTTCCGCTTCCAAGATCATGTATCGCACCCCGCTGAACGAGTCATGGGTAAAACAAACGGCGCAAGTCACGGCCGGATACCGCATCCTGCCATCGACCAAGCTCACTCTGGGATACACTTGGCGCGATACTGAGCGGTCGGATGCTCTTATCAAGAGCAGTTCCGAGAACGAGGTTGCCGCGAAGGTCCGTACCACCTTTAGCGACGAAACGACTGGCTCGGTTGGCTACACCCATGCCATCCGCGCCGCTTCGGCACCGAACTTCGCAATCTGGAATCAGCTTGTTTCGGGAGGTGGCGACTGCGGTCAATCCGCAAGTGGAAATATCGTAGACTGCGCACAGGTGCCCTATTATCAGGCGGCACGGACTCAGGACGCCGTCAAGGCTCGACTGAACCAGGTGCTGGGGGCCGATGCTTCGGCCGGCCTTGTGATGAACGCTGTCCATGACCGCTACCCGAACGTGAGCTACGGCCGCACGAGTGACTACAAGATCATGTCCGGGCCGGACCTGAACTACCGCTTCAGCCCCGATGCTGAAGCCCATGCCTTCTATACATACGAACGGACTTTCAGCAGCTTTAACGATAATAGCATCGCAAATCCTGCCGCAAACCCGTCCTATAATTGGAAGGAATACTCCACATCGGACACGCATACCGTTGGCCTGGGTGGCTCGATAAAGCCGATCAGCAACCTGAAAATTGGTGCTGATTACAACTTGTCCTACGGAATGATGGACTTTGCGGAATCCGGAAACTTCCTGGGAACGGCGGTAAACTCGTTGGCGAGTGCGCAGCTACCGACTGTCACGTCCATGCTTAATTCGTTCAAACTTCATGGCGAATACGAGTATGTTCCTGGCGTGACTCTCTACTTGGGCTATGGGTATGATCGTCTGACTTCGAACGACTGGGCTTTGGTAGGCACTGTCTCCCAGGCGTACACGTCCGGCCAATCCAACCCCAGCTACGCGGTTCACTCCGTGGTCAGTAAAGTCTCGTTCAAGTGGTAAACTAGTGCATGGGGAGGTGCGGAGACGCACCTCCCCTCTTTTCTTTTCCCCCAGATTCGGGACGTTTCATGCGTATCACCCTCGTCTCCGTGCTTTTTGCCCTGACCATCGCTGCCGCCCCGACCCAGGCCGCCGACCTTCCCCCCGGCCATCCGCCGCTCGATGGGTCAACGACCAAGGCGCCGACGCCGCCGTCCCATTCGGGTGAGGTGCTGGAGGCCATTCCGGCGGCAGGTTACGTCTATCTCCATGTCAAGGGCCCCGAGGGCGACGAGTGGCTGGCCGCGCCGGCCTCCGATCTCAAGCCGGGCACCAAGATCAACTGGAACGACGGCATGATGATGCAGAACTTCACCAGCAAGACCCTCAACCGGACCTTCCCCTTGATCCGCTTCGTCGAGATCGCCGAACGCGCCAAATAGGCGGGCGGGTTACTGTTCCGATTTGTTTGGTTACTCTCGTCGTCATAGGACAGCACGAGAGCCGGGCGCAGGCTCCTTTTCGCCCCCGGCGCCGCCTCGAAATAACGGTTGAAGGGCGTCGCCATTCTCTTTTTCCTCACCTCGCGAGAATTTGCGGGAGGAGATAAAGACCGTACAAGGCCAAGGATCACCCACAATACACCAAATTCCGATGATCGCTCCCCATCCCCGGGACTTGGTGTAAGATAATGACCTTGCCTTTACCCTTTCCTGGGGCACGATTTCCAAATGAACCGCAAGCAGCGCCGCGCGAAGCAGGCGACCTCATCCGGACCAGTCGCAGCGGATTCCGTAGTGAGGATATTCACGGATGCCATTCGGCATCATCAAGCCGGACGCTTGAAGGATGCGGAACAACTTTACCGACGGATTCTGGCAATCCACCCTCGCCACGCCGATAGTTTGCACCTCTTGGGGGTAATCTCCTCGCAGAATGGCCGCCACGACATCGCCGTCGATTTGATCACTAAAGCGATTAAGATCGACGACAGGGTCGCTTCATACCATTTCAACCTAGCTCTCGCGTATAAGACATTGGGGCGTCTTGATGATGCGATCTCCTGCTGGCGCAGATCACTTGCCCTTGAGCCGTACGACCCGGAAATACATACCAATCTCGGTATTGTGCTGCAAATACAGGAACGTTCGGAGGAAGCTGTCACCTGTTACCGCCGGGCTCTCACCCTGAACCCGAATAATCCGGATGCTTATTGCAATCTAGCCAATACATTACAGAAGCTGGGGCATATCGAGGAGGCGATCGCCTGCTGGCGAAAGGCCATAATCATTAGGCCAGATGACCCAGAGGCATATACCAGCCTTGGTTCCGCCCTAACCGAGCGGGGACTCAACGAAGAGGCTGTTGCCTGCCATCGCCAGGCTCTGGAGCTTAAGCCAGACTTTCCCGAGGCCTGCATTAATCTGGGCAATGCCTTAATGGAGCTGAAGCGCATCACTGATGCCAATTCATGCTACCAGAAGGCAATAGATATCGATAAGAACAACCCACGAGCGCACATCAATTTCGGCAATGCGCTCCGTCAACAGGGGCGCTTCGACGAGGCGGTTGACTGTTTTCGCCAAGCCGTGGAGCTCAAGCCAAACGCTCCGGACGCCCACACCAACCTGGGCATTGCGTTAGGTGAACAAGGGCGCCTCGACGAGGCGGTCGGCTGCTTCCGCCAGGCCATGGAGCTCAAGCCTGACGACTCGGACGCTCGCCATTCGCTGTGCCACACCATCTACCTGATCAGCCGGTCGAACCCTGAGCATGCGAGAGTATTGGCTTTGAATCTGATGGCGGCGTATCCAGGTGATGGCGTTCTTTGCCGCAGTGTTGCCGGCATCGCAGGGGGCTGTTACTCCCTCGTGGCGGAAGCTCTTTATACACAGGAGCTGTTTGATCGATCCGCCGGGGATTTCGATGCAACCCTAAACAAGTTGCACTATAGCATGCCGGAAAAGCTGGCACATGCCGCCCTTGGCGAGGGAAATGCGCAGGGTGATCTCGAAATTCTCGACGCTGGCTGCGGCACCGGGCTGTGCGGTGTTCACCTGAGATCATGTGCACAGCGTCTGGTCGGGGTCGATCTTTCCGCTAAGATGCTGGAGAAAGCACGAGCGAGAGGGCTGTACGACGATCTTGCCCAAAGTGATCTCGTTGCCTTCATGGAGGGTAATGCGGCTGCTTTCAACTTGGTGCTGGCGGCCGATGTGCTGATTTATATTGGTGATTTGAAACCACTGGCGCAGGCAGCATTTCTTGCATTACGTCCCGGTGGGATTTGTGCGGTCTCGGCGGAAATTCTGGACGACGCGGTCGGCAAGCCCTTTATTCTGGCGCCGAGTGGCCGGTATCAACACACGGATCGGTACCTGCGGGAGACCTTTTCCGCCGCTGGGTTCACTCTAGAAGCACTGCACAAGGCCCCCACTAGACTGGAAAAGTCTTGCGAAGTTTTGTCATGGGTTGTTGTCTGTCGGAAATGACCTAATTCTTATCCGATGACTGAGTCTCTGAGCCCCCCTGGCAAGCGACTCGAAACGAAGAGTTTCAACTCCCGAATTACAGCATCCATTACGGATAACCAATCGCCACGTTGGGCCTGCCTGAAGAGCCGCATGGAGGGATACCATGGGCTGTCATCCCGATCCCTAAGCCATCGCCAATCGGGAACAGCCTGAAGCATCACCCAGACAGGCTTCCCAAGCGCCCCAGCGAGGTGCGCAACCGATGTGTCCGAGGTGATCACGAGGTCCAGATTGGCGATGATCGCCGCGGTATCGGCAAAATCAGTAATGTGGGAGGCCAAATCCGTGAAACTTGGCGGCATGGCGTAATCAGCCAAATCACGTCTTCCATCCCCCATCTGTAAGCCAAAAAACTCAACCCCCTTTACCGCCAGGAGCGGCGCGATCGCGCCAAGGCGTGGCGACCGCGCGGCATCGTGCCTGAAGGCGGGGTTACCTGCCCAAACGAGGCCGATTCTTGGCACCACCCCCGCCTCTCCATGCCCGAATTCCTCCTGCCGCAAACGTTCCCGCCATACCGCCACGCAATCTTCCTCGGCAGCGAGATACGGCACCCCCGCCGGAATCGTTTCGAGAACCGTCCCGAAAATTCGCGGCAAGCTGAGCAAAGGGCAATGAACGTCGAAATGCGGGAGCCCTCCCCCCTGATCGACCAACGAGACACCTTCAATACCATTGAATAATGCCTTAAGATCTGATGGGGCCTCAAGAATAACATTCCATCCTAATTTCAATACTTCTTGAATATATCTGACAAACTGAATGGAATCACCAGCCCCCTGCTCGGTCCACAACAGGATCGTTCTGCCATCACCTCTATCACCCGACCACATATGTTGAGGTAAGTTAGAGAATCTTCCTGGCACTTCTCCCTGCCGTTTTAAACGCCATTCATACTCCTCCCACCCACGCGTAAAATCCTCATCGAATAAGTAAGCCATCCCGAGGTTGAAATGACAGTCAGCAAAATCTGGTTTCAACCCGATGGCTTGATGGCAATTCTCTATTGCCTCGCTCAATTGATCGAGCCCCATCAGCGACGTTCCCAAATTGTGAAGGGCATCGACGTCATCCGGCTTTAGGGCAAGCGCCCTGCGTTGGCAGGCAACAGCCTCCTCCAGGCGCCCCATCTCCGCCAGCGCAACGCCTAGCCCGGCATGGGCCTCGGCAAGATCAGGCCTCAGATGAAGTGCCCTCCGGAAAGAGATTGCAGCACCGTCAAACTGCCCCCAACGCCACAGGACCGAGCCGAGCCCGCTGTGCGCCAGCGCATGGTCAGGATTGAGATCAAGAACCCTTCTGAAGCAGGCAGCCGCCTCATCCAATCGCCCACACTCTCTCAACGCATTGCCAAGATTGTTGTGTGCGTCGATGAAATCCGGCTTTAGGGCAATCGCCATGCGGAGACAGTTCGTTGCTTCCCCAAATTGCCCAAGTCCACATAACGCATTCCCTAAATTGTAGTGGGTCTGGGCACGGTTTCTTTCTAGTCTAATCGCATTATTATAACATACGATGGCATCGTTCACCCTCCCCATATCCATCAACACATTGCCAAGATTATCATGGGCATCGGCGAAGCTTGAACTAAGAGCTAAAGCCTTGCGAAAACAAACAGCCGCTTCGTCCAGTTGCCCAAGATTGCGCAACGCGTTGCCGAGATTGTTAAATGCGGCTGCGTCGTCCGGCTTGAGATCTATTGCTCTGCGGTAGCAATCTGCCGCTCGTTCAGACTGCCCCAAATCCTGAAACGCGTTCCCCAGGTTGAAATGATAAGGCGCAATCCCGGCGTTGATCTTGATCGCTTTGGCGATCAAGTCGATGCCGAGATCCTGACGCCCCACCTGACAGGCCATTACCCCGAGAAAATGAAGACTATCGGCATGGCGAGGATCTATCTCCAGGATTTTACGATAGAGCATCTCCGATTCGCGCAGACGTCCAACCTGATGATGGCGCACCGCGTCGGCGAACACCCTTTGAACATCCACGCCGAGCGTCGAGGGCTTGCCCTGCGTCTTGCCCGCCCTGCGGTGTTTGCGGTTCATCGATCGGTCGCACCTCAGAAAATGGTGGAATCAAAGCCACTATGACTTATGCCAGCATAAAAACTGTCGGTCGATATCACAAGTGCCTGCATTGGCATTTGCGTGGGTTGTCGCGCCACCGTCACGGGCCGCCGGCCATGTCAACTTTGTCAGTTTCAACAATCCCGACAAGATTTCCGACTTCAGCATGGCGTTGTGGGGCCGGGTGCTGGATCGCATGCCCTCAGCTCGGCGGCGGCTCAAGGAACGCTACCTGGGTGTGGCCTGCACAACGCGCCACACTGGCCCCGCCATCTCGAACGGCTCTACCGCACCGTCTGGCTCCGACATGAAGTGAATCAAATCACTCCTACATAGCGTTGCGCCCTATACGTATCGAAAAAACAATAAAGCATGACTTGTCCGCTATAACCATAATATGCAAACACTACACTGCGCCTTTCAATCTAAATATGTGAAGCATTTCATCAGAAAACTGCGGATATTTCCCACCAGAACTTCTTTCCTGTTGGGGATAGCCATCATGCCAAAAATCGAATTGACACAATCCCTTATCGACACGCCGCCTACCTGTACGAAGGGGCGGAGCCGCATCGACTACTACGACACCTTGATCAAGGGCCTCGTACTCGAGGTTCGAGCCAGCGGGACAAAAACGTACCACCTTCGCTACCGCGACACGAGTGGTCGGCAGTGCCAGGCAAAGCTGGGAGACGCATCCACCACCACGCTGGTGGTCGCCCGTGGGCTTGCCACAAAGGAACGCACCCGCCTTTCCGGAAGCAAGTCCGGGACCGCTGACATGACATTTAGGACCTTCGCCGAAGATCTCTACATGCCCCACGCTTTGGTACGCAAGCGTTCGTGGAAAACCGATAGGGCCCTCCTCGACGGAAGAATCCTTCTCGCATGGGGGGAACGCAGGCTCTCCGATCTGACGAGAGCCGACATTGCCACCTTGCACGATGGCATGCGGACCAGCGGTCTCGCCCCGGCCACCTGCAACCGGCTTCTCTCCCTCGTCAGCTTCATGCTCACCCTTGCCGTCCGCTGGGGCCATATCCCGCATAACCCTGCTGCCGGAGTTGAAAAGTTCGAGGAAAACAACCAGCGCAACCGCTACCTGTCTGAGGAAGAGACCGGGCGCCTTCTCACCGCCTTGGATTCCGATTCGAACCAGACCGTGGCGTCCGCCGTGAAGCTGCTCTTGCTTACGGGCGCCCGCCGAGGAGAGGTCTTGGGCGCATGCTGGGCCGACTTTGACCTAGAACGGCGGGATTGGAAAATCCCACTGTCAAAGTCAGGCCGGGCAAGGCACGTTCCTCTTTCGGAAGGCGCTGTTACCCTTCTTCGTTCCCTCAAACGTGGTGGTGACCAAGAGCCCGTTTTCCCCACACAGGCCGGCAAACGATTCTTGACGATCTTTCCCGTCTGGAAAAGAATCCGCGCCAATGCAGGCCTGGGAAATTTTAGACTCCACGACCTCCGCCACAGTTACGCGAGCTTTTTGGTGTCTAACCAGCGTTCGCTGTACGAGGTGCAGGCACTCCTCGGCCATGCCGACGCCAAAACAACCATGCGCTATGCCCATCTCAGCCCACAAGCGCTTTTCCAGGCGACAGGCATGGTCGATGCCATGATTTCACGGGTGGCCGCGGGCAATCGTGTTGATCCACGATAATGGCCACCGGCCAATATGAATCAGCCCCACGATCAAGGCTGCGTCATGACGGAGGGCCGACTGGCTCAGCTGTCCATCAGAACCTTCTTTTTCGAGCACTCTGGGCTGTCGGCACATTTGCTGACAGCCCTTTCCCGGAAGGGTCTGAGACCCGTCCATGGGTTGGGAGATCTCATCGATCAACATGATCAGAAAGACCGCAGGGCTCGTCTCTGCGGTCTCTTTCGTGCGCAATCGCTGCCCTTCTGATTTGCGCGCAAAAGTGCACGCCTTGGCCCGAACAGGTGATTGAGGCGCCGCAGATCCAACCGGGGTCCAGTCGGCGCTGTATCGCAACCCTGATCAAGGAACCTCACCATGAGCCTTCTCCGCACGGCGCCCGCTCCCCAGGGCGTCACCAGCAGCTTGCCCATCAACTCCGAGGAGACGACGAAACCTTCGACGACCGACAATGAAAAAGACGCCCTCCTGCAACCGAAAGAAGTCGCGGCCCGTCTCGGCGTTGGCGTGGGCCTCCTGCGGACCTGGCGCCTGTCAGGCTCGACCGGTCCCCGCGCCATGGTCCTGTCGCCTCGCGTGATCCGATATCGCACGGCCGATGTCGAAGCGTGGCTGGCGTCCAGGACCACGGGAGGAGAGGCATGATGAACGACCTGCCCAACGCCCGTCGGCTCCTCTACATCGTCGGCCGCGCGGCCAGTTGCGACAACGACGCCGAGGCTTTGGCGTTGCCGCACGCTGTCGCGAGCTCGACAAGGGGCACCTGCTTGATCGGCTCCCGCACTACTGGCTGCCGACGGGCAGCGGCACGGCAGCGTACTGCTACTTCACCCACTTGCACGCTGTCGCGTTCCCGGAACTCGACGATATGGAAGAGTAGACGCATCTGGGCCTTGCCCGTTGACGACAGACAGGACCCCAGCGCATCGGCGCTGGGGTCTCCCTTTTTCGTCGTTGCCGGTGCGGCAACCTTGCCTTGGAAACGCAGAGTGGGCGGAAAGGACTGCTGCCCGCCCCGTTGACGGACTACGTCATGTCCTCGCCGGCCACCTCCCAGTAGCCGACGAGATCGGGCAGTTCCTTGCGGTCGGCCTTGCTGATCCACCCATAGGCCCGGTAGATGATCTGCTGAGCCTCCGCCGCCAGGGATTCATCGGGACCAGACCGGGCAATCTTGGCCCAAAGGCAGGCATCCGCCGGGTTGGCATCACCGTTGATGCCGCAACAGCTGCCTTCGGCCAGGGCGAGCTGGGCGGTCTGATTGCCGGCGTGGGCGGCCCTGGTCAGGGTAACGAGATCGTCTTCTTCGTAGTCCCGACGGACAGGGTAGAGGCCATAATTGGCCTGTTTGCCGCGGGCAAGGATGGCCGCAACCTGGTCGGAACAGGGAGCGAGAAGTCCCTCCTGCCGGTGAAGCTCGGCCAGACGTTCCTTGGCCTCCTTGCTTCCAGCCGCTGCGGCCATAGCCAGGTAGCGCTGGCGCGCGACCGGGTTCTTGGCCTCGGATGCCAGAGCCAAAGCCTCCTCGACATCGTCGTCCATGGCGGCAGCACGACGATCAGCGAGGATATGGAGAGGGAGGTCGGCCTCCAAGCGAGCCGACTGGAGCGCAGCAAAGATGCTGGGCATGGCGATGGAGGACGCCACGGCGTTGACGGTGGTCGGTGACTGGGAATCGGTCATGATGGTTCCATCCTATGGACACGAGATGTTGGGGGACGGGAAGCGTCACCTATTCTGCTGCGGACCCCGGCGATCCCGTGGGTCCGCCCGATGGTCTGTTACGGTCGGTTAAGGCGAAAGATCGTGATCTTGCGCCGTTAGATGGCGTCTGGTGATTTTGGCCAAGGTTTCCAAGGCCGAGAATCTCACCCCGACGGACGCCCAAGAGATTGAGCCGCCACTTCAGCGACCGGTCAGCAGGCGATCGATAGCGATGATGGCCACCTGCTCGCCGGTCAGGCCCCGTTCGGCGGCAAAAAGCTTGAAAGCGACGTATCGATCTTGATCGAGGGTGACGCCGATCCGCCGTGTCTGCACGCCCTGTGGCCTGAACGGCGGCACCAGCGGTTCGATCAGCGGCGTTGCCGCCCTGGCTGGGCTGAGCATCCGATTCTGTTTCACAGAGGCACCTCAATGTTATGGAGCATGGCGTTGATCGCCGCCATCACCGCCCTCAGCTCGACCGACGCCCTGGATGTCGGCGCCCGCTCCAAGGCCGTCCGACCGCCGGACAGGGCGGCATCAACCCTGTGATGGATCGGCGGCAGCATCGGCAGCCCCATCTCGGTGATCTGTCGGATGGTCAGGCCCATGGCGCGGCTGCGGAAGGTGGCGTCATTGGGCAGCAGGGCATAGGGACGTTGCAGCGACTCCGTGATCGCCAGGGTATTCAGGGCGGCCTCAAGGTCGAGGTCACCGGGCTTTACCGGGATGACGACTAAATCGGCCACGGCCATCGCCGCCACCACGAAGTCGCCGTGACCCGGTGGAGTATCGATCACCACCATCTGGAACCCCTGGACCTTCAACTCGGACACGCCGTCCATCAGCCTTGAGGGGTTCATCTGGATCATGGCGGGAAACGGCGCCGGCCGCTGGTTGATCCACGTCGTCAAACTACCCTGGGGGTCGAGGTCGATGACCGCAACACCAGGGTGGTCAGGAGGATCGGCCCCATCCAGGGACATGGATTGCATGGCGGCCAGGACCGCCAGCGAGGCGGTCAAGAACGTCTTGCCGACGCCGCCCTTCCGGGCAGCCAGTGTGATTACGTGCATGGCGAGAATCCTGATCATCGGGGTGGAACCGCGCGGTCGCGCGCCCGGCGCACGGTCGCTCATCTGAGTGTTCCGGGAGCCCCCCTGGGCACGACCTGCTGTTCGACGCACGTTCGCGTGCCCGGCGCACAGATGCGCGTCAGATGTTCGGTCGTGAACCAGAGCCGGCCGGCGCTGGTTCACTGTGAGGGGGCTGAAGCGTGGCCGGTTGACGATCGCTGACCGGGCGGTGCGGCTCCCATGGACCTGTTCCTGGGGCTCATGTTCACCATGAGTCTCGCCCATGCGTTGGATCACCAACGCGGTGAACCAGCCCCTGAGTCCAGCCGCATATCATGGTCTTGGCCGACGCTTATGCCGGCCTTGCCCCATCAGGAGGAACGACGCCATGCCGATCTGGCTCCCCTGGCTGCTGCTTGCCGCCGCCGAGGCGTTCAAGGTCTGGGTGGATGAACAGCGCAGAAGCTGACAACACCTCGACCCGTCACCGAAATCATCGTCCCGGACCGTCAGTCTCAGGCTGACGGTCTTTTCCATGCAGGAGGAGGCCACGATGGCCCACATGATAGAGACCATGGCCTGGACCGGGCCGACACCCTGGCACGGGCTCGGCGTCCAGGTTGATCCCGACATCTCCACCGACGACATGCTGGTGACCGCCGGCCTGGACTGGGACGTGGAGAAGACGCCGCTGTTCGCCACCATGGGCGACCAGACTGTGTCCATCCCGACCCACACTGCCCTGACCCGCAGCAGTGACGGCAAGGTGCTGTCGGTTGTCGGCGCCGGCTACCAGCCGGTGCAGAATCGAGAGGCGCTGGAGTTCTTTCGGACCTTCGTCGAGGCGGGTGACATGACGCTGGAGACCGCCGGCAGCCTGGGCGGCGGCAAACGCATCTGGGCCTTGGCCTCCTTGCGCGATGGCTTCGAGCTCGATGGCGGCGATGCCGTCCAGGGCTATCTGCTGCTGACCAACCCGCACACCCCAAACGCCGCGTTGGTCGCTCAATTCACCCCGATCCGGGTGGTCTGCGCCAACACCATGGCCATGGCGCTGGCCGGCGAGTCGGCCGAAATCTACCGCCACGCCCACTTCACCACGTTTGATGCGGACCGGGCCAAGGCAGCCCTCGGCCTCGCTCGCCACCAGTTGGCCGATTTCCACGAGGCATCGGCATTCCTGGCCTCCAAGCGTTCCACCGACGAGATGGTCCGTCGATTCTTCGTCGAGGTGTTCGAGCCTGTCCGGTCGGTTAACGACGACATCGAATCCTTGGTCAGGTTGCCCAGGGTCCAGCGGGCCTTGGATGCCCTGACCGTCCAGCCCGGCGCCGAACTCCGGTCGTCGGAGGGTACATGGTGGGGTGCGGTCAACGCCGTCACTTGGCTGGCCGATCACAAGTTTGGTCGCAGTGCTGATACCCGTCTTTCGTCAGCCTGGTACGGCGAGGCCCGGCAGTTCAAGCTCAGGGCCTTGGCCAAGGCCCTCGATTATGCCAGGGCGGCATGATGGTGATCGCCGCCATGCCCGCCATCGCCTACACCGTCGTCGGCTATCGCCTCGATACCGGCGAGAGCTTCGTCGCCTGGGTCGAGGCCATCACACCCCAGAAGGCCATCGCCGAGGCCGAGCGGGTTCTTCTCGGCGATGATCCGCCTGCCTGGGATGTGTGCGGCGTGTTCGCCGGCCACCTGTCGGACCTGCAATCCGACTGATTCTCCCCGATCATCCCCCTTTCAATCTTGCGCCCCATCGGTTCCAGCCGACGGGGCGTTTTCATTTGGAGATCACCATGCCCAGCATCATTCCGTCCAGCGACGACGTGCCGCCGATCCCTTCTTTCGGCGATCTGGTCGCCAACTACACCGACGACCCCGATGATCCGCCCGTTACCGAGATCATCTCGCTCGCCGCCGCCTTGGTGGCCGGCGACGATGCCTGGCAGATCATCAGCTATGTCGCCGGCATCGGGCTGATCGTCCGGGAGCTGGATGATCTCCTGAAGATCAACGACGACGACTCCGAAGAAGAGCTCCACGCATGGCGATGCCGGGAAGGCATCGCCGTATCCATCGCCTCGGAAGGGGCCTGGGTCTTGTTCATTCCATGAGGTGACGCCATGATCGACATCGATGATGACGCCATCGTTCGGCGTCGTGATACGGCCGATGGCCGGTTTCTGATCTTCCACCGCGTTGACCTGCCCAGCAAATCCACGCTGCCGTGGTCCGGCGTCGTCCTCGACACCGAGGGCGACGGCTTCGGCATCCAGGTCGCACTCGACTCGGACGGCGAGGCGTGGTCGGCCTGTGATCTGCTGCGCATCGCCATTGCCCGCGCCAAGGCCGAGGAAGATCGCCGTCTCGGCCCCCTGGTCCTCGACATCCAGCAGCATCTCGGCCTCGCCCTTCAGGCTGAGCACCGCCGGCTCGGTCGCGAACCACCGGACCATCTGCTCTATGCCCCAGGGGCGTTGCCGTCGCCGTACCAATGGACGGTTACCATCAACGGCCCTCATCACCTGCCGCTGTGTCCCGATCCGACCAGCAGAGATGAAGGCGTTGCCCCCGAGCAGGTGCTGATGGTGCTGGAGCAGGCCTACGCCGACGCCAAGGTGCCGATGGCGCAGCTGCGCTGGGTCGCTATCGCCCACCAGCACGTCAAGGTCGCCCTCGATGCCGAGCGGCAGCGCGTCACCGTCCTGCGCGGCGTCACCTGACCAACTCCGGCCGCCCGAATCCGCCCGCCCTTTCCTTCCCGCATCCCCCCAACCGAGAGGAGGCATCACCATGCCAACCGATCCCGGCAGCGCCATGCCGGCCTTCCTTCCCCTGTCAAAGGACCAGCTGCGGCGGGAGAAGCCCAACCGCGACGCATTCCGGTCCATGCCCCGCAACCCCGTCCGGCTGGTGCTCGACGGCGTCACCCAGCACCACAACATCGGAGCCATCCTCCGCCTGGCCGACGCCATGCTAGTGGAGGAGGTCATCGTCTGCGGCACCACCGTCAATCCGAGAAACCGCAAGCTGGTGCAGGCGGCCCGTGGCACCCAGGGCTGGGTGCCGTGGTCCGAGAGCCCCTCGGCCGAGGCGGCCGTCGCGCGTGCGAAGGCGGAGGGCTACCGCATCGTCGTCGCCGAACTGACCCGGAACAGCGTCCGCCCGGAGGAACTCGGGCCGTGCAGACCGACCTGCCTCGTGTTGGGCGGCGAACGGACGGGGGTCTCGGCGTCGGTGGCGGCGCTCGCCGACGCCGCCGTCGCCATCCCGATGATGGGCATGGCGAACAGCCTCAACGTCGCCACCGCCGCCGGGATCGTCTTGTACCACCTCGTTCACGGTGCCGAGTGCAGGTGATCCGGCCACCTTGTCGCGGCCCCCCGTGCCCCCGAATCCTCCATGATCGCCTGAACACCCCATTGTTCCCACCAACCCTCGGGGTCTCCTTCCTCGCAGCCCTCGACCATCACCTCGGAGATCTGACCATGTTTCTCTTGCCCGGCATCACCGGACTCAACGGCCCAACAGGGCCTTGGAAGAAGCGGCAGCGCCCGTGCCTGCCACCCCATGTCGCCGGCGCCAAGGCGCTTGCCGCCAACAAGGTGAAGGCCCGGCGGAAGCTCCACAAGGCGTTCCTTCGCTGGTTCGCCGAGAACCGCCACCGGTTCGCCATCGATATCAAGATCGAGAAGCGCCTCGACGAGTGGATCGAGTTCGGCTTCGTCGGCATCAATCCCGCCATCCGGGCCTACCTGATGGCCCGCAGCGGCGACCTGGAGGTCCGGGTCGAGTACGGCAACCAGAGCTGGGACATCATCGCCGATTTCTGCGCCTGGCCGGAAGCGGTCAAAGACGGTTACCTCGACAGCTCGTTGCTGGAAGAGGCACGCCAGGTGCTCCCTAGCCGTCGGGTGATCTGGGAACTGGGGATCTTCAAGCCGTTACTCGATTGGGTGAACGGCCCACTCGCCTTGGCCAACTGGATCGAGATGCGGGGCGAGCACAACCGGTGGTCTAACGCCACCCTGCTGATGACCGCTGAGCCTGACACGGTCGAGGACGAATCCATCGATAAGACCGATGGCGCCTTCCACCTCATGCTGCCCTGCAGGGTCTAGTACGGCCCCTCGATCGGTTCGACCTGATCTCCCCAACACCATCACGGAGAACCATCATGAAGCTGCTGACGGCGGCCGATCTCGCCCGCTTGCCCGCCCTCTATGGGACGGAGGCGATTCCCCTGGCCGACAAGGTTGTGGTTGCCAAGCTCTTCTCGCCGTGGAGCGACTGGACCTGGCTGGTCATCGAATACGACCCCGCCGAGCGCACGGCCTGGGGCTGGGTCATGGGCTTGGAGCAGGAAGCCGGCTACTTCTCCCTGGATGAGCTCGAAGCGATCCAGGGGCCCGGAGGTCTCCGCATTGAGCGGGATCGGCATTTCCAACCGACCCGGCTGGGGGACATCCCCGGAGCCACCGTTTAGCCCCCACAACCTACCACATTCCCATAACAATGGATTGTGGCCGACGCCCCCATCACCGGGACCTCGGCATCCAGCGCATCCACCCTTTTCAGCCAGCACAACCGAGTGAGGCACCGGATACCCCGGTGGCTGAGTACAGCCTATGGAGGCGCAACGCCATGAAAGCTAAAATCACGGCGGCGCTGGTCAAGGCACCGCCTCCCATCCCCGTCGGGGCGAGAAAGCTCCGCATCAGCGACACAGACCTCCCCGGTCTGACCATGGAGGTCTGGCCCAGCGGCAACATCACGTTTTGGCTTCGTTACAGCGATCATGGAGGGCGTAGCCGCGAGATAAAGCTTGGCAAGGCTTGTCATATCACTGTGGACCAGGCTCGGCGCAAGGCCAAGGAACTTCGCGCCCAGATCTGCCTCGATGGGGACCCTGCCGCAGCCCGAGACAAGTTACGGGCGGTCCCTTCCTTCAGCACCTTCGTTCTTGAAACCTACCTGCCTTACGCCAAGGAGAGGATCAAGTCGTACCGCGACCATGCTTCATTTTGCCGCCTTCGGTTGCTGCCCACGTTCGGGAGCAAGCGCCTGGACGAGATCAAAACAACCGACATCGTCGAACTCCAGCGCCGAATAAAGGAGGATAACCTCAGCAACGCAACCTGCAACAGGTACGTCGCTTTGATGAAGCGGATTTTCAACCTCGCCCGGCGCTGGGAGGCCTACGAGGGACGGAATCCGGCACAGAACGTCGAGCTCTTTCGCGAGCAGGGTCGCGAACGTTTCCTCACCCCGGCCGAGGTCCAGCGCCTGTTTCAGGTTCTCGATGCCGAGCATAACCAATCGGCGGCCAGTTGCATCGCTGTGATGGGGCTGACCGGCTGCCGCAAGGGCGAGGCGCTCAACGCCCGCTTCGAGGACATCGACTTGGAGCGGAGGACTTGGCGAGTGCCTAGGTCGAAGTCGGGCAAGGTGCGGCATATCCCGCTGTCGGACGCCGCCGTCCGGTTGCTGGTCGGGCTGCGGCCCAAGCCGGACTGCCCATGGCTGTTCCCCAATGAGGCGGGGACTGGTCCGATTGAGAACATTCGAAGAACATGGCAACGGGTGAAAGTTGCAGCCTCCCTGCCACCAGGCGTCCGCCCTCATGATCTGCGCCATACGTTCGCGTCGCTGGTGGTCGGGGCAGGACGGAGCCTCTACGAAGTCACGGCCATCCTCGGGCATGCTTCGCCTGGAATGAGTCAAAAATACGCCCATTTGGCGAACGAAACCTTGGTGGAAGCGGCTGACATCGTCGGGCGCATCGCCACCTTGCCGCCCTCAAAGTCGGCAGAGGAGTGACCGGTCCCTCGGGACCGGCACCCTCCCCTTTTTTTTCCTCTGCAACAGGAGCCGCCCATGCCCCCCACGATTCCTCGCAACTCCCTCTCCGCAAAGCGGCCAGGCTGCTTCCCGCCGGCACGAGCTGTTGGCCCCAGGCCGACCGACGAATCCGCGGAGCCTCCCGGCGAGGGGGAAAGCTTGTGCGACCAGCTGCTGGCCAAGCCGGACCTGCCCATGCGCCCCTCCGCGAGCAAGCTCCCTCTCCGCCCCAGCGCAACCAACTTCGACGCCACAGCGCTTCGGCCCAGGCCGGCCCCGCCTGCTCCGCCAGTCACCCGACGGAAGGCCGAGCCGCCGCCGCCGCCCGAGAACGCGCTCATGCTTCCGGTGGAGGTAGCCGCCATCCTCCGGATCAGTGTGAAGGCGTTGGAGCATCTCAGGCGTCGGGGCACCGATCCCGCCCACATCTGCCTGGGCGGTCACGGTCGGGGGGTCCGCTATAGACGCGAGGCCGTCGAGCGGTACGTCGCCGAACTGGCCGAGAAGAACGAGAGGCGGACATGACCATCAAGCCGATCCATACCGGCACCGTCGCCGGCAACTCCGTGCGATTCTTCGCACCGCCCAAGAGCGACGGCGGGGGCGAGTTTCCCTGGGTGTCGTTCTCCGACCTGTTGGTGGCCTGCGACATGCCGCCAGCGTATCGCGAAGCCTATCTACAGGCGATTTGGCACGCTCCAAGTGGCAAGGTGCGGACGGTGGCGACCCTGGATGGACCGGTGGTGGTGGTCAGTCACTTCGTTGCCCAGGGGCTGCTGGGTGCGGCGATCCATCATGGGCACTGCGGCCCCGAGATCGAGCCGTGGTACGTCGAGGAGGCGGTGGCCGCCCTGGATGTGCTGATGGCCGGGACATCGGTCGATGGGGTGCTCGCCTTCCTCGCGCAGGCCGCGCGGCGTGGCAAAGCCGATTCACCATAGGCCTGACGCCCCCCACGTATGCCGCCTGTCTGCCGAATCCGAGACGCCGGAAGCAGGCCCCTCTCCCTCCCACCACCGAGGCAGTCCGCCGCTGGAGTGATTGCTAATGAACTCCCCCTTCCTGGAGAACACGATGGAAAACCATCCAGTCTACGCCTCGCTCGATGAGGCCCCACCCGCCCTGGCCAGCATGCTCCGTTGGCTCGGGCTAACCCCGGCCATGGTGGGTCTTACCCCCGCCTTCGTGGCCTCGTGCCCTCCAGCCCCGGTTCCGTGGAGGGTCTCCATCTGGCTGGATCGCCAGCGCCGGACCTCGGGCCAGGATCAACACCGGCATGACGACGGAGGCGGCACTGGTCGGGGCGGCGAGGAGCCCCACGCCCCCGGTCGGGCTCCCCCCGAGCCCGAGGCGATGAAGTACCGGCGGCAGCTCGTGGCGGCGGCCCTTCGCGCCCTGGTGCCGCGGTTCATCCGCAGTGCCGGTGGCCGGGCACCCGATGCCGTCGCGGAGCATCTTCGGCGCGCCATCGACCAGCTCGCCGGCGAGCACCATCACGACCAGGACCGTGGACAGGAAGACGTCACCCCGAAACCGTGGACCTGGGACCTGACCCCATGGCGCCGAGAGCGGAGGACAGCACCATGACCGCCATCGGTCTCAACACCCAGAGGCTGGCGAAGCTTCTCTCCCTCGCCTCCAGCGCCAACACCGCAGAGGCCCTGGTCGCCCTGGCGAAGGCCAAGGACGTCCTAGCCGAAGCCGGCATGGACTTCGTCGCCCTGGGCGAGCAGTTGCTTCAGCAGGCTGATCGGGCCAAGCCGTCCAGAAGCTGGGGCGACGATGCCGTCCGCGCGGCGAAGGCCGAACAGGAGGCCAGGCCGACGACCTACACGGCCGACGACGGCAGCGTCTGGGAAAGCAAGACGGCTTACGACCGGACATGCGCCGAGCGAGCCCGCTACGAGGCCGAGCGGCGGCACCATGCTCCCGAGCGTGCCGCCGTCCTGCAGAAGTACGGCAGCGAGGCCGCCGCGCTCGCCCGTGACGCGCGCGAACAGGCCCTTCATGACGCGGCTCTGCCCTGGCTCGAGGGGCCGTTCGTGCCGCCTCCGGGAGCAAGATCTCCGGCCGGCCGCTGGCACAGCGAGATGGGCGGCTGGTCTGATTCTGTTTTCAGGGGTCACCCGGTTGACGGCTGCAGGGCCGCGATCGAGGCGGCGCTGCCCATGCCGAGAACCGTCAGGGAGGCGATGGAGGAGACGCGGTACTGGGAGGGCCGGGACGCCGAACTGAGGCACGCCCTCGAGATCTGGGGCGACTACCAGCTCGACCTGCCGGCGCGCTACCGCCTGGAAACCGTCCAGCGGCTGTACGAGTATGATCTTCCGATCGCCAGCGTTGACGACCTGCACCTTCGCCTTCAGCTGGTTGCCGCCGACGACGAAAGCGACCTGTTCGACAGCCAGCGCTGCGCCACCGACTGCCTGGACGCCTTTGAGCGTCTGGTGCTGAACGTCGGAAAGGCCGGCCGTCGGAAACCCGCCGCCACAACCCCATAGGGAACAGACCGATGAAGGGCCTTCCACCCCGGTCACCGGCCGAAGCACCGGGGAGATCGGAAGAGCCTCACCCTGACCAGAAGCAGCCCCAGCACCGCCTTGGTGCTGGGGCTTCGTCTCGGCTTCCTGGTGTGGGAGATTCCTTACGGATAGTTGCTCTTCATACCAACCTCCCAATATCCAACCAGGGTATCGAGTTCACAGACTTCTTCCTTTGAAAGCGTCTTCGCGGACTTGCGTAAGACCGCTTTGCTGGCTTTCACGAGCCATTCGTTTGGACCACCGGTTGCGATGGATGCCCACAGATAGGCTTCCGTAAAACGAACCAACTTAAGTTGGCCGAAGCAGAAAGCCTCAGCAAGTGCGAGCTGAGCAGATTGGTTGCCTTGGTTCGCAGCGTCCTGAAGCATCAAGATGCTCTCGCCAATCAAACGGTTTGGGTCCTCTGTTCGAATGATCGCCATGCTGATACTTATTGCTTCTCCATCTGGAACTTGAGGCGTTCCATGTTGGGCGTAAAGGTTGAGAAGGTGGAGCCCCGCCTTTGGATGCTCGGCTCGCGCCGCCATGGCTAGGTAGCGTTCCCGCGCCACGATATCGCCGGTCTGCATGGCGAGGGCCATGGCGGCATTGCCATCACCGCGGATCGCCGCACGACGACGGGCAGCAAGTCGCGTGGTGACCTTATCTGCGTCGTGAAACGCCGACACCAGCAAGCACAAGAGGTAGCCGGTCCAGGCACGTGGTGCGATTGTCTCGGGATAACCCATTTTCAGTCTCCTTGATGTTGATAGCCATCGGGTGCGCGACGACGCCGCTCACCTGGCTTCCCCTGACGTGGAGTCGGGGGCCTCAATGGACTGTTCTGGTTCCCTCGGGGGCAAAGGTGAGTCTTGGGGGAAAGAGGGCGTTTGATGGGGGCGCAGTTCCCGCCTACAAGTGGATCCGTTCCAGCCCTGGAGATACAGGCTCCATACGGGCTCTGTACTTCCCGGCCTAGAAAGTGACGCCGGAGCATCCCGCAACACGCTCCTCCTCCGATGAGCGACATATTCTTTTCTTCCGACTCTTCAGTCGCCGCTATCCTCCCCTTCCTCCCTCGGTTCTGGCATGTCCTAGCTTTTGCGTCGGCCGGCAGATGGTTATAATCTAACCGACATTGGCCAGAGGATCCGGCGCGTTAGCATCAGCTCCTCCTCCGGCCAGCACGCGAGCATGAAACCGGAGTTGGACCATGAGCGAGGGCGATGTAGGGGACGAGGATGGGCACGACAAGGTGCTGGACAGGCTTATCGGCAAGGCGTCGGAGCTAAGTGAGGGCGTGCCACGTAAGGCGATTCGAGACCTTCTGGGTGAGGGACTAGCGGCCAAACTACCGCCGGCCGGGATGTACGAGCTCAAGAAAGCGATCGCCAAGAACGCCAAGATGACGATACTCCAACTTGATGTAACGCTCACCGATGAGCGCAACCGCATTGCGCCCAATAAGGTCCTTTCGACGACCAACGACGTTGCCGAAGCGTGGATTGAGGACACGAAGAAGCTTTGGTCCGACATGGCGTGGTGCGGCGGTGAACTATGGCTTTACAACTCTGACGAAACCTGCGGAGAAGACGAAGCGCTCCACTTCTGGAAGGGCCACACCGCAGACGAGGTGAGCGACAACATCGCGGAAACGTATCAGGGCTTCCCCGTGGTGAGCAGATCCGCCGACGTCAAGGCCACCGTTTCCGCGATCGCCAGGACCCTCCGCCACGAGAGGTTCTTTGCCGACGAGCGGCCGGGCCTGAATCTGGCTGGCCGGTTCCTGACCTGGGATACTGAACGGAAGAAGTTGTGCCTTCTGAAGCCCAGCCCTGACCACCGGGCACGCTTCCGCCTGCCTTTCGCCTACGACAAGGACGCTAAGGCCCCGGTCTTCCTAGCGGGCCTGAATCGAGTCCTTCCCGAGGACGACCGTCGAGATGCCGTCCAGGAGTTCATCGGCGCGATGCTGTTGCGGCTTGATCTACCGGGCGACAATGCCCGCCATGCTCTCATGCTGAAAGGCCAGGCCAACAGCGGAAAGTCCACTATTATCAAGGTGGTGGCAATGCTTCTGCCAGAGAATCGTGTCAGTCACGTGGAGCCGTCGAGCTGGGGGCGGGTGAACTCGCGCATCCGCCTTGAGCACGCCTTGGCGAACACGGTGACCGAACTGGGTAAGGAGACGATCAAGGGCGACGAGGTTAAGAAGATCATCAGCTGGGAGCCGGTGAGTGGCAGGCGCCTCTACTGCGACGAGACGGACTTCGTTTCGCGTGCGTGGCACTTGTTCGGAGCCAACGAGTTGCCGAAGGTGGACGATGCCAGCGGCGCGATCTCTCGCCGGTTTCTGGCCATCGCCTTCGACCACCCACTGGCCAGGGAAGAGCAGGACCCGGAGTTCTTCGCCAAGGTAGCCGAGGAGCTGCCGGGCATCGTGACCTGGGCGGCAATTGGTGCAAGACGGGTTGCCCTGCGCGGCCACTTCCAGGTCCCAGACTGCCACGAGGGACTGATCCTGCAGATGCAGTTCGCTAACAACATCCGCGAGCGCTTCCTTCAGCAGTGCCTGGAGACGACGAACGAACCTGGTGACATGGCCAAGTACGTGTTCGACTGCTTCGCTGCCTTTTCCAGGGATAATGAGGCCGGAGCCACCACTTGGCAGCAGAGCAGCACCGACAAGTACTTTACCTCGCGGATCAGATCCTTGTTCGGATGTGGGACTTCGGCGACGACCGGTCATCTCACCCGTCGTGATGGCATCCGCGTCAAAAACCAGTATCGCGTATAGCTCAGACCACCATCGTCACCCGCCCTCTGCTGGATCTTCCCGCAGGGGGTGGGCTTAGCCCCCATCCTCCCCTTCATCCACTCCCCCGGCGATGGCCAACGCGATGGCCCGCCTCGCCGCTTCGAACTCGGGTTTTACGCTGAAACGGCGCCGTCCGTCCGGGAACGCCCTGGAAGACACCGTGCACTCGAACCAGAAGCCGGTGCCATCGACGGCTCCGGCCGTTCCTCCGGCTCAGATCTCGCCGGAGGCAACTTCATATTCATTCCTCGCATCGTCTGACACGACATCTTTGACGGGTTCTCACGAAAACAGGGCCGCCCTGAAGGCTTTCCGTGCCCCCTCGTACTCCGGACGCACGGTCAGCACGCTCCCTTGAGAACCGCCAAGGAAGAGGCCCCCATCGGGGCTATCTGACATCTCCTTTAGGGCATCCTTTACCACCCCCTTGGGCAGTCCGGTCATCTTGTAAGTACCCGCGCGGATCAGGCTGCGGATTGCCTCCTCGGCCTGCACCCGGGTCTCGGCGCTTACCTTGGCGCCTCGCTTCCCCGGCTGCGGATTGAGGATACGCAGCAACGGCGTGAGCATGACCATGAAGACGATATGGCTGGCCTGAGGCCGGCGCCCTGCATCGACGAGATCGACGACCTCAAAGAGCGACGGCAGCGCCGACACGACGACACGATCGACCTGCTGGGCTACCCACGCACCTTCTAATCCGGCCCAGCCCGCGCGCTCGCCCGTGGCCTTCACTTCCCGGCGAATCGAATCGCGGCCATCGAAGACAATCTCCGCCCTGACAAGGGTTTGCGTCTTCGGGTACAACTTGGCACGAAGCATCGACTTCGCGCGGTCTTCCTTCCAGGTCAGGACATGGTAGGGCTCGCGCAGGCCAGAGTTCTTGTGTGGGCGCTCCAGACTGACGTTTGCCTTGCCCGCCCCTGCGAGAACGACATCCCTGAGACCGCCAACCACCCCTATAGCATCTTTGACAGCGAGGTCACGGCACACCTCCATCTGTACGACACTGATGTCCCCATCGATCTCGCTGCCAGCTGCCTCGTGCAGGCTGGCGAAGAAGGTGTTGAGAGCCGCAACCAGCATATCGAGTTGCCGGTCGTATACGTCGGGTGTCATGGCAGCCACGGCCCCGCCGACGTTTGTGTTACCGTCCAGGCCGAGAAAACGGCCATGCTCGGGATTCATGCTGCTCGCCAGAGCGTTCATGAGATTGAGGCGAATGACAGAGCCTTTCTTCTCGTCCTTCCAAGGCCGGAGGAGAACGGGGCGGTCATCATAGCCGAAGGCGGCGTCGAACCTCGCTGTCAGGCTGATGCTGCCACCGCAGGCGCGCGGGACCTCGACCGAGTGGGCGACCTCGATCGTCTCACTGTAGCGCGGGACCTCCGAGCGAGGACGGACCAGCATGCCACGTTCGGCCAGGGCGGTACGGAAACGGATCCAGCCAGGACGACCGACCACCGGCAGCGCGGCAGAGAAGCCCAGGAACAGGCGGTCTACCAGGGCCTCAACAGGCGGATACTCGTCGGACAGATCGGAGAAGAGATTTCCTGAGGAGGCAGATGACATAGACAGACCCCTGACGGAGAAGCTCGAAGGGGGAGAATACAGGTTATGAGAAAGCCTGGGAAGATAAGGCTTTGAAAACAGAAAAGGCCCAGAAAACAAGGAAAAACAATTACCCCCTGTTTTCTATGTCTATAGAGGGAGGCTCGGGATACCGGCATCGTCGCCGGTCACCCTATGCGGTTCTTCGCCCCGCCCAAGAGCGACGGCGGGGGCGAGTTTCCCTGGGTGTCGTTCTCCGACCTACTGGTGGCGAGCAGCCTGCCAACTGAGTAAGGGACGATCTGCGCCCCACCGGAGAGGAAGAAGGGGAGGAAGGGGAGGATAGCCATGACTTAATGGTAGCCGGCAGGTTTGGAATAGTGCAGGGTATAACCGTCAGTGTTTTCCATCCACTAGAACATTGCCTATCCTCCCCTCCCTCCCCTGTGACGATGCCAACATCAAAAATGGCCCCCAAAGTCCTCGGCAGGTCCGGTTAGCATCGGGGCTAGCCGCGAAGACGGCCCCCCGCAGGGGTAGCAGGTGTCCAGGATAGACATCAGTGGAAAATGCCGCGTCGCAATATAGCTTCTTGAGCGTGCGCTCGGCTGATGCATAAAGGAGCCATATTGCGGCGCAGCAATCGATCAGCGGTTGCCTGCCCCACCAGATCCAAGGAGCACTCATCATGGCGGCCGCCACCATCGAACAGTTCGCCACCACCGCCAAGGCCAGTGTCGAGAAGCTGGCCGTTGTCGCCAGGAACAACGCCGAAGCTCTGACCAAGACTACTGACCGGTGAGGTGTCGGGGCCGGCATTTTGTCGGCAAGCGCCGACTTGGATCAAGAGATCGACGAGGAAGGACCGCAGTAGGTACAATCTACAAGGCAGCAAGGCTTCCGAAAGTTGAGATTTATTTCACGGCATGTCCTTGCTGGATGGCGAGTGGAGGACGTGGAAATATAGAGGGCTAGGCCCTATCGCAGATATTGCCGAAACTTCTCTTCTATTTTTGCATCAACCTCTCTTCGCTATGTGTTCGTGTTTTGTTCCCTTTATTTATTGTCAGCGGGTCAGGCGCCGAAATTTCCGGATGATCGAGAAAATAATGATCCCGCTGAAGGGGTTAGCGAAGTCCTGACTTGCCGCCGGCACGTCGCTCACCCTATTCCCCCGAGCATCCCCCAATGCCCCCCATTTCCCAAATCAATCCCACGGACGTTCTGTGCATCACCGTGAACGCCCATACGACAGGCGCCCCCCGTCGAGAGAAAAGAGACGTTCTATCGGAAGAGGCCTCAGCACATCGGTGCTGGGGATATCGATTTTCTCAGCGATCAGGGAATTAGTGCTCGAGACGCGGCGAGAAGACAACGTCAAGGCTAGAAGCCTCTATGGCTCGGTCAAACCAGAGATCAAGGGCTTCGGCGTTCGCAGAAGAGACCCGATCACGCACTTCCCCAGGCACTGGTCCGAAACGACGTTCCAGCAAAAGAAGGAGTGATTCGGCCTTCCCTTCGGCCTTCCCTTCGGCCTTTCCTTCGGCTCGCACCTGTTCAGCTACCTCGGCGCGAAGTTCCTGCATGAAAACCGACATGATCTTTTCCTCCTGGCCAGGTATCAGACGACGGAGTGCCTGCCTGACCGAGGCAACGTCCACATCGTTGGGTTGATCAACGATATAGGTCAGGATGTTCACGACGTCCATTATATCAAGTGCCGATGCATCTGCCAGTACCACTTCGATACGGTCGGCAAGATCACGCCTGAGCACGTACTTCATTGCCGCCAGAAAGGCACGCAGTCGATTTTGCTCCGACAGCGCCGCGTCATCGATTTGCCCAAGGTCCGATAGAGCGTAGCGGAACGCCGGAATGAAGGGCCTGAGTTCATCGGGGATCACTCCGAGCAAGCTGGAAAAATCTAGGCTCGGCGTCCATACCTTCTCACCGTGATACACCACCAGCGGGATGATCGGGGGCATCGGCCGCCTGCCTCCATCCCTTCGCCACCGGTCCCAAATCTTGGTCATGTAGCGCAGTAATTGCAGTCCGACCCAGGGGTCAGGGGCGCTTTTGTGCTCAATCAGGATGTACAGAAGGGAGTCATCGCCAGAGACCATATGCGCCCGAAAGAGGAGGTCAGAGTGGTGCTGGGCCAACTCCTCATCCACGAACGATCCAGGCAACAGCTCCGGCGGTTCAGATGACAAGAGTCCCGCGACGTCAGACGGGAGGCGTTCACGCAGGAACTGGCCGGCCGTCTTCGGTTCGCTCATTAGCCGCTTGAAGAAAGCATCATGAGCATTGCTGATCTGCACTGGGGTCTTGACCATAATCGGTTATCGCCCAAGGCCGCACTCCGGTCAAGCCGTGAAAATCAGAGTAGTTTGCCACGGTGGGTGGGACGGTGGGAAACACAAGTCGAAAGCACAATAAGGACCAATCAGTTTCGGGGGCCGCCCAACCAAAGTACAGATGGTTGGTGGGAAGGTCGGTGGTCTCTCCGGCAGCATCGAAAATATTTTTATTTTAGTTCATTGCATTAGCCCCCGATTCTTACGGTCATTAAAATCAGCACGCCTGCGAAACCTGCCACGGCGCCAGCCCCACCCATATGGGCACCCCGCCGTCTCCCGGCGGACGTCGCGTTTCGCCGACCGTGGTGTTCAAGGGCGACCGCAAATCGTCGCCCGAGGCCATCAACAAGGTGTGC
>NZ_CAINTR010000054.1 GCF_903853455.1 uncultured Magnetospirillum sp.
CACGCAGACGCTTGTCCGCTTCAACGACACATCCAATCCGACGTACAATCCCATGGCTGCTCTCCCTCGCTTTAACCCCAACCCGATCATCGCCGATCGGATCGGGGAGAGCAGCACCCCGGACTACCGCATGTATTAGCCCCCCATCCAAAGGTCTGGTGGCCTTGTCGTCGCGGTGGACGCTGCCCAGATGAGCGGGAGATGGAATGGTGCTGGCGGCAACCACCATGATCCCGATTTCGTTCGATCCCGTTCTGGCGACGCTGTCGATCGCAATCGCAATTTGCGGATCGTACACCAGCTTTCGGCTGGCCGCCCGCCTGCGGGAGCTTCAGGGCAGCGCCTGGAAGGCCGATCTGGCGCTGGCGGCGGTGGCCATCGGCGGCAGCATCTGGGCCATGCATTTCGTCGCCATGCTGGCCCTGCGCATTCCCGTCCTGGTTTCCTACGATCTGGTGGACACCCTGATCTCGGTGATGGTCGCCATCGGCATCACCGGCATCGCCCTTTATGCCGTGACCTGCCGGACGGTCTCCCCCGCCGCCATCATCGTGGGGGGATTCCTCATGGGCCTGGGCATCGCCGGCATGCACTATATGGGCATGACGGCCATGCGGGCCGCCGCCTGCGCCATCGCCTACGACCCGTGGCTGGTGGCGGCTTCGGTCCTGGTGGGCATCGCGGCCTCGACCTTCGCGCTGTGGATGGCCTTCCGGGTACGGAGCCGTCTGAAGCAGCTGTCCGCCGCCATCGCCATGGGAAGCGGCATCGCCTCCATGCACTATACCGGCATGGCGGCGACCTCGTTCATCGCCATCGATCAGATCCAGGCCATCGGCTTTTCCGGCATGAACCGGGGAACCCTCGGCGCCATCATCTCGGTCATCGCCTTCGTGCTGTTCGGCACCACCTTCCTGTTGGCCGCCCCGGCGCCGAAGGTGTCTTCCCGGCCAGACGGGGCCGTGCCGGAGTTAATGGCCGCCAGGATTCCGGTGGTCTCGGACAAGAAGACCATCCTGGTCAACGTCGCCGACGTGGTCTGCATCAAGGCGGATTCCCACTACACGGCGGTATGGACCTCCAGCAACGAATTCTTCTGCAACCTGTCCATCTCCGATGTGGAGCGAAGGCTGTTCGATGAAAATTTCTGCAAGGTCCATCGCAGCTACATCGTCAATCTCCGCCGCGTCAAATCCTTCCATCGCGTCAAGGACAACGGCGAATTGAACGTCGAGGTTTCGGGCGAGGAACGGGTGATTCCGGTCAGCCGCGGCAAGATCGCCCATCTGCAATCCGTCCTGGGACTGTGACGGCCAGGGCGTCATTCGTGCAGCATTCGTGCAGCCCTACCGTAGGCCCGTGCAGCGGGAACTGAAAACCTCTTCTATTTCAAAGCACTGATCCCGCAATCCCTGCCGCCGGCCCCGCCTTGTCGCGCGACGGTTCCATCCCGAGTCTCTGGAGGGCAACAACCCACGCCCCGGCCCCCATGCCCTGACGGGCGGAACGCGCAGCCAAGGGAGATGCTCGTGATACCAGCCGCCTTCGAGTACCACCGTCCGCGATCCATCGCCGAAGCGGTCGCCGTCCTTGCCGATCTCGGCGAGGCCGCCCGCCCGTTGGCCGGCGGACACAGCCTGATCCCCATGATGAAGCTGAGGCTTGCCGGTCCCGAACACCTCGTCGATCTCGGCCGGATCCGCGACCTCAAAGGCATCCGCACCGAGGGGGGCGATATCGTGATCGGCGCCATGACCACCCAGCAGGAGCTGATCGCCTCCGATCTGATCGCCGCCAAATTGCCGATCCTGCGCGAGACCTCGCTGCTGATCGCCGATCCGCAGGTGCGTTACGTCGGCACCCTGGGCGGCAACGTGGCCAATGGCGATCCCGGCAACGACATGCCGGCGGTCATGCTGTGCCTGGGAGCCGTCTACCATGTCGTCGGACCGACCGGCGAGCATCGGGTGGCGGCCCGCGACTTCTACCTGGGCGCCTATGTCACCGCCCTCGATCCGGGCGAGATCGTCACCGCCATCCGCATTCCGCTGCCGCCGACCGGCCATGGCTCCGCCTATGAAAAGCTCAAGCGCAAGATCGGCGATTACGCCACCGCGGCGGCGGCGGTGGTGCTGACCCTCGACCGGGGCGTGGTCGCCACCTGCTCCATCGGCCTGACCAATGTGGCCGACATGCCGCTGTGGGCCGAGGATGCCGCCCTGGCGCTGGTGGGAACCAATCTGGACACCGCCGCCGTCAAACGGGCGGTCGCGGCGGCCGAGGCGATCACCGCGCCCGCCTCCGACAACCGGGGGCCGGCGGCATACCGCACCAAGATGGCCGGCGTGATGCTGATCCGGGCCTTGGCGCGTGCCAGGGCACAAGCGAAATGAACGACTGACGGCTGGGAGGCCACCATGTCAAAGATGCAAGTCAGCATGACGGTGAACGGCACCGCCGTCGAGGCGCGGGTCGAGCACCGGACTCTGCTCATCCATTTCCTGCGCGACCATCTCAACCTCACCGGTCCGCATATCGGCTGCGACACCAGCCATTGCGGCGCCTGCACCGTCGATCTCGACGGCAAGTCGGTGAAGTCCTGCACCATGTTCGCGGTCCAGGCCGACGGCGCGTCCATCCTGACCATCGAGGGCATCACCGGCGCCGACGGCACCCTGCATGCCCTCCAGGACGGCTTCCGCGAGATGCACGGCCTGCAATGCGGCTTCTGCACCCCGGGGATGATCACCCGCGCCTACCGCCTGTTGCAGGAGAATCCCCATCCCACCGAGGAGGAGATCCGCTTCGGCATCTCCGGCAATCTGTGCCGCTGCACCGGCTACCAGAACATCGTGAAAGCCGTTCAGTATGCCGCCGAGAAGCTCGGCGGGAAGCTCAAGGAGGCCGCGGAATGACCGAACCGACCAGCGAACAGCGCACCCAAAGCCTCCAGGGCCTGGGCTGCAAGCGCAAGCGCACCGAGGACATCCGCTTCGTCCAGGGCAAGGGCAACTATGTGGACGACCTGAAGCTGCCCGGCACCCTGTACGGCGACTTCGTCCGCTCGCCCTACGGACACGCCCGCATCAAGGGGATCGACGCCTCCAAGGCCAAGGCCTTGCCCGGCGTCATCGCGGTGCTCACCGCCGCCGACCTCAAGCCCCTGAACCTCCATTATATGCCGACCCTGGCCGGCGACGTCGCGGCGGTGCTGGCCGAGGACAAGGTGCTCTACCAGAACCAGGAGGTCGCCTTCGTCATCGCCGAGGACCGCTATGCGGCGGCCGACGCCGTCGAACTGGTGGAGGTGGACTACGAGCCGCTGCCGGTGGTGGTCGATCCGTTCAAGGCCATGGCCCCCGACGCGCCGGTGCTGCGCGAGGATCTCGCCGGCAAGACCGACGGCGCCCATGGCAAGCGCAAGCACCACAACCACATCTTCGCCTGGGAGATGGGTGATCGCGGCGCCACCGACCAGGCCTTCACCCAGGCCGAGGTGACGATCAAGGAGCTGATCTCCTACCAGCGGGTGCATCCCTGCCCGCTGGAAACCTGTCAGTGCGTCGCCTCGTTCGACAAGGTCAAGGGCGAGCTGACGGTGTGGGGGACCTTCCAGGCCCCCCATGTCATCCGCACCGTCGCCTCGCTGATCTCCAAGATTCCCGAGCACAAGGTGCATGTCATCGCCCCCGATATCGGCGGCGGCTTCGGCAACAAAGTCGGCGCCTATCCCGGCTATATCTGCGCCGTGGTCGCCTCCATCGTCACCGGGCGGCCGGTCAAGTGGGTGGAGGACCGCACCGAGAACCTGACCACCACCTCCTTCGCCCGCGACTACCACATGACCGCCGAGATCGCGGCCAACCGCGACGGCAGGATCACGGCGTTGCGCGTCAACGTCCTGGCCGATCACGGCGCCTTCGACGCCTGCGCCGATCCCAGCAAGTGGCCGGCCGGCTTTTTCAACATCGTCACCGGTTCCTATGATTTCCCGGTGGCCCATGTGTCGGTGGACGGCGTCTACACCAACAAGGCGCCGGGCGGCGTCGCCTATCGCTGCTCGTTCCGGGTGACCGAGGCGGCCTATTGCATCGAGCGCGCCATGGACATCCTGGCGCAGAAGCTGGAAATGGACCCCGCCGACCTCAGGATGAAGAACCTGATCCGGCGCGAGCAGTTCCCCTACCACTCCGCCCTGGGCTGGGAATACGATTCCGGCGACTATCATACCGCCTTGCAGCGGGCCATGAACGCGGTCGGCTACCGCCAGCTGCGCACCGAGCAGCAGGCGCGGCTGGCGGCATTCCGCGCCGGCAAGACCCGCGAGCTGATGGGAATCGGCGTGGCGTTCTTCACCGAGATCGTCGGGGCCGGGCCGTCGCGCAATTGCGACATCCTCGGCATCGCCATGTTCGATTCGGCCGAGATCCGCATCCATCCCACCGGCGCGGTCATCGCCCGCATGGGCACCAAGTCGCAGGGCCAGGGCCACGAGACCACCTATGCCCAGATCATCGCCAGCGAGCTGGGCCTGCCGGCCGACGACATCATCATCGAGGAGGGCAACACCGATACCGCGCCCTACGGGCTGGGCACCTACGGTTCGCGCTCCACCCCCACCGCCGGGGCGGCCACCGCCATGGCGGCGCGCAAGATCAGGGCCAAGGCCCAGATGATCGCCGCCCATCTGCTGGAGGTCTCGGAATACGACCTGGAATGGGATGTGGACCGCTTCCGCCTCAAGGGCAATCCCGAAAGCTTCAAGACCATGAAGGAGATCGCCTGGGCGGCCTACAGCAACGTTCCGCCCGGCATGGAGCAGGGGCTGGAGGCGGTCAGCTACTACGACCCGCCCAACATGACCTTCCCGTTCGGCGCCTATATCAGCGTCGTCGACGTGGACGTCGATACCGGTGTGGTCAAGGTCCGGCGCTTCTACGCGCTGGACGATTGCGGCACCCGCATCAACCCCATGATCATCGAGGGCCAGATCCACGGCGGCCTGACCGAGGCCTTCGCCATCGCCATGGGCCAGGAGATCCACTACGACGAGGACGGAAACGTCACCGGACCGTCGCTGATGGACTACTTCCTGCCGACGGCGGTCGAGACCCCGAAATGGGAAACCGACTGGACCACCACGCCGTCGCCGCATCATCCCATCGGCGCCAAGGGCGTGGGGGAAAGCCCCAATGTGGGCGGAGTTCCCTGCTTCGCCAATGCGGTCAACGACGCCTTCCGGGCCTTCGGCTCGACCCATATCGCCATGCCGCACGACAACTGGCGCACCTGGACGGCGGCGGACAATCTCGGGCTCCACGCCGCGTAGGAAAGCCCAAGGGGGCCATGCCCCGGACGGCATGGCCCCGGAAGCGGAGGCCGCATGGACCTGACCCGTGAGCAGATTGCCGACCGTTTGGCGGGCGTGGGCTATGTCGCCGACCACGACTTGGCCACGGCGCTGTGGCTGATGGCCTTCCTCAAGCGGCCGCTACTGCTGGAGGGGGAGGCCGGCGTCGGCAAGACCGAGGTGGCCAAGGCCCTGGCGGCGCTGCACCAGACCGAGCTGATCCGCTTGCAATGCTACGAGGGGCTCGACCAGAACGCAGCGCTTTACGAATGGAACTACCAGCGCCAGCTGTTGGCCATCCAGGCGCGGGAGGGCGCCGGCCTGGATGCCGGTGCCATCGAAGCCCACATCTTCTCGGAGGCCTATCTGCTGGAGCGGCCGCTGCTGGCGGCCATCCGCCGGGAAAAGCCGCCGGTGCTGCTGGTGGACGAGGTCGACCGCGCCGATGAGGAGTTCGAGGCGTTCCTGCTGGAGCTGCTGTCGGATTTCCAGGTCAGCATTCCCGAGCTGGGCACCATCACCGCCCGCTCCATCCCCTGGGTGGTGCTGACCTCCAACCGGACCCGCGAACTGTCGGACGCGCTGCGCCGCCGCTGCCTGTACCACTATGTGGACTATCCCGAGATCGACAGGGAGGCCCGCATCATCCTGGTGCGGCTGCCCGGCATCGACACCGCCCTGGCCCAGCAGATCGCCCGCATGGTCCAGGCCATCCGCAAGGAAGACCTGCGCAGGTTCCCGGCGTCGCCGAGACCCTCGACTGGGCGGCGACGCTGGCCGGCCTCGGGCTTCACGATCTCCGCCAGGAGCCCGAGACCATCCACGACACCCTGATCTGCCTGCTCAAGACCCACGAGGACCGATCCCGCCTCAGCCGCGAGGTGACCGAGCGGCTGGTGGGCAAGGTGGCCTGACATGTCGAACGCCGCGCTTCGCCAGCCCCTGATCGGAACCGCCGTCCGCCAACGGCTGGCCGGCTTCGTGGCGACGCTGCGCGACAACGGCTTCGCGGTGGGATTGGCCGAGACCCAGGACGCGCTGGCGATCCTGTCGTCGCCGCTGGCGCGACGGTCCTCGGCGTTGGAGCCGGCGCTGCGCACCCTGTTCTGCACCACCCATTCCGACTGGCAGCGCTTCGGCGAGGTCTTTCGGGCGTTCTGGCTTGGCCAGGGCGTTCGTCACATCCAGCGCATCGCCGGCACACCGGCCAACGACCGGGCGCCGTTGCGGCGACTGCCGGAGATCGGGGGGGCTTCACCACCGGGGCCGCCGGAACAGGCCGAGGCCCGTCGCGATGGCCCGTCCGAGGCCGAACCGACCGGCGGCCAAGGCCGGCGGGGCGGCGCGTCCCGTGGCGAGACCCTGGCCACCACCGATCTGCGCCATGTCACCGATCCCGACGACGTGGCGGCGGTCCATGCCTTGGCCGAGCGGCTGGCCCATTCCATGCGGGTCAGGCTGGTGCGGCGCGAGCGGGTGCGACGGCGCGGCCGGCGCATCGACCTGCGGCGCGGCCATTGGCTGTCGGCGCCGTTTCTGATGCTGCTGCTGTGTCTGGCCGGAATGGCGGTCGGCTTGTTGCTCGACCGGAGCGCGACGCCGCCCTGGGTGCTGGCGACGCTGTGCACCACCGGCGGCGGTTCCTTCGCCGCCAGCGTGGCCCGCCACTGGCTGGCGCTGCCGGCCACCAATCTGGCCATGGTGTTGGGGGGAATCTCCACCATCGGCGTGGTCGAAATGCGGGCGCGTCAGGCTCCACGCAGGCGCTGCCGCAAGGCGATCTGCGCCAGGGCCGGCTTCAACCTGAGCTGCAACGCGGCCATGCTGGCCGGAATGCTGCTGGGCGGCTGGCTGGGGCCGGTCTTCGCCATCCGGTGGGGCCTGGATTGGGACGCCTCGGCCATGATGGCGATGATGGCGGCCGGCATGGTGTGGGGCATGGCGGGCGCCATGGCGCTGTACCGGACCGGCTTCACGCTATGGGATCGTGTCGAGCCCCTGACCGGCTTGCCGTCTCGCCGGCCGCCAGTTCGATGATTTCGGCCGTGATCTCCTCCTGCCGGATGCGCCGCTCCGTGGCTTGCAGCTCGGCAAGCTGACGCTCGATCTGGCTGCGCGCCGAGGCCATGGCCTCCATACGCGCCTCGTTCTCCGCCGCGAAGGCATGAAGTGCTGCGTTGCAAAGCTGCGCATGCAGGTATTCGGCGGCAAGTTCGTTCAGGAGCGCCGCCGGCTCCAGGTTCAGGAGAGGGCTGTTGTCGCCGGGCGGGCGGGGAAATTGCGTCATGTCGAGGGGGAGGAGGTGACGACGCTCCACATGGGTACCGTGGCCTGCCTTCCATTGGCTGAAGACGGCGTCGAGCCGGCCGATCTCTCCCGTGGCGATCCGGGCATAAAGCGCGTCGGCGATGCGGTCGGCCAGCTTGGGGATTCCGGGCGAATGCGACGGCATGGCGCTTTTCCAGCCGGCGGCGATGCCCCGTTCGGCGGCGATGCCGGCACCGCGCGTGCCGATCAGGAACAGTTCGGAGGTGGCGAGATCGGCCCCCACGGCATCGAGGACCCGCTCGCTGAAGGCGCCGGCGAATCCCTGCTCGGCGCAGAACAGCACCAGCGCCGGCCGGGTCGAGCGCCGCACCGCGCCGGGGTGACCGGAGGGAATCAGCGCCAAGGCCCGCCCGATGGCGGCGGCGATGGTCGCGGCATAGCTGTCGACGGCGACAAGCTGGCCACGGGCCTGCTGAGCCCGCGCCGCGGCGATGCCGCGCATGGCGTTCACCACCGCGCCGAGTTGGCGAACGCCGTCGATACGCAGGCCGATATCCGCCAGACGCTCGGTCATGGAGGGGCTGCCGGCTTGGGCGGAGCGACGGCTTCGACATGGCGCCGAAGGGTCTCGGTAAGCGCCTGCTTGCCCACGTCGTCGAGGGTGCCGGTCTCCTGGATCAGGCGGACCACCTCCGGGACGCCCCGGTCAAGCGCGTCGCGCAGGCCACGCCGGAACGCGGCCACGGCCGTGAGAGGCAGCGCATCCAACAGACCGGATTGGACGGCCAGGACCAGGGCGACCTCCTCGGCCAGTCGCAGGGGAGCGTGTTGCGGCTGGTCCAGGATGGCACGGATCCGGGCGCCGCGCGTCAGCTGGTTGCGAACCCGCACATCCGGCATGCCGCCGAAGCGGGTGAACATCTCCAGCTCGATGAACTGGGCGTAGTCGAGGCGCAGCGTCTGCGCCGCCTCGCGCAGGGCGTGGGCCTGGGTCTTGCCGCCGACCCGGCTGACGCTGGTGCCCACGTCCACCGCCGGCTTCAGCCCTTCGTGGAACAGCTTGGCGTCGAGCACGATCTGGCCGTCGGTGATGGAGATCAGGTTGGTCGGGATATAGGCGCTGAGATTGCCCGCGTCGGTCTCGGCGATGGGCAGCGCGGTCAGGGAGCCGCCGCCCTTGTCCTGGGACAGCTTGGCGGCGCGCTCCAGCAGCCGGGCATGCACATAGAACACGTCGCCGGGATAGGCCTCGCGCCCCGGCGACTGGCGGGTCAACAGGGCGATCTCGCGGTGGGTGGCGGCGTGCTTGCTCAGGTCGTCGACCACCACCAGAGCATGCTGGCCGCGATCACGGAAATATTCCGCCATGGTGAAGCCGGTGAAGGGCGCGATCCATTGCAGTCCGGGGGAACCGGCCGACCCCGCCACGACGATGATGCAGCGCTCGGGCGCTCCCGCCGCCTGGATGGCGTCGATGGCGCGCCGGACGCTGGAACTCTTTTGGCCCACCGCCACATAGACGCAGACGATGTCGCTGGTCTTCTGGTTGATGATGGTGTCGATGGCGATGGTGGTCTTGCCGATGGCCCGGTCGCCGATGATCAGCTCGCGCTGGCCGCGACCCAGCGCGAACAGCGTGTCGACCACGACGAGACCGGTCTGGACCGGCTGAATCACCAGATCCCGGTCGATGATGGCCGGCGCCGGCCGCTCGATGGGTTCCAGCGTGTCGGCGACGATGGGTCCCTTGCCGTCCAGGGGCCGGCCGAGGGGATCGACGACGCGGCCGAGCAGCGCCGGCCCCACCGGCACCCGCACCACGTCGCCGGTGCCGCGCACCGCGTCGCCGGCCTCGATGCTGTCCACGTCGTCCAGCAGGACGCAGCCGACCCGGTCGCGCTCCAGCACCTGGACGAAGCCGAACTGCCCCTTGTCGAAGCGCACCAGCTCGTCGAGCCGGACATCGGGCAGTCCGGAGACCAGCGCGATGCCGTCACCCGCTTCCTCGACCCGGCCGATCTGTTCGGCCCGTGGACCCAGGGCGGCGGCGCCGAGCTTGGCCCGCGCGCCCTCCAGCCAAGCGTCCGCCCGGATACTAGAGTCGGTTGTCATGGGAAAGCTCCGCGAGGATCCGGGTGAGATCCGCCTGCCAACTGTTGCTGAGGGCGAAATGTGGACCGTGCAGTTCCAGGCCGGCGATAAGCGCCGGGTTCACCGTGAAGGTGATGGGGGGATGGGCGCCGAACGCCTCGCCGATCAGAGTCCGATAACGGTCCTGGTCGGCCGGATCGAGCTCTGTCGCGCTGATGGCTTCGAGCGTGACGCCGTCGGCCGTCACCGCTTGGCGCGCCGGCTCGGGCAAGGCTCGGATGGCGTCGAGAAGCCAGTCCAGGAAAATGCCGCGCACCGCCGGGCCGTCGAGACGGACGGCCAGACGCCCGGCGATATCGACGGCAAGCCGGCTCGCCCGATCGGCCCAGGCCTTGTCGGCCTCGACTTTCTCCCGCGCCATCGCCGCCTTGGCGGCCGCTTCCAGGGCGGCCGCCTCCTTCTCCGCCGCCTCCATACGGGTGGCCCGCGCCTGCTCCGCCGCGTCGTGGGCGGCGGCCAGGATGGCGTCGCGCTCCTGGGCGAAACCGGCGCGAGTTCGCTCGATCTCGGCCAGCGCGGCAGTCGCCTGATCGCGCTTCGCCGCCGCCTCGGCCAAGCCCTGCTGCGCCGTGACCCGGCGCTGTTCGATCATGGCCGCCACCGGGCGCCAGAAGAACCGCCCGAGCAGCCAGATCAGGATGAGGACGTTGACGGTCTGGATCGCGACCGTCGCCCAATCGATGGTCATGGCGTCATTTCAGCAGTGGATTGGCGAACAGCAGAAGCAGCGCGATCACCAGGCAATAGATCGCCATGGTCTCGATCATGGCGAGGCCGACGAACAGGGTGCGCGAGATGGTGTTGGCGGCTTCCGGCTGACGGGCGATGGCGTCCATGGCGGCGGCCACCGCGCGCCCTTCGCCGAGCGCCGGTCCGATCGCCCCGAACGAGACCGCCATGGCGGCCGACACGATACTGGCAACGGCTAACCAATTCATGGGGGAGTCCTTTGTTTGGAAGTGTCGGGGGCGGGCTGTCCCTCGCTGACCGTCCCGGCAATGAAGACCATGGCCAGCACCGCGAAAATATAGGCCTGCACCGCCCCGGTCAGGAGATCGAGCGCCATCAGCGGGATCGGCACCAGCAGGCCGGCGAGCGACAGGACGATGCCGATCACGAACACCCCGCTCATGACGTTGCCGAACAGGCGGACCAGCAGCGAGAAGGTGCGGGTCAGGCTTTCGATGAAATTGAGCGGGATCATGACCGGGTTGGGAAAGGCGAAGGTGGCAAGGTAGCCGCGCACTCCGCCCGCCCGGATGCCGAACCAGATCACCGCGACGAAGACGATGAGCGCCAGCGCGGCATCGGTCTCCAGATGGGCCGTCGGCGGCTCTACCCCCGGCACCAGCGATGACCAGTTGGAGACGAAGATGAAGACGAACAGGGTACCGATGAAGGAGCGATAGGGACCGGGCTCGACCCGCATCGTGTCGCGGATCTGGCCGTCCACCGTATCGACGATCAGCTCGAAGACGGCCTGACTCGCCGATGGAATCAGCGACAGGTGGCGGGTGACGAGAATGCTGCCGATGACCAGCACCGCCATGATCACCCAGGCGACCACCACGCCGGTGGTGATCGGCACCGGCCCCAGATGGAACAGGGCGACGCTGGTGAGCGGCGAGGTCATGGCGCCGCCTCGCGAACCTTGCGGATGACCACCGACCGGGCGATCAGGATGCCGAGCGCCATGACCAGCAGCGGCAGCGCGCCCTCCAGGCTCGCCAGGGTCAGGGCTCCCCCCAGCAGGGCGAAGCGGCCGAGCATCAAGGCGATGGTCGTCGTCACCCGCTCGCCGCCCTGGGTGAAGCGGCGGGTGTTCCACCACAGGCCCCGGAAATAGAGCACCCCAAACCCGATCCCGGCGGCGAGATGCGCCGCGAGACTGAGGGCCATGGCCCAGACCGGCAGGGCGTCGAAGGATGGAAGGCTCATGCGCTTTTCATCCATTTCCAGGCGGACCAGCAGCCGATCGCCAGCCCGAGCATCAACAGCGGCCCGGTCCAGAACAGCCCGGAATTGAACTTTCCGTCGAGCCAGCGCCCGGCGAAAATACCGATCAGCATGGGCACGACGATGATCCAGCCCAGCACGCCGATCTGGCCGAGACGCCCGGCCACCGACGGCTCGCCGTCGTGCATCCAGCGCCGGTGACGCTCGCCGCGCCGCCGGACCTCCGTCACCAGCGGATCCCGCTCGTCCGGCCCGGTCTGGGGCGCGGTCATGAAAACAGCCCCCCGCCGCGCCGCCCGTCCGGCCGCAGGCGGCCGACAAGCTGGCGGATGGCGTTCAGGTGCAGGCGGGTACTCTCCACATACTCCGTCCGTTCGGTGTCGATGGCGGCGCGGAAACCGCTGAGCACCGTCTCGTCGAGCGTCGTCAGGTCGTCGCCGGGAACCGCCTCCCGCGTCGCGATGGCGATGTCGCGGCCGGCGGTGACGGACAGGACGCCCCGACGCACCGCGCAGTAGGACCGCGTTCCATCGCCGCGCTCCCAGCTCACCACCGAGATGGCGAGATTGGTGAGGAAATCCGCGTGCCGCGGCAGGATCCCGAAGCTGCCGGAAGCGTCCTCGCCCCGGAACGCCAGCACCCCGTCCTCATCGACGATCACCGACAGCGGCGTGACGATGCGCAGTCTCATGACGCGGTCTCCAGCTTGGCGGCCGAGGCCTCTTTCTGGCGGGCTTCGTCCAGGTTGCCGACCATGTAGAGCGAACTCTCGGCCCAGTCGTCGGTCTCACCGTCGAGGATGGCGCGGCAGCCGGCCAGGGTGTCGGCGCGGCTGACGCTGCGGCCCGGCGTGCCGGTGAAGGCCTCCGTCACCTCGAACGGCTGGCTGAGGAAGCGCTGAAGCCGGCGGGCGCGCTTGACGATCAGCCGGTCGCCGGCCCCCAGTTCCTCGACGCCGAGAAGGGCGATGATGTCCTGGAGATCCTTGAAGCGGGCCAAGGTCTCGCGGGCGCGCTCGGCGAGGCGGTAATGCTCCTCGCCGACCACCAACGGGTCGAGCAGCACCGAGGACGAGGCGAGCGGATCGATGGCCGGGTAGAAACCCTCGGCCGCCAGCGCCCGCGACAACATGATGATGCTGTCCATATGGCTGGAAATCGCCGTCACCGCCGGGTCGGTGAAATCGTCGGCCGGAACGTAGACGGCCTGGATGGCGGTAACCGCCGCCCCGGCCACCGAGGCGATGCGCTCCTGCAACGACGCCACTTCGGTGGCGAGAGTCGGCTGATAACCGACCCGCGACGGCAGGCGTCCCAGCAGGCTCGACAACTCGCTTCCGGCCTGGACGAAACGGAAGACGTTGTCCATCAGCAGCAGCACGTTCTGATGCTTCTGGTCGCGGAAATGCTCGGCGATGGTCAGGGCGGTCAGCGGCACCCGCCAGCGCGCGCCGGGCGGCTCGTTCATCTGGCCGTAGACCAGCACCGTCCGCGCCAGAACTCCCGAGCCTTGCATGTCGAGCAGCAGTTCGTGGCCTTCGCGGGAGCGTTCTCCCACCCCGGCGAAGACCGAGATGCCCTTGTACTTCTCCACCATGGCATGGATCAATTCCATCACCAGCACGGTCTTGCCGACGCCGGCACCGCCGAACATGGCGGCCTTGCCGCCCTGGGCCAGCGGCGCCAGAAGGTCGATGACCTTGATGCCGGTCTCGAACATGGCAGTGGTCGAGGTCTCGTCCTCCAGCGCCGGCGGGGGATTGTGGATGCCCCGTCGCGGCGTGTCGGGCGGCAGTGCCGGACCGCGATCCCGCACCTCCCCGATCACGTCGAGAAGCCGCCCCAGAACCGCGTCGCCGACCGGAACCGATATGGGCGCGCCGGTGGCGCGTACCGCCGTGCTGCGGGCAAGGCCGGCGGTCGCCTGGAGCGCGATGGCGCGGACGGTGGCCCGGTCCACATGGCTGTGCACTTCCAGAACCAGCGGATCGGGCCGGTCCCATTCGACCACCAGGGCCGTGTTGATCGGCGGCAAGGTCTGGCCGTCGAACCTGACGTCCACGACGGCGCCCCGAACCGATACGACCATTCCCACCGACGCAACGGAATCCATGGAGTATCCCTATGGCGGCATCAGCATTCAACCAGGGTGCAGCGAGACAGCCCCGACGTCAACCAAGGCCTGCGCGCGACCGGCATGCGTCGCAAGGCGACAATAGCCGGCGCTCCTCCGGCGACAGCAGCTTCGGAAACTACCCAATCTGACCTTGTTCGGCTTGTGGCCGGGGTCTGTGCCCGCCATGTGCAGACTCCATATCCGACGAGCCTATGTGGCGAGGAGAGATACCGTGGCTAAAGCAGACATCCTTCAGGAAATGCGCCGCCGCAACGAGGCGATGGGATTCGCCATCGAGCGCATGCGCCAGAACATGACCGCGACGACCAAGGACACCGTGAAAATCGACATGGCCGGGCGTCTGAGCGGATTGATCGAACGACGCAACGAACTGACCTCCAGGCTCAACGGCTGGGAAGAACTCTCCGACGAGCGCTGGTCGAACTTGCGGACCCAGATCGAAATCGAATGGGGCACCCTGGCCCTCGACCTCGAGGAGCGCATGGGCCGGCTGGAGTAAGGCGAACAGTCACACGGATGCGAGATGACGGGGCCGGGCTTCGTCAGACGTGCAGGTGGAACTGGGTATTGTCCAGCGCCGTCGTGTTGACGTTGGTGACATGGGCGAATTCGTGCGAATTGGCGGTGGTGGCGGCCGCCATGTCGGCGGTGTACCACAAAGTGGCGCCGGAGCCGCCGTCGCCGATGGCGACCACGCCGGCGGCGTGAACGCCGGCATTGAAGTCGTGGGTGGCACCGCTGATGGTATTCACGACACTGGCGTCGGAAGCGTAATTGGTGGCCGCCAGGGTCCCCGAGGTGCCCAGGTGGAACTTGGAATCGTCCAGTTCGATGTTGCTGGTGCTCGGCAGGTAGTTGTTGATGCTGACGGTGGCCCCGGCGGCGGTGGGCACGAAGGTGGTGGCGCCGATACTGTTGAAGTCGCCGTAAAGCTGGTCGGCGCCGGTGCCGGCGATCAGGGTATCGACGCCGCTGCCGGCCTGCAGAGTGACCACATCCGTCCGGGCCGAGGCGTCGATCACCTCGGTTCCTGTGCTGCCGGAGGCGCTGGCGTTCACGATGCCGGCCGCCTGGGAGAAGCTCCCCAGCGTCACCGAATCGCCGTCGAACAGTTGTAGGTTCGGCATGTTGGTCACATGGGCGAAGGCGGAATCGGCCACAGTTCCCCCACTGAGCAGGTTGAGGGAATTGAAGCCGGCGCCGCCGGTGAAGGTGTCGTTGGCCAGCGCGGCGGTGGACACGTCGAAGTTGTTGACGGCGCCGACGTTGTTGCCACCGATGAAGACATCGGTGCCGCTGCCGGCGTTGAACTGGGCGTAGCTGGTGGTCGCCGAGGCGTCCACCGTCACCGCGCCGGTGGTGGCGGTGGCGTCAATGACGGACATGTTGGAATTCTGCCAATCGGTCCCCAGCGTCACCACGTCGCCGTCATGGACCACCAACCCCCCGGTCATGTTGTGGACGTTGGCGAAGGCGGTATCGGTCAGCGTCCCGGCATCGGTCAGGACGACGTAACTCGAGCCGGTGCCGCCGTCGATACTGTCGCTGGCGAGGTTCGCCGTACTCACCAGGAAGTGCTCGTCCCCGGACCCGCCGATCAGGGTGGCGTTGTTGCCGGTCCCGGTAATGACGAATTGCAGGTCCGAGGCGTTGATTTGATTGGCGCTACCGATGACGTAGCCGCCATCGGCTCCGATATCGGTCGTGGTGCCCGTCACGTAGATGTAGAAGGCCTGATCGGAGCTGGCATAGAAGCCGTCCCCGACCACGTTACCGCCGGCCAGCGTCCCCTGCCCGCCGTTGTAGAATCCCGCGTTGGCGGCGAAGGTGGACACATCCACATGGGTCCCGCTCAGCGAGATCTTGAGATGGTCGACTCCGGTCTGGAAATCGGTGATGACGTCGCGGCTTGCCCCGGGGTCAAGGGTCTGGTTGGGATTGGTGTAGACGAATGTGTCACTGCCGCCGCCACCGGTCAGGGTGTCGGCGCCGACACCGCCCATGATGGTGTCGGCGCCACTGCCGCCGACGAAGATGTCGTTGCCGCTGCCGCCGGTGAAGGTCAGGTTCTGGGTGGCGGCCGAGGCGTTGATGCTCACGCCTCCGGTGGTCGCCGAGGCATCGACGGTGGTGATTCCCGCCGCCAGGGCATGACTCCCCAGCACCGCGCCCTGGGTTCCCGTGGCGGTGTCGAAGGCCAGGGTGGTGACGCCGCTGTAGCCGGTGAAATTGGCATCGACCAGCGAGGCGGCCGAGGTCACGTGCAAGATGGCGCCGACCTGATTGAGGGGGAGCGGCGCGTTCTCGGACATGGTGGCGGTACCAGCCACCGTGCCGCCATGACCGTCGTCCACCGTGTAGGTGAAGTGCACCGTCCCGACATAGCCGTTGGTGGGGGTGAAGGTAACAGTGCCGTCGCCGTTGTCGGCGATAGTGCCGTGGTCGGCGGTGAGACCGGTGACCGTCAGGGTGTCGCCGGTATCGACGTCGTGGGCATTGGCCAGCAGCGCCGCCTTGGTGATGATCACCGGCGTGTTCTCGGTACCCGCCGTCAAGGTGACCGCCCCCGAATCGGTCGGGGCGTCGTTGGTGCCGGTGATGTCCACGCCGACGGAAGTCGTGACGCTGCCGCCGTGGCCGTCATTGACCGCGACGGTAAAGCTGTCGGTGGCGGTGGCCCCGACGCCCAGGCTGGCGGCGCCGGCATTGGGGGTGAAGGTGAAATCGCCGGTGGTGGTATCGATGGTCACCGTGCCGTGGGTGGTCGCCAGGGTGTCGTGGGTGCCATCAAACACGCTGCCGCCCTGGAGACGATAGGCCAGCAGGCCAGCATCGTTGGCGTCCACGTCGCTGGCGGTGACGTTACCGGTGGTCCCGCCGGCATGGTCGCTGGCGGTAGCATTGACCGTGGTGGTAATGGTCGGGGCGTCGTTGGAACCGTTGATGGTGACGCTCACCGTCCCGGGCGCGGACGAAGCGCCATGATTGTCGGTGGCCACGACATCGAAGGTATCGGTGGCGGTCTGGCCCTGGCCCAGGCTGGCGGCGCCGGCATTGGGGGTGAAGGAATAGCCGCCGGTGACGGTGTCGATCGTCGCCGTGCCATGGGTGGTGAGCAGGTATTCGCTCGAACCCGATACGGTGCCGCCGGTCAGGTGATAGCTGACGGTATCGCCGGCATCGGGATCATTGCTGGTGGCGGCCGAGCTGACCAGGGTGTGGTCGTTGCTGGTGGTGAGGTTGCCGACGCCAAGGGTCGGCGCGTCGTTGGTGCCCGTGAGGTCAACCCCAACCGTGGTGGTGACGCTGCCGCCATGGCCGTCATTGACCGCGACGGTAAAGCTGTCGGTGACGGTAGCGCCCACCCCCAGGCTGGCGGCGCCGGCATTGGGGGTGAAGGTGAAATCGCCGGTGGCGGTATTCAGCGTCACCGTACCGTGGGTCGTCGCCAGGGTGTCGTGGCTGGCGTCGAGCACGCTGCCGCCTTGAATGCGATAGGCCAGCAGGCCGGCATCGTTGGCGTCCACGTCGCTGGCGGTGACATGACCGGTGGTCCCGCCGCCGACATGGTCGCCAGCGGTGGCGTTGACCGTGCCGGTGATGGTGGGCGCGTTGTTCACCGATGCGATTTCGGTCAGCGAGGCAGTCCCGGTGACGGTGCCGCCAGGATGGCCGTCATCCACTGTGTAGGTGATGGTCACCGGTCCGACATAGTTGGCGGCGGGCGTGAATGTCACGGTGCCGTTGCCGTTGTCGGCAAAAGTACCGTGATCGGCGGTGAGACCGGTCACCGTCAGGGTGTCGCCGTTGGCGTCGTGGGCATTGGCCAGCAGCGAGGCTTTGGTGATCGTCACCGGATTGTTCTCGGTGGCGTTTCCCAGGTTTACCGGGCTGCTGGTCGGAGGAGTATTGGATGGCGGTGGCGGCGTCGGTGACGGCGGCGCAGGTGGCGGAGGCGCAGGTGGCGGTGGAGGTGGCGGAGGTGGCTCCGGCGGCGGCGGGGCCGGAGCTGGCGGAGGCGGAGCTGGCGGTGGCGGCGGAGGCGCGGCCTCGGCAGCGGGAGGCGGCGCGGCGTTGTGCTGCTGCCCTCCCTGCCCTTGTCCCTGCTGACCCTGGCCCTGCGCCGGCCCGTGGTCGCCGCCCGGCGCCGTCGCTGGCGCGGCGGGCAAGGGCGGCGACACGCTCGGCGGCGCCACGGCGGCCGGGGCGAAGACCGCCACGCTGGCGGCGGCATTGGGGCTGACCGTCCAACTGGACGTGCTGGTGGCGTTGACGATGCCGGCGCCGGCGGTGTTGACCACGATGCTGTCGCCGCCGCCGAGGTGGCCCAGCGTCATCTCGCCGACGAAGTTGGACCCCGGATCGGCCAGCAGCGCCACCGAGGTGGCGCCCTCCGAGGTAACCTGACCGGACACCGTGGTGCCGCGAACGCCGATGACCATGGTGGGGGTGGCGATGTGGAAGGCGTCGGGCGAGGTCTTGGCCAGATCGCCCGACACCGCCGTGAAGGCACCCTGGGCGATGAGGAAGGTGGCCGATCCGGTCTTGTGGACGGGGTCGAAGGTGAACTCGTCCAGCGCCATCATGCCCTTGTCCTTGAGCACGAAGGTCTCGCGGTCGGCGAACACCAGGGAAATCTGGGCGCCGGCCTTGGTCTCCACCGCGTCGCCCTGGAAGACCGGCGCCTCGGCGGTGGCGGGAATGCGCTCGCCGTTGCGCACGATGAAGGCCTCGCCCTGGGTGGCGGTAACCTTGCCGATGGCGCCGTGACCGGCAGCGTCGGGTTTGGCGGCGTCCGCCACCAGCAGCAGGTGGGAAGGGGAATGAGCGGCGATGGGTGGTTTGGCGAGATGCATGGCGACCTACCCGTTCCCTGAAAGCCTGTGGGCCATCCGGTCCAGCCAAGGACGAAGGCCGGACAGGAACTCCAGATCCAGGGTCATCGCGTGCAGCGACGTCCCCATATCATTGCGCAAAACCGGGTCGAATACCATACGCAGGATGGATTTGCGGCCGACCACGATGGAGGCGGAACCGACCATTCCCGGACGGATGGCGTGGTCCTTGCCCTTGGCGTCGGCCAGCGACGAACGGTCGGCGGCGATGAGGACCCGGTAATAGGTGGAGGCGGCATTGCCTCTGGTTTCGTCGATGGCGTCGGCGCCGACCATGGTGACGTGTCCGTCGAGATGGCCGTAGCGGAATTGGTCGTAGGCGGACAGCCGTACCGAGGCTTTCAGGCCGTCGCGCAACTGCCCGATATCCTGGGGGGCGACCTTGGCCTCGACCACCAAGGTGTCGTCGGCGGGCACGATGTCCATCAAGGTGTCGCCCGGCCGGGCCACCTGGCCGACGCTGGTGATCGCCGCCATCTTGACCACGCCGCGCACCGGCGAGCGCACCTCGCTGCGCGACTCGCGGTCGTTGGCGATGCCGACCGTGGCCGACAGCGCCGCCAGCTCGGCCTCGGCCTTGCCCATGTCGTCCAGCACCTGGGAGCGCCAGCCCTGCTCGAATTCCGCCAGCTTGGAGTCGGCCTCGCGCAATTGCGCCTTGAGCCGGGCGATGGAATCGCGCGCCGTCGAGGCCTCGGTGTCCAGCATGGACTGCTCGCGCTCCAGGTGCAGCACCTCCTGGTCGCCGACCACGCCGGCGGCGTAGGCCTTCTTCTTGACCTTCATCTCCTCGCCGAGCTTGGCCTGGGTGCGATTGAGACCGGTGGATTTGGTCTCGGCCTCGATCACCTCCTTCTGGCGCCGCTCGACCTCGCGCTGGATGGTGGTGACCTGCTGGCCGCGATAGGCCAGACGCTCGGCATGGGTGGTGGTTTCGCGGCGGCGGGTTTCGGCGTCGACGGTGTTGCCGGCCGGCCAGGCGATGTCGCGAACCCCCGCCAGATCGGCTTTCAGCCGCAACACCCGCGCCTGGGTCGACATCCAGCGCGACTGGCGGTCGGCCAGATCCTGGGCGCCCTGGGAATTGACCAGACGCACCAGCACATCGCCCTCGCCCACCAGATCACCCTCGCGCACCAGCACGTCGCGGATGGTGCCACCCTCGTAGTGCTGGATGTGGCGAACCTGGCTGGACGGCTCGATGCGCGCCTGGGCGGTCACCACCTCGTCCAGGTCCAGCAGCGCCGAGGCGCCGAACAGGCTGACGAAGGCCACACTCGACCACACCAGCAGCGAGGTCGCCGAGGGCGGCGTCAGCGAGGGGGCGATGCCGTGGATCGGACTGCGGAAGTCCTCGAGAGCGGGCACTTTGCCACGGGCGAACATCAGGCGCCTCCCGGCCGCGGGGCCAGTTCGCCGGGGGTGGCCACCCGCAGCAGCCGTCCCCGGTTGAGCACGGCGATCTTCGGCGCCAGGGTCAGCACCGTCGAGCGATGGGAAATCACCACCAGCGTCCGCTGCTGGCAGACCTGATGGATGCAGGCGATCACCCGTTTCTCCGTGGCGTCGTCGAGGCCGGAGGTCGGTTCGTCGAGAATGGTCACCGGCGCCGCCCGCAGCAGGGTGCGTGCCACCGCCACCAACTGCCGCTGGCCGCCGGACAGGTTGCGGCCTCCCTCGGCCACCTCGAAGTCGAGACCCATGCCGACCGGCAGGATCATGTCCCCGCCCAGGGCCGACAGCATCCGCACCATGGACTCGTCGTCGACCAGACCGTCGAAGGACAGGTTGGTGCGCAGCGTGCCGGCGTAAAGGGGCGGCGCCTGCGGGCAGATGGCCAGATGGCGGCGCAGATCGGCCGGCTCGATGGCGGCGATGTCGACGCCGTCCAGCATCACTCGGCCGGTTTCGGGACGGATGACGCCTGCGACCACCTTTTCCAGCGTGGTCTTGCCCGATCCCGACGGTCCGATGATGGCCAGACGCCCCCCGGCGGGGATGGCCAGGCTGACATCGACCACCGCCGGCTGGGCCATGCCGGGATAGCGGGCGGTGACGCAGTCCAGCACCACCTCGCCCCTTGCGATGGGGCGGTGAACCAAGGCGGCGCCGTCGGGACGCTCGGTAGGCCGGTTGGTCACGGTTCGCAGGGCTTCCAGCGAGGACAAGGCCGACAGCGCCTGCGGCACCACCGACACCAGTTGCATGGTGGCGCCGGTGAAGCGGGTGGCCAGCATGGTCGCCGCCAGGATCACTCCCGCGGTCGAGCCGCCGTCCACCGCGTGCCAGGCGCCGATCCCTACCGCCAGCAGGATGGCCATGTTCTGCGCCAGCATGGACAGGTTGCCGCGCATGGCCGCCAGACTGCGGATGGCGCGGGTGGCGGCGGCATACAGCACGGTACTCTGGCGGAACTTGGCTTGCAGATAGGCCGAGGCCCCCACCCGGCGCACCGTCTCGGGATCGAGGAAGGTCTCCTGCGCCGCCTGGGCCCGCATGGTGGCGGCCCGCGACAATTCCCGATGCAGCAGGCGCTGGCGGCGAATGGCCACCAGGGTCGCCACCGTCACCGCGCCGTTGAGAACGATGATCGCCAGGGCCACCAGCGGATCGCACAGGAACAGGCCGAACAGGAACAGCGCCATGAACGGCAGGTCGGCGAACACCGACACCGCCGCCGCGCCGAACCCGTCGCGCACCGAATCGTAATCCTGCAACAGGCGCATGAGATGGCCGGAGGGGGCGACGGCGCCTTCGAAGCGGGTCTCCAGGATGCGCCGGTGCATGTCCACCGCCAGCTTCACATTGCCCTCGTGCAGGGCGTCCTCGACGAACAGGGCGCGCAGGCGGCGGAAGATCTGCTCGAACAGGGTGGCGCCGAAGAACATCGCCGCCATGACCAGCAAGGAGTCGAGCACCCCGTGCGGCAGGACCCGGTCGTAGACCTGGGCCGAGAACACCGGCGCCGCCAGGGCCAGGGCATTGGCCAGCATGCCCGCCACGCCGGCCCGGATCACCATGGGCCGCCACGAGGCCAGCAGGGCGGGCCAGGAGGCCGGCATGGTGCTGGCGGCCCGGTCCAGCTTGGGGCGCACGAACAGCAGCGTCGCCGCGCCGCCGTCGCGCGGCGGCCGCGCCAGCACCGTTGGCTCGCCCGGCCCCAGCCGGACGCAGGGGAACAGGTCGGGCGACAGCCGGGCGGCAACCACGTCGTCTTCCACCCGGCCGGCAAAACCGTAACGCGCCAGGGCGTCGGGCCACACCGTGCGGCTCCCCTCCCCCGTCACCATGCGGGCGGATTCGATCAGCGCGGTGGCGGCGACGGCATGGCCGAGCGAGCGCAGACAGGCGGCGACCGCCGCCGCTTCCAGGTCCTGGCGAGTGGGTTCAGCTGAGGCCATCGGCGTCACCGACAGGGGGGTCGCCCTGCAAGGCGGGCGGATTGGGATCCAGGCCCATGGCGGCGTTCATGCGGGCCTTGGCCGCCTGGAGGTCGGAATAGATGATGAAGCGGCGCAGCGTCGACAACATGGCCGCCGCCTCGGCCTTGATTTCCTCCATGGGGCTGCCGCTGCCGGCCTCGCGCGACTTGGACGACAGGCCGGTGATGCGGCGGTCGATGGCCGCCATCTGCTCGGTCAGCCGGTATTCCTTGAGGGCATGGCGGTATTGGATTTCGGACACATGGACCTGGGTCAGCACCGCCATGGCCACCGCCAGACGGCGGGCACGGGTAGTTTCGGCCACCGCCTTGCTTTGGTCGATGCGCTTGGGCGCCGACATCAGATCGACGAGGTTCCACGCCATCTTGAGGCCGGCATCGGCCCAGGAGTTGTAGATCAGGAACGAGTTGGAATCGAAATGCCCGCCCATATAGGGGCCGATGCCGGGCAGCGACTTCAGCATCTCGGTATGGACGTCGTCCACGTCGATGCGGAACTGGGCTTCCTCGGTCTTCAGCTCCGGCCGATTGGCCAGGGCGATTTCCTCCATGGTGTCCACCGTGTGGAGCGGATCGGCGGCGCTGAGGTCGGAACCGTCGTCCAACTCCACCAGACGAAAGACGGTCGAAGACGCCATCCCCATCAGACCCGCCAGCTCCGCCCGCGCCGAGGCGGTCTGGCGCTGCAACTCGGCGATCTGGCGCATGGTTTCGACGATGGCGCGCTGGTGCCCCAGCATCTGCATGGGATCGCCCACCTTGGTGCGCTCGGCGGTCTCGGCATTCTGGACCGAGCGCATCAGCTTCAACTCAAGGGTGCTGTACTTCTTCTCGGCGAACTCGTTGATCACCGACTTCCAATAGGCGGCCTGGACGTCCTGGACCAGCAGGTGGACGGCACGGCGGCGTTTCTCGATGGCCAGGGCGACCCGGTTGTCCTCCTGATCGGAGCGCAGCAGGGCGATGCCGAAATCCATCAGATTCCACGACGCGGTCAGGTCGCCGGTACGGCGAAACGCGTCCTCGCTGGTGGAGGGCGCGGTGCTGACGGTACCGGTGGACAGGTCCTTCGACGTGGTGATGCTGCGCGGGTTGCGCCGGCTTAGGGCGCCGTTCGCCGCCATCTGCGGCAGCATGGCGAACATGGACAGGTCCGCCTTGCCGACGGCGATCACCTCCTCCAGGGCCTTGACGCGCGAATCCAGGTTGTAGCGCATGGCCAAGGCAATGGCGTCGTCCACCGTCAACGGCCGGGACAACACCTCCGAAGGAAGCGTCTGGGTATGGTGGGCGAGGTCGTCATGAATGTCGGCCAAGTCGGCAGGACCGGAACAGCCCGCCAACAAAGCCGCCAGCACCCCCGCGAGCAGTTTCGACCGATTCTTCATGGCCTGCGCGATCCATTCTGGATCTTCTGTTGATTCCACAAGGGGTAGGTTAGCAACATTAATCCAGAATCGGAAGCGATAAGCGGATTCGGCGGGCGGTGCGGATGAAGGTTGCCCATCGGATATTCCCTCTCCGCGAAATTGAGTATTTTCCGAGTCTGCTGCCTCGGCTTGGCTTCCGGCTACACTTTAGACAGTAATTTTTAAGCATTGGCTAATGGCCACCGGCCATCTGGCGTCAATCGCCTGCATTTTCTCACTCGGCAGCAGGTCGCAAGCCGGAAGTTCAAAGTTTGCCCCGGCAAGCTCTGCGGCTCCGCAAAATAAAGAGAATGACAATGAACATCTTGAAATTGACAATGCCGCTGTTTGCCGTGCCGATGATCGTAACCGTGCTTGCCGGACTGACGGTCGCGTCCTGCGCGCCGCAGTCCTCCGCGCCGCAGCAGGTGCAGTCGACCGCTCCCAGCAATCCGACGGTGACCTACAGCGGCGGCGGTATCGGCGCCGGAGTCGGAGCGCTTGGCGGACTGTTGGTTGGCGCTCCCCTCGAGGGCGCGTTGATCGGCGGCGCCGTCGGCGCCGGCGCCGGCGCGCTCACCAATAAACACCAGGTCAATCTCGGCCGGCCGATTTGGCGCTAGGTCGCCCAAGCCGGCACCCCAGTCGGCCGATAATGGAGGTTTCCATGTTTCAATCCGCAAAATTCCTACGGGCGTTCGCCGCGACCCTGGCCCTTGCCATGGTGGCGGGATGCGCCGAACAAGCAGCCCCGCCGCCGGTTGCCTCGGCGTTCGAGCCTGAACTGGCCGGCGCCTGGTACCAGGTCTATTTCGACACCAACAAGGTCGATATCGACTCGCGCGGCCAGATGATCGTCAAGAACGTGGCCTATGTGGTGGCCAACAGCGGCACGACGCGGGTGACGGTGATCGGCAAGACCGACCGCGTCGGCCCTCCGTCGGCCAACATGGCTCTGTCGCAGCGACGGGCGGATCAGGTCCGCGACGCGCTCATCACCGCCGGCGTACCGGCCAACCGCATCGACACGAGTTGGACCGGTGAGGGCAAGCAAGAAGTCGCCACCGCCAACGACGCCGCCGAACGCCACAACCGGGTCGTCGACATCACGGTGGTCAAGCAGGCGCATTGACCGTCGGCCCCGTGTGTCTCCCGCACTTCGAAGCCGGGAGACACACGCCCCTCTCATACCGTATCCCGCTGATCGGAACCGATCAGCGGCGCCCTCAAGCGGCGGGCGGGCGCGAGCGCCCTTGCCTTCCGCGCCATGAGGCGCGCGTCGCGTTGCTCCTTGCCGCCGCCCGCCCTCCTTCCTAAAGTGTCCGAAGCGACAGAGGAAGGAAACACCATGGGAGTTGGGGCCGACGACCTGGATCCCGCCGATTGGGAGGCCTTGAGAGCCGAGGCCCATCGCATGCTCGACGACGCCATCGACCATGTGCGGACAGTACGCGACCGCCCGGTCTGGCGCCCGATCCCCGACGACATCCGCGCCGGCTTCGATGCCGCCCTGCCCCACCAGGGCAGCGACCTGGGCACGGTCCACGCCGAGTTCCGCGACACCGTCCAGGCCTACGGCCTCGGCAATCTTCATCCCGGCTTCATGGGCTGGGTTCACGGTGGCGGCACCGTGGTGGGAATGCTGGCCGAAATGCTGGCCGGCGGCCTCAACGCCAATCTGGGTGGCCGCGATCACGCCCCCATCGAGGTGGAGCGCCAAATCCTGCGCTGGGTCAGGGTGCTGTTCGGCTATCCCTCCACCGCCAGCGGGCTGTTCGTCACCGGCACCTCCATGGCCAATTTCCTGGCGGTGCTGGTGGCCCGCACCCAGGCGCTCGGCACCGAGATCCGCCGGACCGGGCTGGGCGGCCGGAATGATGGTCTGGTGGCCTATGCCTCCACCGCCGCCCATGGCTGCATCCGTCAGGCCTTCGAGATGTCGGGATTGGGCGCCGACGCCCTGCGGCTGATCGCCACCGATGCCGAACACCGCCTGGATCTGGCGGCGTTACAGGCTGCCATCGCCGCCGACCGCGCCGCCGGATTGACCCCGTTCATGGTGATCGCCAACGCCGGAACGGTGGATGTGGGAGCCATCGACGACCTGAACGCCGTGGCTGACATCGCCGCCGCCGAGGGAGCCTGGTTCCATGTGGACGGCGCCTTCGGTGCCCTGGGCATGCTGACGCCGGAGCTGGCGCCGCTGCTGGCCGGGATCGAGCGGTCGGACTCGCTGGCCTTCGACTTCCACAAATGGGGGCAGGTCCCCTACGACGCCGGCTATCTGCTGGTGCGCGACGGCGAGACGCACCGCGCCACCTTCGCCTCGCCCGCCGCCTATCTGCGCCGCGAGACCCGCGGCCTGGCCGGCGGCTCGCCCTGGCCGTGCGACTTCGGTCCCGACCTGTCGCGCGGTTTCCGGGCGTTGAAGACTTGGTTCACCCTCAAGGTCTACGGGCTTGACCGGCTGGGCGAGGCCATCGCCGGCACCTGCCGGGTGGCCCGCCATCTGCGCGACCGGATCCAAGCGGAAGAGCGGCTGGAATTGCTGGCGCCGGTGGCGCTGAACGTCGTCTGTTTCCGCCACAAGGGCGCCGATCCCGACCGGCTGAACGCCCGTATCGTCGCCGACCTGCATGAATCCGGCATCGCGGTGCCCTCCACCACCACCATCGGCGGCTGCCTGGCCATTCGCGCCGCCATCGTCAACCACCGCACCCGCGAGGACGACGTCGACCGCATGGTCGATGCCATTCTCGCTTTGGGAGCGAAGCAATGATTAACCATTCCGGGTTACCCTGCCCTTGGGTTTGTCCGCGCAAGGAGCCGCCGTGACCACTGGAAATGATCGACCCTGGCCCCCGCTGTCCCTGGGAATGGCCAAGCTGACGACCATGGCCTTCCAGGGCGTCAACATGGTGCCGCTGGCGCTGCAACTGCTGGAGCGGGTCAACGCGGACGACACCGACGCCGCCGCGCTGATGGATCTGGGCACCATCCACATGCTGCTGGGCCAGGGACAGGCCGGCCAGCTTTACCAGAACCGCGCCCTGGCGCTGCAGCAGGTGTTCCGCGACCAGTCGGACACTGCCGGCGAGGATGGAATCCGCCTGCTGGCCATCGCGGCGCCGGGCGACATGATGGCCAACATTCCTATCCAGTTCCTGCTGGAGAACTCCGACATCCGGCTCGACGTGCTGTACGTGGTGCCGGGCCGGGATCTGCCCGAGACGGTTCCCGACCACGACCTGGTCATGGTCGTCGCCGGAGAATCCGACGAGAACCGCGAGATTCTCCAGCGCATCGCCGCCTTCATCGACCAGTGGCCGTGCCCGGTCCGGCTCAACGACCCGCGCGCCGTGCTGCGGCTGTCGCGCGACAGCGTCAGCGCCCAACTGGCCGAGGCGCCGGGCATCGCCATTCCCGCCACGGTGCGGGTCGAGCCCGAAATGCTGATGCGGCTGGGATGGGGGCAACTGGCGCTGGGCGACCTGCTGCCCGGCGGCAGCTTCCCCATCATCGTCCGGCCGTTGGATTCCCATGCCGGCAAGGGGCTGGAAAAGCTCGACAGCGCCGCCGCCATCGCCGGCTATCTGGCGGCCCAACCGGCCGCCGAATACTACCTGTCCAGCTTCGTCGATTACTGCGGCAACGACGGCTTCTTCCGCAAATACCGCATCGCGGTGATCGAGGGCCGCCCCTTCGTCTGCCACATGGCGGTCTCCAGCAACTGGATGATCCACTACCTCAACGCCAGCATGCGGGAGAGCGCCGCCAAGCGCGACGAGGAGGCACGCGCCTTCGCCACCTTCGACACGGACTTCGCCCAGCGCCACGCCGAGGCCTTCAAGGCCCTGGCCGAGCGCATCGGCCTCGACTATTTCGCCACCGATTGCGCCGAGGCCGCCGATGGCAGGCTGCTGATCTTCGAGGTCGACACAGCGATGATCGTGCACGCCATGGACCCGCCCGACATCTTCCCCTACAAGCCGCCGCAGATGCACCGCATCTTCCGTGCCTTCCAGGAAATGCTGCGGCGACGGGCCGGCGGCAAGACGGCCTGACGACCATGCCCCCCGACATTTCGGCCCTGCTCGACGCGGCCACGCGGCGCCCGGAAATGCGACCGCTGACGGCCGGGGTGACGCTGACCTTCGATCCCGGCCTCGTCTCGCCGTTTCTGCTCGCCGATTGCGGCATCACCATCGGTCCGGCGGCGGGCGGCGAGGAGGCGCGGCTGGCCCTGACCCTGCGCCTTGCCGCCGAAACCGCCCTGTGGCTCGACCACCTGCCCGCCGGCCCCGACCATCGCATCGTCGCCGCCTTGCTGGCGGCCCGCTGCGCCGCCGTCGCCCATGCCATGATGGCCGAGGCCGAGCGCGCCGCCTGCGTCGGCTTTCTCCCCCCCGATTGGCTCGACCGGCTTGGCCGGGACCAGCCGCCGCCGGCCTCGGTCGCGGCTTCGGTCTCCCTGGCCACCCTGACCGGATTGTTGCTGGCCTGCCAGGGCGATACCGCCGAGATCGATGAAGCGGAACTGGCGGCCGCCCTGGACTCCGACGGCTTTCGCCAAGGCTGGCGGGTGGCGATCCCGACCGAGGCCTTGCTGACCACCGGCGGCGACGAGCGGCTGCGGCTGGTGCCGGAAACCGGATTGAACCGCTACGGCTGCAGTCCGCGCCCGCGCCCTTGGGCCTTCACCTTCGCCTCGACCACCGCCACCTCCATCTCCGACGGCGCCTTCGCCCATGTGGAGGAGTTGCGGCGGCGGCTGGTGAAGGCGGCGGCGGCCGGACGGCTGGACGACAAATACGGCGACGCCATGGCCCAGGCGCGGCGCGCCATCCTCGCCCAGTGCGGCGGCATCGCCGGCACCGAGGCCATCTTGGCGCCGTCGGGCACCGATGGCGAATTCTACGCCCTGCATCTCGCCCTGGCCGCCGACGACAGCCCCCTGACCAACATCGTCATCGCGCCGCAGGAAACCGCCAGCAACGTGATGGCGGCGGCGGCCGGCCGCCACTACAACCCCACCACCGCCATGGGCCGCCATGTGGCGGTGGGCGAACCGGTGGACGCTGCCTCCACCGCCCGGGTGGAACTGGTGACCCTGGCGGTGCGCGACGACAGCGGCGAGTTGCTGCCGCCGTCGGTGGTCGATGCCGCCGCCGCCCAGGCGGTCACCGCCGCCATCGCCGCCGGCCGACGGGTGCTGCTCCACCTCCTCGACACCTCCAAGACCGGCCTGGTGGCGCCCAGCATCGCCGCCACCTGCGACCTGGCGCACCGCTTCGCCGGCAGCCTGGACGTGGTGGTCGACGCCTCGCAGTTGCGGCTGTCGCGGCACAGCCTGGCGCACTATCTGTCGCGTGGCTTCATGGTGATCGTCACCGGCTCGAAATTCTTCACCGGCCCGCCCTTCGCCGGCGCCCTGCTGGTCCCCGCCGTCATCGGCGGCCGGATCCAGTTGGGACGCAGCGCCCTGCCCGAGGGCTACAACGCCTATAACGAGCGCCATTGCTGGCCCCAGTCCTGGGAACATTACTGCCATCCCATGGGCGGCGAGGCCAATCTCGGCCTGCTGATGCGCTGGTGGGCGGCGCTGTGGGAGATGGAGGCTTTCCACGCCGTGGCGGCGACGGAGGCCCAGCGCATCCTCGCCACCTTCCTCGACGCCATCCGGCCGGTGATCGCCGCCTCGCCGGTCCTGCGCCTGCTGCCCTGTCCGCCCCCCGACCGCGCCGCCCTGGGTGGCGACGGCAGCTGGGACCAGTTGGCGACCATCCTGACCTTCGCCCTGGCACCGGACCCGGCGGGAGCGCCGCTGGACATCGCCACCGCCCGCCGGGTCTACGGCTGGCTCAACGCCGATGTCGCCGGCCTGCTCCCCGCCACCGCCGACGACGAGGAACGCCGGCTGGCAGGACTGTGCGCCCATATCGGCCAGCCGGTGCTGATCGGAGCGTCCGAGCGCGACGGATTATGCGGGTTGAGGTTGGCGGCGGGAGCCCGGCTGGTGTCCGGCGCCCGCCATGCCGTCATCGCCGGCCGCTCGGTCGAGGCCTTCCTCGACGCGGAAATCGCCGAGGCCAAGCTGATCGTCGCCAAGCTGGAAATGCTGCTGCGCCACCTCGACCACTTGCGCCGGACGGCTTTGTAACCAAGACCGCGTGAGCGGGTCATACCGCCGAGCCCTCGAACTGACTTTTCAGTTCGAGGGTGAGACGGCAAGGGCGAAGCCCGCCGCGCCCCATGGCGCGAGAGCCAAGCGCGAGCGCCCGGCGACTGGGACAACGAGACGAGCAACGACAGTGGCTCGTCGGTATCAGGCGACCGTGGACGCATGCACCGCCGACGCGACGACGGCGGCTGGAGGCGGCGTCGGTATCGGCGCGGCCTGGGGGGACGACGGCGGGACGGTTGCATCTCCACTCGTCGTCGGCGCGGCCTCGGGCTTGGCGGTCTCCGGCGCGGACGAGCCGTGGCGGCCATATTCCTCCACCACCGCCTTGGACGGATACTGCACCTCGACCTCGCCGGTTTGGCCATTGAGGATTTCCCAAACGGCAATGCCGGACTGGGCGTCGAACTTGATGGCGGGGCTGATGAACGGGGCCGCAGTCGTCGAGACCACATCTCCGGTGGGGAGATGCGGCGGCTGCTCAGACTCCTTGGTCCATCCCGACGAGGAGAATGCGACCTGAGCCTGTTCTGATGACGCACCGACGAACATTGGCTTTCTGCCTGAAAGACGGTTCTCTAGTTCTGCTCACCCTACCGAAAGATGGCCAAAAAGTCAAGATTAAGCCGCCCGCGCCGCCGCGCGGATACAGTCCGTTACCAATTTCCCGGAACCGCGTCACACGGGCGTTACGATGGGGAGGCACCGTCAAGCCGAGCTAACCTCAGGATTTGACGAGCCGAATTCCATGATCATTGGGCCGAACGTCTGTCTTTGTCCGCTGATGCACGGCGACGCACCGGCCGTGTTCAACTGGCTCAACACGGTGACGCTGGCCCATTGGAACGGCTCCTACCGGCCGACCGACCAAATGGGCTTCGACGTGTGGTATGCGTCCATCGGCGGCGACCGGACCAAGGTCATGGTCACCATTCGCCGGCGGGACGACCTCCGGCTGCTGGGATATGTCCAGGTCACCAATATTCACCCGGTCTGCCGCAGCGGGGAGATGGGGATCCTCATCGGCGACGAGACCGACCGGGGCAAGGGATTCGGCCAGGAAGCGCTCCGGCTGATGCTGCGGCATTGCTGGAACGACCTCAACCTCCACCGGGTCACGCTATACGTGCACGGCGACAACCCCCGCGCCGTCCACACCTATGGCAAGGCCGGCTTTCACGAGGAGGGCCGCATGCGGGAAGCGGGCTATGTGGACGGCCGCTTCGTCGACATCGTGGTGATGGGCGCGCTCCGCCCCGCCGCAACCGGCGGCGTGTCCGAAGGCTAATACATGCGGTAGTCCGGGGTGCTGCTCTCCCCGATCCGATCGGCGATGATCGGGTTGGGGTTAAAGCGAGGGAGAGCAGCCATGGGATTGTACGTCGGATTGGATGTGTCGTTGAAGCGGACAAGCGTCTGCGTG